>CAZKXG010000027.1:2266-23225 GCA_964556465.1 uncultured Cryomorphaceae bacterium | reverse complement strand
TTCAAGGCAAGCATGTTTCTGAAATGGAGATCGGCAAACAACTCCTGCAAGAAATCGTCTCTTATGCTGAAACCAGCCTTTGTCGCCGAAAATTCATTTTGCATTACTTCGGAGAAGAGTTTGATTCTGATAAATGCACGGATATGTGCGACAATTGTCGCCACCCAAAGGAGCGATTCGAAGGGAAGGATCAGATCAAGCAACTCTTGGAGTGTGTCAAAGAATCAAAGCAGCGACATAAAGCCAATCACCTCATCAATGTTTTGGTAGGAAATGAAACGGCAGAAGTAAAAACATACAAGGATGACGAGCTGGAGTGTTTTGGTGCCGGACAGAATGAAGATGAAAAGTATTGGAACGCAGTCATCAGACAATCTACCATTCGCGGATTATTGTCGAAAGAAATTGAGTCTTACGGAATTCTTAAACTCACCGAAAAAGGAGAGAAATTCATCAAGAAACCTTACTCAATTGAGCTAATCAAAGAGAACGACTACAGCGGCGTAGATGATACCTCTGACGGCGGAGGTGGAAAAGGCGCTATGGATGATCGACTCTACAAGATGTTAATCTCCTTGAGAAAAGAGATCAGCAAGAAAAAAGAGCTTCCGGGCTATGTGATTTTCCAAGATCCTTCCTTGCAAGAAATGGCTTCTCAATATCCTATCACTACTGAAGAGCTAACAAACATAGTAGGTGTAGGAGCGGGAAAAGCGCGCAAATTCGGAGCTCCATTCTTAGACCTCATCAAGCGCTACGTTGAAGAAAACGAGATTGATCGACCACAAGATTTGGTGGTAAAGTCTATTGTAAACAAGTCCGGGCTTAAAGTCCATATTATTCAAAACATTGACCGTAAGCTTCCGCTCGAGGACATCGCTCGAGCCAAAGGAAAAGAAATGGATACTGTGATCGATGAGATTGAAGCTATTGTGGGTTCAGGAACCAAAATCAACATTAACTACTACTTGGATGATATGCTCGATGAAGAAGAGCAGCAAGACATCTACGACTACTTCTTAGAGGCTGAGTCGGATGATATAGGAGCAGCTTACGACGAGTTTGAAGGCGACTACACTGAGGAGCAGCTCCGATTGATGAGGATAAAGTTTATGAGTGAAGTAGCGAATTAAATGTTCGGAGGCCACAGACTAAAATAGAAAAATTAATTGTGCCGTTTTGATCGGCTACAACTCTTCCAAGGCCTTTGCTGCAAGGGTGGCCATTAGAGATGAACCTATTCGAAGAGCATCTTCGTCTATGTCAAATTTTCCTGTATGCAATGGCGCTCCCAAGCCCTTGCTTGCATTAGAAGTTCCCAATCGGTAAAAGCATGCAGGAATCTCCTGAGCGAAATAAGAGAAATCTTCTGCTGTCATCCTAAGATCAAGATCATGAACGCTCTCTTCCCCCAATAATTCTATGGCTTTCTTCTTTGCCCAGAGGGTTAGGTCATTATCATTTATTAGAGCCGGATACCCTTCTCTCACTTCGATATCGGCAGAGCCTCCCATGGATTTACATATACCGGAGACGAGATCTTTGAGCAGATGATGCAACTCAAATCTCCACTTTTCATTCATCGTGCGAATTGTCCCTTCCAGTTTTACTTCATCTGGAATCACGTTCGTGGCTCCATTTCCAATAAACTTGCCTATTGAAACAACAGTGGGAGTGCTCGCGGTAGCCCTTCGGCTCACGAGTTGCTGGATGGATGTCACCACGTGCGAGGCTAGAAGAATGGTATCAATACACTTATGCGGCAATCCGGCATGACCGCCTTTTCCCTTTATGTGAATGTAAATTTCATCGGCTGAAGCCATGTACATTCCCGGTCGAAAACCAACATTTCCAACTTCCATATCGGGATAAACATGCTGTCCGAAAATGAGCTGAACGTCGGGCTTTTTCAATACTCCATCTTTTATCATCAATGAAGCCCCTCCGGGAATACGCTCTTCCGCAGGCTGAAAAATCAATCTCACGGTCCCCTTGAGAGATAACCTCCTTTCTTGCAGTAGTCTTGCAGCTCCGAGAATACAAGTAGTATGAACGTCATGACCGCAGGCATGCATGACACCTTTTTTTGTGGAAGCATAAGGCACTTCATTCAATTCTGTGATGGGTAAAGCATCCATATCTCCTCTTACAGCGACTACTTTTCCAGCTTTGTCTCCAACGATATCTGCGACGATTCCATGACCGCCTATTCCCGACTTATGAGAGATACCGAGCTCGGTTAACTTCTCAGATACGAAAGCAGCTGTCTTTTCTTCATAGAACGATAATTCGGGGTTAGCGTGCAAGTGTCTACGAATTTCGATAAGGTCATCCAAAGCTGCATCAGCAGATATGGCCAAGTCGTCAAGAAGGATCATGTTCGGAACTTTTTTGAAGGACAATCAGGCAGAATAGCCAATTAGAAGTCCATGGCTAAAGATATGTAAAATACGCTGTCGAGTGTGATACCGTCATCCACACCCCAAGCCCAGTCAGCTCTTATAAAATAGCCTAAGAGCTTACTTCGGAGACCAAAGCCGTAGCCATAGATAACTGGGTCACGATTATTTTCAATTTCGACAGTCACATTTCCTGATTGAATAATTGTGCTATTAAAGCTGTTTTCTTTCGAATATGGAGTGGGACCAGTCCAAGCAGAGCCTACATCGAAGAAGCCTAAGATTTGAAAATTCTCTAAGAAATCACTCTTCAGTGGCTTTTGGAAGAAGTAACTAAACACGGGCCATCTCAACTCATTATTTATAACAGCAAAGCTGTTTCCATTTCGCGCATTGGCAAAGAAGCCACGCATAGGAGCTCCACGAGTTTGAAAGCGATAATTCTGTTCCGGATCAAGAGGAATCGAATTGTCCTCTCGAGGGTTAAGAGAATTATCTACCGAGCCGAGGAAAAAGGCAAGACGCTCAGCTCCAAGGGATGTACTCCAACCTACTCGACTCGCTAATATCAAATTGCGGTGAATACGGTAGTAATTTCGCCAATCCAATCCAATGGTCATAAATGTCCTGTCAGTATTGGTGGGATCAATATAATACTCACCCCACACTTTCCATCGCATTCCTCGACGCAGGTTCAAGCCCATTGGTAAGGTATTGTCAAAAACTAACTCCCCTTTTAAACCTGCGTAATTTGACGTTTCATTTGGTCTAGGAGCATTAAATTGATCAGTTGCTAACAAAATAAACTCATCGAACCTGTACATACCCGAGCCACGGATACTGAAAACTTCATTTATCGGGAAACTCAACCTGTAAGCTCCCTGGTAGGTGACATTTTCAATGAGACTAAAACCATTGGGCGAATAGCGACTTTGCTGTCTGAAGACTTGAATTCTTCTGTCCGTTCTTCGGGTAAGGTCTTCTCCCATCAGCATGAAAGTGTTGTTATCAAAATTACCTGCTATCCCAAACCCACCTACAATTTTGTAATCTTCAAACAAGTCGCTCACACCTAACTTAACCAACCCACCTAAACCTGGATTCAAGCCGTCAGGACCCGATAAGGGCTGATAAAATTCACCCATAAAGGTATTATCGAGTTGTGCTAAGACCTTGTCAGTTGTAAAGTTCAGATTGTAATTTCTAGCTCCGGGTAGCGGTACCGTGTCCAATACCGTATAACCCTGTTCAGCTGGCCTGTATTCTTCTACTTCAGAAGGAACTTCCAAAAGGGTAATCGTCTCTCGTTCGTAGGTATAGTCCGGCTCTCCCTCAAATCGATAATTGTCGATATCAATTTCCTTTTGAGGGTTTTCATCAGAATCGTCAGGAATAAAAATCAAATCTGCTTCCTCTAGTTTTTCTCTTCTGGTAGGTCGATTGGTTGCAGGCTTTCCAACGGGCCTGTCCTTCTCCCCTTCACCTTCGGTAGAAATCATGGCTACTCCGTCATTAGAAATATTGCCGCGATAGAACTGATAGTCATTATCAGCGTAGGAAAGAACACTGAATTCACCGGTATTTGGATGAACCGTATACTCCATTAAATCCGAAGGGTAGTTGCTGAGAGGCTCTGCTACCGTAAAGAATCTATAATGAATGGTGGTATCAATTCTACTAATAGCGCTATCGTAAACGGCGACGTAGCGATTCATGGTCCCTTTGTAATCGGCAAGGAAGGTGTATTGTCTCCCCCGGTATTGATACGGATCTTTTTCGATTAAGTCAGGGGTATCTGTTATGCGCTCCAAATATGGCGACCTGGATTTAAGATTAAACGCGAAGACATCTCTGTTCTGGCTTAAAATTATGGGATCGGGATTTGTTCTTAGAGTATCGTCAGGTCGATTTGAAGTGAAAATAATTCTATCTCCATCTTTCGAAAAGCTAGGATCAAAATCACCAAAAATGTCATTGGTCAATTTCTCTTGCCGGTTTCCAATCGTGTAATAGAGATAAAGATCGGTCTGGCCTTTGTCCACTGCTGAAAGAACAAGTTGTTGGCCATTGGGGCTATATTTCATTGATAGGATTTCATCCAAGATGAACACCTCCCTTTCCGTCGTTTTTCCACTTTCGATATTATAGGTGCACAGCATCAGTTTCCCTCTCCATTCCCTGGCATAGGTAAAGGCTGCTGAAGAAGGATGCCAAGCCAATACAGGAAAACTAAAATCAGGAATACGAAGCAACTTATGCTCAGCCTTCAAGATTTTCTTTCTCTTTCCGGTAAGCACATCGTATAGGTATAGCCGATACTGTCCTAAGACATTGTCAACATAAATAGCATACCTCCCGTCCGGGCTGATCTTATAACTTGTCAGCACACGGTCCTTCTTTGTCTTAAGTTCAAGGTTTTCTAAAGAAATTGGTGTCTTCTCTAATGACATGGTGCCATATTCACCTCTATAATAAGCGATGAATTCTTTGGTAATGGTATCAAGTGACTTACCCAAAACGAAGAGAAATCCACTCTCAACATTTCGACTTACCCCACTCATGTACAAAATATTGGGAATGATATTTTCGCCATACACCTGAGCAACATAAGACCAGAGCGCGTATCCCGCAAAAGCTGCATTTCTTCCCTCCAATCGATTTAGTTTCTCATAAGCTCCCGTCATCACGTCGTTCCTGATGATGTTTTCGGCATCGTCGTCAACAGCCTGAGAAGCATAAAGAATCAAACCCTCAATGTACCAATCCGGTAAATTCAGTAGCGTAGATGACTTGATAACATCACGCCAATTCCCCCCGTAGAGCCTAGTGTTAATCAACACCCTTGCAATACCTTTTCGAAGATTTTGCTCAAATTTGATATAATCTCCCTCGAAATAAATAAACACTTTAGAGCCTACTATCTGCGTAGTTCCGCCGATGTTGCCTTCAGCTTCTCCATTGATTCCAATATTGCTTTGCTTAAAATCAGAATGGGAATTGTATACGATGAATTGAATTTTATCTCGAACGGGGTAATCAAACACCTCTTCAAGTGAATGAATATTTTTTGAAGCCACCTTACTTGTAAATTCGGCAAGCTCTTGACCTCCTTCGTAGAAATAAGTGTCAAACTCTTGGAAGCGGAATTGTTGCCACAAAAAGTCCTTGTACTGAACTCTGTTTTTCCCGAATTCCTGATAGGACCCTTGATAAAATTGACCATTACTGACGAGCGCAGAAAGGAGCAGGACAACGATAGGAATCAGATGACGGGTAGAAATTTGCATTGAGGCATTAAAGATAACTAAAACCGCGGGTGAATATTTTACTTCGGCAAGGCAAATATCACTACCAAAATAAAACAGTCAGCATCACGAATTCCCTACATTCGCAAGTAAACAACGATTCATGCTCCAAGTTCTCAAATTCACCTTCAATCCGTTTCAAGAAAACACCTATCTGTTGTTTACAAAAACCGGGGATTGCGCAATAATTGATCCGGGCTGTTATGATAAACGAGAGGAAGACCTACTTCATCAAACCATTGAGGAGAAGGGCTTAAACCCTGTGCTTTTACTAAATACTCATTGCCACATCGATCATGTATTCGGTAATGAGTTCGTTCACAAAACTTATGGGCTTGACCCGGTGATTCACCACAAAGAAGAGATAGTCTTGGCTTCGGTGCCGAGAGTAGCAGAAATGTATGGCCTCAATTATACTCCATCGCCCAAACCAAAGTTTTACGACGGCGAAGAGATCATCTTGGGAGAAGAAAGATTGAATATTCTATTCGTTCCCGGACATTCGCCCGGACATGTTGCATTTTACAGTAAAAAACACGAGCTGCTTTTGTCAGGGGATGTACTTTTCAAACAAAGTATTGGAAGAACTGATTTACCCGGAGGGAGCATGAATATTTTGATGCAATCCATCGCTGAAAAGCTTCTTCCACTTCCTGAAGAAACAAAAGTCTACGCAGGCCATATGGAAGATACGACTATAGGTGAAGAAAAAAGATTCAACCCTTTCCTTCGCGGGTTATAATTTGATCTGTTCCTACTTGAACAGACGCTCGACTGATTTACGCTGAGGCTTGTTCTTCGGACATTTTCTGTCAGCTTTTTTATCCAAGACGTAAACATTAAGCCTGAAAATAAGAGGCCTGTAGCGGGTATTGAAAATTTTGAGTGTGGATTTTAGGTCGTCATACTCGTAAACATTCAGGATGGGCGTTTCTACAGATGGTACGATCAGAATGTTTGATGACATTTTAAAACCCAATCCAAATCTGTAGTGCACTTGGAAAATAAAACGAGAAGGATCTGCCAATTCGATGGGCAAATTATCTCTGTCATATGTCATGGAGGAGGCTATTCGGTAATCTCCGTTAATTCCAATGGTATTTTGCAAAAATCCTGTTTTGCTATATTGCTGAATATTGGAAGCCGCGAAACTCATTGTAGCATATGAGTGACTAAACACTCCTTCATTGCTGATTAATGCAGCTCCTCCAATATTGGTTTCCCGATCCAGAGTAGCTTCAAATCGCTCGACACCACGCAGCATTTTTAGCCCTACATTGAGCTGGACATGAGATATCAATCTGGAATTATCAATCACACGAAAACGACCAATTTCAAGACCTAAACCGATGCGTCCTGCGGGATTGTATGCTACATCATAGGCCGTTCCACCAGGCAAGAATACTCTCTGCGAAGGACTTTTAAGTTGTGGCAACATGTAAGTAATAGCGGGGCTAACAATCCATCCTTTACGCTGAAAATTTCCATGAGTAGGAAAAATATCTTGGTGCTGACGATGGCTATATTGGCCAAAGCTGTCAACGCTCAAAAAGGAGGTGAACATCAATAATATGAAGAGTCTCGACATTTCGTGCAGTTTCTAGTCAGTGTGTAAGGGTTGCGTCCCTTACGTAAGCCACCTCACAAAAGTTACCTAATTCCTGCCAGCTCTAGGGCTTCTTGCTCAATTTCAGGAGAATCCCATCGCGAAGAAATATCCGATTTATCCATAACAGTCTCCATAATCCTGTCGTGTTTCTTTCCTTCTGCGAGTGCCTCGCTATAGCGTATATGGCTAAAAGTGACCTGAGAATAAAGCGGAATCCATCTCTCACCGTGGTGTTCATGCAAATTTGCTTCAATCTTTTTTCGAAGGATAAAATTAGGATCGGCTACCGAGTCACGCATTTCTACATAATTGCGCATAGCCAGTTCTGCAATTGCATCTGCATCGGGTTTTCGAATTTTTTGGAATGAATTCATCGTCGCTTCCCAGTCTTCATTGTGCTTTTCAAGAAGCTCATCCATCACTGAGCAATCTTCAAATCCCGAATTCATCCCTTGCCCATAGAACGGAACAATGGCATGACTGGCATCCCCCATCAAACAAGTGTTTTCTCTCACCCACGGGTAGCAGCGGATGATTACCAAATCAGAAAGCGGATGACTTTTGTAATCTCCCACCAAGTCAGGCATCATGGCGTAAAAATCGGGAAATTGCTTCTTGAAGAACGCGTCAATTGCCTCATCACCACTGAGGTTGGCAAATGAATTTTTACCTTCATAAGGCATAAAGAGTGTGCATGTAAAACTACCGTCGGGATTGGGTAATGCAATGAGCATGTATCCACCACGCGGCCAAATGTGCAAAGCATTTTTGTCCATGGCATAGGTGCCATCATGATTTGCCGGTAGCAAAAGCTCACGATAACCGTGGGGAATAAATTCCTGCTGATAATTGAACCGTGGAGTCTTTTGCATATCCGCTCGAACCGCAGAAAATGCCCCATCCGTTCCAAAGATTAAATCTGCTTTCTCTTCAAATTCTTCGCCCGTTTTGTAATCTTGAAAATATGCAATGCTTTTTGCAAAGTCTACACTCATACATTTGCAGTTGAAGCGCATTTCCACCCCATCGTATGATTCTGCAGCATCGAGCAAGACGCAATTGAGCTCACCTCGAGAAACTGAGTAAATGGCTTGACCTTCTTTGCCGTAAGACTGAAAACTCACATTTCCTTCAGGGTCGTGAATTCTTCTTCCATACATCGGAATGGCCACTTCTTTAACCTTGTCGGAATCATGTCCAAAGCTTTCCAACCGCGAGTGCTCAGCGCAAGATTAATAGACTTTCCAGCCTGAAGCTCCACACCGCGAAGGTCCGGACGACGCTCTATCACTTTTACTTTTAAGCCTCTTCGGGCAAGGTTTGCGGCATGCAGTGATCCTACTAGACCGCCACCGATGACCAATGCTGTTTTCATGATGAATGTTTTTTTGAATAAGCCGAGCTGAGAATTTTCCCAAATTCTAAGGCGTCGGAAAAACTATTGTAAAGGGGCACCGGAGCGATTCTAATCACATTTGGCTCTCTCCAGTCTGCAAAAACACCTCGATCCTGCAAAAAGTTGAAAAGCTCTCTCCCTCGACCGTGTGCTAAGAGACTCAGCTGACAGCCTCTTCGCTCGGGATCCTTTGGAGTAATTATCTCTATATGTGCATCTTGCTCTTCAGCCACTGCCTCAATAACCTCTTGAAGAAATGCCGTTAAAGCCAAACTTTTTTGGCGCATGCGGTCAAACCCCGCTTGATGAAAGACTTCCAAAGAGGCTAAATGAGGTGCCATTACAAAGATCGGAGCATTGCTCAACTGCCATCCCTCTGCCCCCGACATGGGCTTGAAGCCTTTGTCCATATTGAATCGCGCATCCTTATCGTGACCCCACCACCCTGCAAATCGGGGTAAGTCGAAATCATTTGCGTGTTTTTCGTGGACAAATATTCCCGACACGGAGCCTGGACCCGAATTGAGGTATTTGTAAGTACACCATGCTGCGAAGTCTACATTCCAATCGTGCAGCTCAAGAGGCACATTTCCTGCAGCGTGTGCCAAATCGTATCCGACCACGGCACCTGCCCGGCTACCAGCTTCAGCAATGGATTTTAAATCAAAAAATTGACCGGTGTAGTAATTCACTCCACCCCAAAACACCAGAGCAAGTTCATCTGCATTTTCTTCGATGGCCGAAATAATATCTTCTTCCCTGATGAGGTGCTCACCATCCCGAGGTTCGACTTCGATGATGGCATCTTCGGGTTGATAGCCATGAAATTTCACTTGAGACTCTAGTGCATATTGATCGCTCGGGAAGGCTTTTGCTTCGCAGATTATCTTGTACCGTTTGCCTGAAGGTCGATAAAAGCTCACCATCAAGAGGTGAAGGTTCACAGTGAGACCGTTCATGTGCACCACCTCATGTGGTTTAGCACCCACCAAATCAGCGGCGGGTTTCATCAGCTGCTCGTGGTAATTGACCCAAGGCCTTCTCGCTTCGAAATGACCTTCTACACCATAATCGGCCCAATCTTCGAGTTCTTCGCGTATTATTTCTTTAGCCCTTTTTGGCTGAAGCCCCAAACTATTTCCTGTAAAGTAAACAGTGGTGCCCGAATGGTGTTTGGGTATATGAAAGGCATCGCGAAAGGATGCCAGCTCATCTGCGGCATCAAGTTTTCGCGCTTTTTCCTGAAGGTGGTTCATGTCGCGTGAAGCGTTAAATTTGCCGCAAATTAAGGTCATTCGTCAAACCGACCAAGAAAAGAGAGTATCTGATATGCAAAGAGAAGAATCTGCCAAATTATTCAAGAAAGCAAAAACCCTATTTCCAGGCGGCGTAAACAGCCCTGTAAGAGCCTTTAAAGCCGTAGGTGGAAACCCACTTTTTATCGATAAGGCTAAAGGAAGTAAAATTACAGATGCTGATGGAAACGAATTTATTGACTTTTGTTGCTCTTACGGCCCTTTGATCTTAGGACATGCTCCCGAAGAGGTGATTGATGCAGTTACCGAAACCGTAAAACTCGGAACTTCATTTGGAGCTCCTACTCGCCTTGAAAACGAGCTGGCCGACTTGATTATCAGCAATCACCGATACATCGAGAAAATTCGCTTCGTGAATTCAGGAACGGAGGCTGCCATGTCGGCCATCAGGCTGGCACGAGGATATACGGGCAGAAACAAGATCATCAAATTCGAGGGTTGCTATCATGGACATGTGGATGCGTTGATGGTAAAAGCCGGAAGTGGATTGGCAACATTGGGGACATCGAGTTCTGCGGGAATCCCTGAGGCCTACACGAAAGAGACGATCGTTTTGCCCCTTCACAATAAAGAAGCAGTAGAAGAAGCAGTAATGAAATTTAAAGGCGACATCGCTTGTATTGCTTTAGAGCCCATCCCTGCGAATAACGGTCTATTGCTTCAAGGCAAAGACTTCTTGCAATTCTTGCGTGACGTTTGTGATCGAGAAGATATTCCTCTGTTTTTTGATGAAGTAATATCTGGTTTCCGTGTAGGTTTCGAAGGTGCAGCGGGGCTTTACGGCATTCAACCTGACTTGATTGCTTTCGGGAAAATAATCGGAGGTGGACTACCCGTAGGGGCTTATGGCGCTTCAGATAAGATCATGAGTTGCGTCGCACCCGACGGGCCCGTATACCAAGCTGGCACATTGAGCGGAAACCCCGTAGCCATGGCGGCAGGAAAGGCTCAAATCCAAGCCTGTCTCGAACCTGGTTTTTACGAAAAATTAGCTGAGAAAACGACGGTTTTTGCCACAGAAATCAACGATTTTGCTAATGCAAAGAACTATCCTTTCAAGATCTTCCATATCGGCTCTATTTTCTGGGTAGCCTTCACGAACGAAGAAGAAATATCATCAAGTGAAGAAGTAGACCAATCTGAAATGAGTTATTTCAAGGCGTTCCATGGAGAGCTCCTTGAACGAGGAGTTTACATAGGTCCTTCGGGTTTTGAGGTAGGATTTGTTTCTAAAGCTCATAGTTCCGAAGACTTAAAAAAGGGTGCAGCTGCCATGAAAGGAGCCTTAGATGTATTGTTTGGCTAGAATAAAAGCCACTCCTTGGATGATGAGCATCCCATCGATGGCAATCGAAAAATAAAGCTCGTCATTTTTGGTCTTGACCTTAGAAATAAGGGTACCTGAGAGAAAAAGCACGCTGAGGTGGATCAAGAAAAAATTGAGATCGATATCTCTTAATTGAAAAAGTAAAAATCCGGCCACGGCGGAAATGAGGAGAAAAAGTAGAGCAAGATTCCGAGCCTGATTGACGCCAAACACTTGAGGGATGGTTTTCTGCCAAGGCCAATCGACTGGCAAGTCGCGAATATCAAAAGGAATAGTCAGTGCTGCCACAAAACAAGCTTGCTGCAACACAAAAAGCGCTATAAATGAAGTGCTGAGTTGAGCTCCGATGACAGGAAGAATAACAGTCGAAAGGGTCCAAGCCAGCACAATGATCCACAATTTCAATCCGGGGACTAGCCTAAGACTGATTATTCCTTTGGATGATGGAATTAATGGAAAGGCATAGGCCAATGAAATCAACCCCGTCAAAGCCAAAACAATGATCTGGTATATGGCTAATTCAAAGACAAAATAAGCCATTCCAAGAGTGCCAATAGCCATCATTGCTGCAACCGTTTTGGAATAGGAGTGATCTTGACTTAAATCACCTACTCTTCTTTGAAAGTTGTAGGTAAAGAGAGCAGCAAAAAAAGCGAAGAATGCCAAAGAATAATCCGGCTCAATGCCGGCAAACGCAGTAGCACCCAGAATGGAAAAGAGAGAAGCAATTGAAATGAAAAGGTTGGTTTTCCCTATAAACCTTAGGGCGCTGAGCAAAGCTTTCTTCAAATCAAAAGTTATTGTCTACAATAGCATATGAGAGAAGGCCGACAACAGTTCCGATAGCACTACCCAGTAACGCTTTCCTCGTGTATCGACTTCTGGCATAGCTTTCGTAACCTGCAGCATAGTCCTCATTGTACTTATAGTCAGCATCCTGAATGTGCTCTTCTTTGATCTTGACTACAGGTATTCTAGCAGTTAAAGCAGCTAGAGGCGGAACTGCCAGGGCCAATACGCTTCCTCGGGCAGCATAGCCGGTAAATAACCCGACTGCCATTCCTCCGTAAAGCCATACATTTCCTGTCACCCCAAATCGAGCATCTCGCTCTCCAACTACAAAAGCACGCATTTCTTCTTCCGTAGCCACATTACCAAGAGGCTCATCGTAGAAATAGTAAACCTTCTCCTCGCCTTCTGCGGGCTGAAATGAAAACACAGCATCTCTATCTATCGCTCCTTCTCGAAGAACGATAGGAACTTCCAAACCTTTCTCAGATTCGAAACCGAGTCTGTATGGCTTCTTTTGCTTTCTAGCCGAACGCAAATCAATCTCCTTCCTTTTGAACTGATTTTTGTCAAATTGATACTGCAGATTAGTGTAAGAAGTGTCGTTTAGATTTTCCACTTCAATCAGCTTGCCATTCATCAGCAGCAACTGCCCCCTTTGCTGAGCTTGAATTGAGCAGAATGTACTCGTTACCAGCACCACAAAAATCAACAATAAATGCCTGTATTTCAGACTACTGAAAAACATAAGAATAATTTTTAAAAGAAGTTTTGAACCACGAAGGTACTTAAACCGTTCTGACTCAATTCATATTATATTTGCACTCTCGAGTTACGATAAAAACCCACTGATTATGCCTTTAAGAAATTTCCCTAAGAGACACATTGGCCCAAGAGACGCTGAAGTGAAAGAAATGATGGCCACCATCGGATATGATTCATTGGATGAGTTGATCAGCAAAACTGTTCCTACAGAAATACGCCTAAAGGCGCCCTTGGATCTTCCATCTTCGAGGAGCGAGCACTGGTATTTGAGAGAGTTGGAGACATTGGCTCAAAAAAATGATGTTTTCCGCAGCTATATCGGAATGGGTTATTACAACACTATTGTTCCGCCGGCTATCCAGAGGAATGTATTGGAAAATCCGGGGTGGTATACAGCCTACACTCCTTACCAAAGTGAAATTGCGCAAGGAAGACTTGAAGCCTTGATTAATTTCCAAACGATGGTGATGGATTTTACTGCGATGGAAATTGCCAATGCCTCACTTTTGGATGAAGCAACAGCCGCTGCTGAAGCTATGAGCATGTTCTATGCCACCCGATCAAGGCAAGCAGTAAAAGCGGGAGTAAATCGCTTTTTCGTTTCTGAAAACTGCTTTCCGCAAACGATCGATGTCATCAAAACCAGAGCAGTGCCAATGGATATTGAGTTGATCATAGGAAATCACGAAGATTTCAATATGACCGATTCATTTTTTGGTGCCCTACTTCAATATCCTGACGGGATCGGGAGTGTTGAAGATTATAGCGCATTCGTAAATCAGGCACATGAGGTAGGTGCTAAAGTAGCAGTAGCCTCTGATTTGATGAGCTTAGCTCTGCTAACACCACCAGGTGAATGGGGAGCAGACGTAGTAGTGGGAAATACACAGCGATTTGGAGTCCCAATGGGATTTGGAGGACCACATGCTGCATTTTTTGCAACCAAGGAAGAATTTAAAAGACATATCCCCGGCAGAATAATAGGAGTTTCTGAAGATAGACATGGCGCTGCAGCATTCAGACTGGCATTACAAACCCGGGAGCAGCACATCAGAAGAGACAAGGCGACTTCGAATATCTGCACGGCCCAAGCCCTCTTGGCCGTGATGGCATCAATGTATGCCGTATACCACGGTCCTGTGGGATTGAAAACCATTGCTGAAAATATTCACTTGAAAACCACCAGACTCGCAGAAGGCTTAGAGAATCTGGGATTTATAGTCAAAAACAAGGTGTATTTCGATACGCTGTTCATCGAATTGCCCGAAGGAGTTACCAAAGTCGGTATTGAAGAAGTTGCAAAGGAGAAAGAAATCAATCTGCGCTATTTTAACTCTAATCATGTTGGAATAAGCCTGGATGAGACCATTTCACGCGATGATTTCCAGGACATATATGAAATCTTCCTAAAAGTTTCAGGGCGAGATGCCAATGATATCCCTGCCGGAGCAGAATCTCCTATTGAAGGATTCTTCAAAAGGGAGAGTGCTTTTTTAGAGCATCCTGTTTTCAACATGTATCACAGCGAAACCGAGTTGATGCGTTATATCAAGAGGCTTGAAAATAAAGATCTGTCTCTTACACATAGTATGATCTCATTGGGATCATGCACCATGAAGCTCAATGCTGCGAGCGAATTGATGCCAATCACTTGGCCAGAGTGGGCGAACATACATCCTTTTGCGCCTTCAACGCAAACTTCAGGTTACCACGAAATGTTTGAAGGCTTGAAGCGTGCGCTTTGCGAAATTACGGGCTTTGCAGGTGTTTCACTTCAGCCGAACAGCGGCGCGCAAGGAGAGTATTCGGGTTTGATGGTAATCAGAAATTACCATCACAGTAGAGGCGAGGACCACAGAAACATCGCTTTGATTCCTGAAAGTGCTCATGGCACCAATCCGGCAAGCGCTGTGATGGCAGGTATGAAGGTAGTTGTTGTCAAGTGCGATGACGAAGGAAATATTGACGTAGAAGATTTACGCAAAAAAGCAGTAGCCAATGCCGAGAACCTTTCGGCATTGATGATCACCTACCCATCCACGCACGGGGTATTCGAAGAATCTGTGGTTGAAATCAATAAGATCATCCATGACAATGGTGGCCAGGTTTATATGGACGGCGCAAACATGAATGCACAGGTGGGCTTAACCAATCCCGGTATTATCGGTGCAGATGTTTGTCACCTCAACCTCCACAAAACTTTCGCCATTCCTCACGGAGGAGGTGGCCCTGGCATGGGACCTATTTGTGTAGCGGCTCACTTAACACCATTTTTGCCGGGCCACTCGGTAGGTGAGACAGGCGGATTCAATAATATCAGTGCTGTATCGGCGGCACCTTTTGGAAGTGCATTGATTCTCTTAATCTCTTATGGATACATAAAGATGCTGGGAAGAGACGGCGTTACTGATGCTACTAAATATGCCATTCTCAATGCAAACTACATTAAAGCGAGACTGAGCAGGGAGTACTCTATCCTTTACAAGGGAAAAAACGATACAGTGGCACACGAAATGGTGGTAGACTGCCGTCCATTCAAAGCTTTGGCCAATGTGGAAGTAGCTGATATCGCCAAGCGACTAATAGACTTTGGATTCCACGCTCCTACGGTTTCTTGGCCGGTTGCAGGTACATTGATGATAGAGCCTACTGAGAGTGAGTCTAAAGGAGAATTGGATCGTTTTTGCGACGCGATGCTTCAAATCAGGAAAGAAATTGAAGAAATAGCAAAGGAAATTTACCCGAAAGATGACAACGTTTTGAAGAACGCTCCGCACACCGCACTTGAAGTAACTGCTGATAAATGGGAACATTCATACTCTCGTGAAAAGGCGGCTTACCCTCTGGGGTACCTCAAATCTGCTAAGTTCTGGGCACCCGTCGGAAGAGTTGATAATGCCTCTGGAGATAGAAATCTAGTATGCTCTTGCCCTCCGCTATCGCAATACGAAACTAATGAGGTTGAACTTCATGACCAATAGTTAATTGATGGTAAATGTGCTATTGAGATGGGAATTCAACCTGTTTAATAATTGCATGATGCTGAGGTAATGATTACTTCATATATTTGAAGCGTAAAAATCATACCTATGAAAAAACAATTCTACCTATTACTCGCCGCTATCGGCATTTCAGGAACTGTTATTGGGCAGCAAGCAGTGCCCGTTCATGTTCCGGCAATGAAAAACAATTATGAAGCGGCATCGAAAGTTGCCAAGTGGAATCAAAAAGATTTTGACAACCCACTTTTTGAATCCGATTTCTCTGAAGCCCTCGGAGATGTTTGGATTGTAGACAATGAAAATGCCAGCCCGGCAGAAGACGACAATTGGGTTATTGGAACGGATGTTCCGAATGGTCCATTTGCTATCGCAGGTATCAATTCGACCACGGCCGACAATGGTTTCGGCATGTTCGACTCGGATGGATACTGTGCTAGCTATGCATTCCCTTATCCTGCCCAAAATGCTTGGATTCAAACATCAGCAGCTATTCCATTGCCTGCTGAGGATGTTAGTGTTCAGTTTGAAACATATTACCGTGCTTTCCAAGGTCAGTGTTTCTTCGAATTTTCTGAAGATGGAAATGTTTGGACTTCAATCGAACTCTTTGCCGACATAGATGTAAATGACGCAACAGACAACTCAGAATTATTCACATTTTTCGTAGAAGAGCTATCGGGAGTTGATGAAGCTTTTTTCAGATTCCGCTATGTAGGTGCCTGCGACTATGCCTGGATGATCGATGATTTTAAAATCGCTGCCACGCCTGAATTCGACATAAGAATGACGTCTGCTTGGTACGATGAATACATCCTACTGGGAGGTGACGAAGATGATATTGTAGATTACTACGACAATCTTGAGTATAGCGAGTATCTTCAAGATCATGTAAGACCATTGACTTTCATAGCTGAAGTTGAAAACCTTGGAACAAGTGCACTAACTGGAGTTACCCTTGAAGTAGTTGTAAATACTCCTGTAGGAGATCAAACTTTCACCTCAGATGCCATCACGGTTCAGCCGTTCGAATTTGGTGTTCTTGAAATCCCAAATGCTATGCTCGATGCTTTCGAAGATGGCGGAGAATTGGGAGATTACACCGTAAACTTTTCTGTTTTTGTAGCAGAGGATGAAGGCGACCTTTCCAACAACTCAGTTCCACCTAAGAGTTTCGTAGTAAACGATGTATACATGGCCAATGACCGTGATCTATTGGTAGGTCCATCTACAAGCATAGCAGATGACTGCACTTGGGGAAGCCAATTTGTATATAAGGAAGGAGCCACAGTAGATTACCTTGCTTTCGGATTAATCGAAACAGCAACGTTTGAGTCTGCAGAAGGTGTGGTTACTATTATCAATACCATTCCGGGCGAGGTTATTTATTTGAATATTCGTCAAGGTTCAGTTTTGGAAGAAGAGGGTCCTGACAATGTTATGGAGTTACTTTTCGAAGATGATGAGATCGAATACGTTATTGAAGAGGGCGACATCACAACGGGAGGAACGTTGAATTGGATTATCATTCCATTGCCAGAGCCCATTACGTTGGATCCTGATGTAATCTACCAAGCTGAAGTTACCCTTCCCATTGTTGGTGAGGACTACTGCTTAGTAGCTCAAGTATCTCAACAAGAAGAATTGGCCGGAACGGTCTTCACTCCGGATGATCTTTCTACGGGTCCTCAAGGGTGGTTTACCCTCGGTACTGAAGCCCCTGCGCTTCGAATAGGTAAATTTGGCCCCAATAGCACTCAAGAAGCACCAAGTTTGAGCTTCTCTATGGGTCAGAACTTTCCTAACCCTGTGAATAGCGGAAGTACTAGAATTGGCTGGGAACTTCAAGTTCCAGCTGAAAACATCACTTTTACCATTAGTGATAATACGGGTAAAACAATCTACCAGAAAGACTTGGGAGATCGTCCCGCAGGTGTTCAGGAAGATATCGTTTTAGACGACTTGAAACTCGCAGCAGGAGTATATCAGTACGGACTTAAAGTTGGAAACGAAAGAATGGTTCGTAAAATGGTTATTACCAAATAAGCTTACTATCGTACTATCGATAATAAAAGAAAGGGTCGCCATTTTGGCGACCCTTTTTCATTTAGGTATATCCAAAGAAAAATGTGTGAATCTTGGAATTCCATTTGTACAGTTGTCTGCTAAATGATACATCCATATTCGATGAGGGAGCGGAAATTTTAACTAATTTTACCTTCTAACTTTTTAAAGTTTAACTAACACCAAATTCTTATGAAATTAAAAATCTACTTTTTAGGGGCCCTAGCCTCAGTATTTGGTCTTCAGTCGATGGCTCAAAACAGCCAAGAAGCTAAGAAGACTATTCATTCATACATCCAGGCTCCCGAGTTCCAACAGAACACTAAAATCGATTATTCTAAAGCAGGAGCAAAAGAAACGATATTCTGCAGCGAATTTGACGACCCGGATGCATGGACTCTTATCAACGAAGGCGAACAAGGAACATGGGGCGTTGTGCTTGAAGAAGACGCTGATGTACTAGACTTTATGGGCGCCATGGCTTCTGCCACTGCTGATAATGGTTTTGGACAATTCAACGGAATCTCTTTTCTACTTGATGGGGATGTAGACGTTCAAAACTCAATTTTAGAATTGAACGAGCCTGTTGACTGTAGCACTCTATCTGATGTTGCGGTTACCTTCAACCAACGCGCAAGAGCATTTAATTACGATGAGAACTACCTTGAGGTGTCTACTAACGGTGGAACTTCATGGGTTCCTTTCTTGGTAAACGATGGTTTGGTAACTAACGCACCTGCGATTCAAGGAGAAATCACTCTTGACATTACAAGTATTGCCGCAGGAGAATCTGATGTGAGACTTCGATTCCGATGGGTTTCTGACCCTCTTTCTGTGAATCCTGATCTTACACCTGATGAGGTTAACAGCTTCGGTTCCGGTTACGGATGGATGGTTGACGACTTATGTGTTTCAACACTTCCTGAAAACGAGTTGATCATTGGAGAAACATACTACGATGACTTCTTTGAAACATTCTTCGAGCTTGACGGAAGCTACTTTTACGCAAGTGAGGAAACTACTGACTTGGATCAAGTAACTTCTTTTGAGTACCACACACAGCCTGAATACTCTACAAGAGAGTTTAACTTTGCTTGTGGTGTAACTAACGGAGGTACTGCTGAGCAAACAGGAGTTAGCCTTGTGGTTACTTTTACAGACCCTGACGGAACAGCAACAGAGCAATCAAGTGATCCTATCACACTTGCTCCCGGAGTTACGGACACCATTCGTTTTTATGGTCAAATCCCTACGAACTGGGCAGTAAACGGCGAAGGCGACCTTCCAAATGGTCTTTACGAAATCGACTTTCAAGTGGTTCAAGACCAAGAAGATGAGCTTCCTGGTAACAACGTAGGTGTTTCTCGTTTTACAAGAATTACAGACGTATCAAGCGCCGACGGAGCGATCATTCAGCACGAAAACTCATTAACTCAGCTTGGAGCTGATGGTCAAGACATCATTTCAGGTACGCGTTACTCATTCAGCCCCGGCCAAGCGAACAGAGCAATTACTTCTATTCGCTTTGCGCTTAACGATGAATCTGCTGATGGTGTGGGTGAGCAAGTATTCTTGAACGTGAGAACAGGTTCTGTTCTTGAAGAAGAGAATGATGACAACCCAATGAACCTATTCTTCAGCTACAATGAAGATGATGAAGATGTGGTAACTTACGAAGTAGATGAGGATGATTTGTCAACTACTTCCACTCCTAACTGGATCGAGATAGAACTTCCAACTCCTGTTTTTATTGAGCCCGGACTAATCTACCAAGCAGAGATGCGCCTCCCACTTTTCGGAGAGGAATTGGTATTTACAGGTCTTACTTCTACGCGTAAAGCAAGTTCATCTGTAATTTACGATTTCGATGATGTATCTACAGGTCCTCAGGGATGGTTCTTCTTCGGAGGATCAGTTTACAACTTGGCTTTCGGTACTGAATTCGTAACAAACGTATCAGACATTAGCTACGAAAGCGGAATTAAGTTGACTCAAAACTACCCTAACCCAGTAGTGGACAACACAATGATCCAATTCCAACTTGATGTAGCTAGCGCAGTTACTTTTGAAGTATTCGACATTACAGGAAAGCTTGTTTACAGCGAAGACTTAGGTAACGTACCTGCTTTAACCAACCAAGTGGTTAATTTCAACCGTGCCGGTTTGGCTGCAGGAACTTACACTTACGGTGTAGCTACTGAGAATGAAAGATTAACAAGAAAAATGATTATCCAATAATCAATTGAAACTTGTTTCGAAAAACCCCGCTGCAATGCAGCGGGGTTTTTTTATGCTGAAAAATCACTGAACTATTTCAACTTGAAAAGACCTGGTGACGCCTGCAAAAGTTGTAAGTATACTGCGAAGCCTATGAAGAATGATAAATCGAGACATCCTGTTAAATTTCTTGAAATTAAAAAAGGTAAATACCTCATCATGTTTGCTTTACACATCTCACCTCAATCAAACATAGAGTAACATTCCTTATTTTGAGTAGCTTAGGCTA
The DNA here is from genome assembly GCA_964556465.1 of uncultured Cryomorphaceae bacterium. Classification (GTDB taxonomy): domain Bacteria; phylum Bacteroidota; class Bacteroidia; order Flavobacteriales_D; family Cryomorphaceae; genus JAKVAV01. Next base: position 2,750 of record CAZKXG010000027.1, on the reverse strand, counting down.
CAAATCAATCCATTAAAACAAATCCTCATGAAATTAACAACCTACTTTTTAGGGGCATTGGTCTCTGTATTTAGCCTGCAATCTATGGCTCAGAATAGTCAAGAAGCAAAATTTAGCCTTCAAGGCTACATTCAAGCCCCCGAAATCAAACAAGATGTAAAGATTGATTATACTACTTCAGGTGCAAAAAACACTGTGTTCTCAAATGAATTTGATGTATCAGATGAGTGGATTCTGACAAATGAAGGAGAACAAGGCACTTGGGCAATTGTAACGGAAACAAGTGTAAATGTTGCAGACTATATGGGTGCTATGCAATCTGCCACAGCCGATAATGGCTTCGGTGAATTTGATGGTATCTCTTTCCTGCTAGACGCGGATGTAGCTCCTCAGAACTCAATCCTTGAATACAACGGTTCAATTGACTGCAGCTCACTTAGCGATGTTGCGGTAACCTTCAATCAAAGAGCCAGAGCTTTTAATT
>CAZKXG010000027.1:0-2256 GCA_964556465.1 uncultured Cryomorphaceae bacterium | reverse complement strand
ACAGTTTCTCGAAATTTCTACAAACTCCGGCATATCATGGGTACCATTTGAGTTAAACACCGAATTGGCTTTTAATGCACCTGCTATTCAAGGCGAACTGACTATTGATATTACCAGCGTTGCCGCCGGAGAAGAAGATGTTAGAATCCGATTTCGTTGGTTTTCAGATGCGCTTAGCGAGAATCCTGACCTGACTCCTGCACAAGTCAACAGCTTCGGTTCAGGCTACGGATGGATGATAGACGACTTAATTGTATCTTCTCTTCCCGAAAATGAACTAATAATTGGAGAAACATTCTACGATGATCACTTCGAAACCTTTTTTCAAGTCGGTGATGAATACTTTGTAAGCGAGGATTATACAGATCTGCTTCAAGTTTCTTCTTTCGAATACCACACACAGCCTGATTTCTCCACCCGACCTTTCAACTTTGCATGTGGTGTGACCAACGGCGGTACCGTTGAGCAAACAGGAGTAAGCCTTGTGATTCCTTTCACTGACCCCAACGATGAAACTGAAGCGAAGAGTCATTCGGAAAAAATACGCCGGAGAAATTGAAGAAATGTATACTTAAATAAAAGAAATTATAATAATGTAGCGATCCGGTTACTCTCGCTCCGGGAGTTACTGATACAATTCGTTTTTACGGTCAAATTCCTACTAACTGGTCGATAAACGGAGAAGAGGAGCTTCCAATCGGTCTTTACACCATAGACTATGAAGTGGTTCAAGATCAAGATGACGAACTGCCCGGAAACAATGTAGGCGTCTCCTTATTTACGAGGATTTCGAATGAAGAATCAGAAAACGGTTCCTTAATACAACATGAAAATTCATTGACATTTCTAGCCAATGATGGTCAAGACATCATTGCAGGAACCCGATATTCCTTTAACACAGATGAAACGAATAAAGTAATTACTTCTATTCGATTTGCTTTAAACGATGAATCTGAAGATGGTATTGGTGAACAAATCTTTCTCAATGTGAGGACAGGAGGCGTATTGGATGAAGAAAATGCAGAAAACGAAATGAACCTTTTCTTCAGCTACAACGAAGACGACCCGGATGTTGTGATCTATGAAGTTCAGGAAGAAGATCTATCGACTACTTCCACTCCCATTTGGATTGAGGTTGATCTTCCGATGCCAATACTTATTGAGCCAGGGAAAATATACCAAGCGGAGATACGTCTTCCGTTATTCGGAGAAGAATTGGTCTTCGTTGGTTTAACATCAACACGAAAAGTCTCTTCGTCTGTCCTTTACGATTTCGATAATGTAAGCACTGGTCCGCAGGGATGGTTCTTTTTAGGAGAACAAGTTTATAACTTGGCTTTTGGTACAGATCAACCTCTAAACGTATCTGAAATCAGCTATGAAAGCGGAATTAAGTTGACTCAAAACTACCCAAACCCGGTAGTAGACAACACTATGATCCAATTTCAGCTTGATGAAGCTAGCACAGTTACATTCGAAGTATTCGATATTACGGGTAAACTTGTGTACAGTGAAGACTTAGGTAACGTACCGGCATTGACTAACCAAGTGGTTGACTTCAACCGCGCCGATTTGGCAGCCGGAACTTACACTTACGGTGTGGTAACTGCAAGTGAAAGGCTGACAAGAAAAATGATCATCCAATAATCAATCGAAGCGAGTTTCAACTAAAAGCCCACTGCTTTGCAGTGGGCTTTTCTATTCTTAAACTTCAGAAAGAACCTTCATCGATCCTTTATCGCTCTATTCTTTTACCACCCTTTGGGTAGCCACTCTAGTGCCATCAGAAGCTTGAACGACATATACACCTGATTCTAAGCTTCTCATGGATAGAGTATTCACTGTAGCATTCGATCCGGTAATGACTCTTTGCGAAAGAACCAGTTGACCAATTGAGTTGTAAATACTAATCAAGACGTTTGTATCAAAGCCTTCCAGAGATAAACTCAGCTGATCTCGAGTGGGATTTGGAAATACTTCAAATTGGTGTTTCCCGGCTACCTCATCAAACTTGAGCGGATAGTCAACGGTAAATTCATAATTTATAGCATCTCCAAAATCGCCTTCAAAGTATTTGAATGTAGGCCCTCCTACTTCTTTCAGTCTCACACTTCCGTTTCCATCATTGTTGGCCCAGAAGCTAACCCCATCATCGTCAGAGTCATTGACATGAAAAGTATAACACCCAATGGGAAGCTGAAGCGTATCACGATAGAGCGTGTTAGGCGACATATTGTCGCGTTGAAATATCACACT
>CAZKXG010000026.1:18250-23318 GCA_964556465.1 uncultured Cryomorphaceae bacterium | reverse complement strand
GCTGGGGTGTGTGCTCATGAATTCAGGTGGTTGTTGTCCACCTAGTTCTGCCATTCTCTCCCATACTTTTACTGCTTCGCGAGGATCATAACCAGCAATAGCCATAAAAATCAAACCCATTTTATCTGCTTCACTTTCGTGTTGTCTGGAGTAAGCCAATACGCCAAACTGAGAACCCATTCCAAAAGCTTGAAGTGCCAAATCGTGAGTTAGTGCCGGTTGCTCTTGCAATACGGCGCTGAGACTCATACCCGCACCTTGGAGAGCTAATTGCTGACTCATTCTTTCGTTACCATGACGCGCTACTGCATGTGCCACCTCGTGGCCCATTACTGCTGCTATTCCATTGTCGTTTTTACAAACAGGAAGAATGCCGGTGTAAAACACCACTCTCCCCCCCGGCATGCACCAAGCGTTGAGGGTTTCATCGTCAACTAGATTGAATGTCCAATCAAAATCTGAAACTAAACCTTCATGACCATTTTCATTCAAGTACTTTTCTGTAGCAGCAGCGATATCAGCTCCAATCTTTTTAATCCGTTGAGCTTGAGGATCAGAAGCGGGAAGTGGCGGGTTCTGACCCAAAAACTTGTCATATTCTGTAGCACTCATCGCCTGCATTTCAGAGCTTGGCAAAAGCTTTAACTGTTTTCTCCCTGTTACGGGTACAGTAGAGCATGACTGCAAAATGATCGCAACAGCAAGAATGGAGAAGATCTTAGTTTTCATCTTAGACAATTTCAGCAGTTAGTCCCCTTTCGAGCAAGGCCGATACCATTGGCTTAAGTTTGGACATATTGCCTCTCTTTACACCACACTTCCCATTATAATGAACAATATGGGTACACTGCTCAGCTTGAATAGCAGAGTGTTGACAGACTTTTATCAGACTTTCGATTACAAAATCGAAGGTGTTGAAATCATCATCGTAAAGAACAATCTCCTTCGTTTCTTCGGTGATCTCCTTTGTGAGGATATCTAATTCTTCTTCTATCAGGGTGTCAGTATTGACCATTGATCTTCGTATTTAACACAAAGATATAAATACAATACCGATGCTTCGTAATTCTTAATCGATTTGGACAGAAGTAAGTTGACCGTTTTTCATCTTACCGATAGTGGCAGAACGAATATTGAGCTTTTTGCACTCTTCCAATAGTTTCTTAGCGTCTTCCAGCGACTGGATGTCCTCCGAAAGATAAATGGCGCCATTACCAGGCCCTTGAATCTTACGAATACCCCAAGACTTATTCTCCAAAAAGAGATCTGCCAACTCTTGTGGCACATCATTGGTAAAAGTGCCCATGATCACCACATAGGATTCATCGCTATCACCTTTGGGCGTATCGGGTTGCCTTGATACTACATCTGTCTTGGTTACTTGACCTGCCAGAATACCCGCTCCTTCAGCTTCCAAGGCCTTTTCCGCTTCTGCTAAAGAAATCCGTTTACCATTGTAATATGCCGTAATGAATGCATCAGACACTCCTTTTTCTCTAGCCAGTTCTTTGCGGCTTGTGGCTTCCTTAAGGCCTGCAAACCTTCCTGTGGTGTATCTTATAACTCCCGAGCCGGTTAATTCACTGTTTAGCTCGGTAAGGTTAAACAGTTGATCCAGCTTTACAGGCTTGCTATAAACTCCCACCTGAACGGTATAGAATAGGCCCCTAATAACCTCCACCTGAGCAGCTTCAGCTGCTTCAGGGTCATTATAGTAGTCAGTGTTGGGCTTTGGAGTCTCCTTCACAGTTTCTGAGTTATCAGCAAGCGGCTCGTCGGTGGGCACTCCCGAAACCAATTCGACACTGATGGTTTCTTTGGCTTTGGCTTGAGCCAAGATATCACGCGCCTCTTCTCCCGTGAGCTTTTCGCCATTCACATACACCACTACAAAAGCATCACTATATCCCTTTTCTCTTATCTCGTTTCTGGCTTGGATGGCCTCATTATACTTTTTAAATAATCCTGCACGGTACCTTGTGATACCATTATCGAGCTTCTGCCCCATTATAGGTGCATAAGGACCGAATAGGTCTTGTGGTATAGGGTTGCGGTAAGCTCCAACTTGTACTTGAAATATCAATCCATCAGGCATTACAGGGTCAATTGGGATGGGCTTTTCGGCTGAATAGACGCTGACGGGAGCTTCTGCAAACATTGACCCTTCTACATCAGAGAAATCTTCTTTCTCAGCGATAATTTCAACCATTCCCAACCAGTTGCCCTTAATAGCATCTAGTCCTGTAGTTATAGTGTTTGGTTTGGGAACGGGAGGATTCTCAGCGGGTAGTTTTGTTTCAACCTCAGGAGTTTCTTCAACAGCCTCTTCAAAAGTAACTTCTGCCACTTCTTCAGAAGGTTCCTCAGACGGAATAATTCGGTAACCAGGTTTTAAGAGTAAATCATCAAGTGCTCTTCTTTGCTTAAATGACAAGTTTGTTGAAAGTGCGATGAGTTCTTGATCATTCTCAGACCTTTTCGCTCTTGACAACTCAGCTTGTTGCGCTGCCAGAGAAGATTTCTCGTACAATACTTCGGCTTCTTGTTCCAACTTCTTAGCACGAGCTTTTACACTCTCCCGATCACGATCTGTTTCCTGATTTGGTAACATTTTGAGCAGTCTGTCGGCTTCTGCGCTTCGCTCAATGGCTTGATTTCGCTTTAATTCAGCATAGGCTGCACTACTCTGCTCCAGCGACTTGAGGCTATCAGCACGCACCATAGAGACTAGATAATCAAGTTGGTCAGGAGATTCAGCTAAAAGATTCAACCCAATTGGGTCAACTTTTGTATTGCCTGCGATCAATTCCTTTTTTAGATCTATCGAATTGGATTCTGAAAAACCCAGACTCACTTTCAAGTTCTCATCTTGAGCGATCAATTCTTCTCGACGTTCCTCAGTCATATTGCCCACCATGACCGATTGCATTTCCGTGAGGTAAGCCTTGTTGGGTAAAGTCTCGTGGCTTTCAGGTCGCAAAAGTGCTGATGTCATATCATCCAAAGTTGCGCTTTCGTCAGGTGCTGAATCGGCTTGACTAAAGGAGCCCAAAGACGTGTTGACCTCAGCTAATTCGGTAATTAATTCTCTTTGGTCATCGACATCTCCGCTCAGTTCAAGCTCTACCGACTTAGAACTTAACTCGGTGGCTCTGTCTTGCAGTGCAATGATTTCTTCGCGATTAGCAAAAGCATTAGGATCTAATTGAGAAAGGATTCTCTCATTTTCGTTTCTGTAGAATTCGATCTCCGCAAAATTTGATTGATTGATTCCCTCCGTCAATTCTGTGTTGATCCTTTCCATATCTGCCAAAGAAGCTGAACGCTCAGCCTCAGAAGTCAAATCGGCGTACTCTCTTTTCAGCTGGTTCAATGAATCTGACTTGGACTTCAATCCATTTCTAATCATCGAGGCATTCAGAGACTTGTACTGAATAGTCGATAAATCAGGAGTATTTATTTCTGCAAGGCGCTGGTCGACCTCTGTTAGGGGTGCATCTGACTCTTCCACTGTTGCCGGAGCAGTTGTTTGAGCCATCTCCATCAATTCGGCCTCAGCCATCAGTCGATCAGACTCTTGTTGCTTATCAGCACTGAGCGCTTGAAGTTCTAATATTTCTTCATCAATCACATTTTGGAACTCCGCATTTCCCTCATTTTTGATCGATTCCAAAGAATCTACCTTGTTCTCAATAGATTCAACAAATTGATCATTTAATCGGGCAAGAGCTATCAGTTCCCGCTCTTCAACATCAGTATCTTTAATAACGACATTAGCTTTCTGATCAAAGTCGAATACAAAGCCCTCTGAAATGCTGAGAATGTCTTCAATTTCTTTTCGTTGAGTTTCGGTGATTGTAGGTTCGGTCACATCAGCGCTTCGCGCTATTTCGCTCGAATCGGTGTCATCACCACCTACCGCTGTTAATTCAGAAACCACGGGCACAGCAGTCAAATTCAGCTTCCGTCGATTCACTCAAAGGCATCTCTTCAGGCTCAACTGCCATGCCTTCTTCTATTTCTGTATTAGTGTTTTCAACAGCTGATTCGTGAATTGAGTTGTTCTCAGCTATTACCTGATCTTGGGCTGAGGCAGACAGTTCAGCTTGAAAAGCTTGCAGCTTTTGAATCTCCAATTGAACTACATCTCGATTCACATTAGCTTGTGGGTCATCGATAATAGCGACATACTCGTCTATCTGATCCGACACTAATTCATTTGCTTCATCAATTTCGAATTGAGTCGGAGCTTGATTTGTTTCGTCTTCCGCAGAAATAGCACTCTCGCGGAGGGCTGTGATCAATGAGTCTGCAGAGACCTGTATTTTCGCACCGGCAATTTCATCACTTTCAATAGCCGTTAACATAGCTTTGTCGCTATTGACCTCATCAATCATATCAGATCTTTCGCGAAGCAACTCAGTGTATCTCGCAACCAATTGAGGATCGGGGCTCTCTGCAGCGTCCACCGCAGCTTTATAAATGGATATTTCTGATTGAAGTCGAAATAAGAAATCCTCTTTTACCTTCACACGTTGTGCTTGGGCTATTTGCGAATTGGTAGTGAGCTCAGCTTCTTCTAATAATGCAGTGTAATCCGGTAAAACAGAATCTCTTGAATAGTCGTTTTGAAGCGACTGTGCCATAGCAGGACTAAGCTCTGTATACTCGCTTTCAGGCTCTACTTCGTTCGGCGTCTCTTCTGCGACTTCTTCTTTGATCAACTCGGCATAGCTCTGTGCTTCTTCAGATCTCGGCACAAAAACAGCCTTTCCTTCCATGACCTCTTGATCTTGCCGAAGTTCGAGCATCTTGATTCTTCGCATCTCAACAAGTACCTCTTCAGATACTTCTGAATCTATTCCTTCATTTAAAATTTGATCAATATCTGCTATGAATCCTTCATTGAGTTCGATTCGCTTCTCAGCCATTTCGGGCGCACTCAGACCTGAAATTTCTATCTCAGCGAGAACAGGCAGGTAGTCTCTGTCAATTGCACTTACTGACTTTATCGACTTGATATCGGTAGAATAGTCGGGTATTTTTGATTCCAGTCTGGCAATGAGTG
>CAZKXG010000026.1:12214-18240 GCA_964556465.1 uncultured Cryomorphaceae bacterium | reverse complement strand
CCTAACTAAAGCCTCAGCAGTCGGCACACCAGAAATCTCATTTTCCCAAGTAGAAATAAGCTCTTGCCTTTGTTCAATTTCAGTCGCTTTTTGGTCTTTTAGTTTCCGGTAATCCGCAAGTTGCTCCTCCACATCTTCTTCTCCTCCTACCCCACTCTCAAGTTGCTCAATAGACTCGTCAATAATAGCAACCCAATCTTCTGCCGCTTGAATTTTCAACTCTTCAGCCTCAATGCGTTTTTCGACCGGAAGACTTTCATCATATTCAATGGCCAAATCCTCGGGATTTTCAACCTTCTCTTCTTGTGTTGAATTATCTTTTGCAATAACACCTGATCCTACAACAGCAGCAGTTCCTACCGCTCCTTCCACAATAGAGCCTGTTTCGGAATCAAAATTTCCGCCTATGTCGTTCGACTTATTGTCGGATGGGGTTTCCATTGAGGCCAATTCCTCTTGCTGTTGATTGGAATCCGTTTTTGTATTGTCATCTGCCAAAATTTCTGATTCAATCTGCTCTGAGGCACTCATTGCCACATTATCGGCAGCCTCATTTAGGGCACCATAAGTACGTCGGAAATTCATGGCCATAGGCTCTGAATCCATTTGATCGAATACCTCAGGATGTTCGCTTGTGTAAGCTGCGATTGCCGAATTGTCAATAGGCAGGTCTCTCAGGCTCTCAGCCAATAGTTTTTGTTTCTGATCTGACCAAGCTACAACAGGATCTGATTCTACAGGAATCAAGGTCGGATCGTTGGAATCCACTATATCTTTAAGAATCTCAAATTCTTGAATTTCATTATCAGCCAAAATCTGAGCGTCTTCCGCTTGTTTAAAAGCTCTTTCGGTCCTTCTTTTGGCACTTTCAATATCTGATTCAAGAACGGCTATCTCCTCTTCCACTCGCTTTAGGTCTTTGCCCTTCATCTTTGTGCGCTGCGTTCGTCTGGTAATTAGCGTAGCATTAAGCTGTTCTTCTTGATCTCTCAAGTTCTGAGCTTTTTCCAATAGCTTTTGCGCTTCGGAGCTTGATTTCAAGCCACTTCGACGAATGTCTTGAACGGGATCAAATCGGTCTTCAATTTGGTCAATGCTTTCTCTTTTTTCTCTTTCGGCTACCAAGCCAGCGTAAATACCATCGTAGTCATTGGAGTCAATTGCTTCTCTCAATGAGTCAACACGGGCTTTCTCAGCCTCATACTCCTCTTTTGCTGCAGTCGCCTTTTGATAGAGATCGTCCTTCAGCCTTTTTGAATTAGATGCTTTTCGAAGTGCAGTTTCCGCTTGCAGCTTGGCGAAACCCGCTGCATACATTGATGCATTTCGGCTCTCAGCGCTTGCAGAACCCGCTTCGGAAACTAAGCCCTCGGCTTCAGTACTCTTTTCTTGAGCGTCGACAAAATATGCATCGGAAGATCGAGCTGCTCCTTCTGCCAGTTGAGCTGTAAGTAGCTGTCTATCCTTTAGTTCCTCAACACGTGCTTCGGCTTGTTCTAGAATTTTTTCATTGGTCATTCCCGCACCAAATCCCGCATCGGAATAGGCCAAAGCCGCATCTTTCTCTACATCGGGTGTATCCGTTATGGCAGGCTCGGCATTCGGGTCAAAGTTGACATCGAGCGCTGCACGTTGGCGTAGCATCTTTTGTGCCAGGGCCATTACATCGCCATCATAAGTCTGATCAAACAAGTTGTTGATCATTAATTTCTCAACGCCTACCGAAGAAATGAGCTCCATTTCCTGGAGATAGGCATTGACACCTGCTGAAGATGGCACATCTACAAGACCTGCGTGAATTTTATCGCTACTCTTCTCCTCAACCAAGAACTTATACTTTCCTCCTTTCGGAAAACTGAGTACATACTCTCCTGTAGCGGGGTCGGTATATTGAACGTCTACCTCTTTATTTGTAGTAGCATCAATGGTAGTGATCTTAGCTAACTTCTTACTCGGATCTATTTGGTTGATGAAAGTACCTTTGATCAAAGTAATATCAATTGGAGCACTCTTAACCAATACTTTATACACATCGAGTTGACCCTGCTTACTGCTTCGTGCAGAAGCAAAATAGGCCATCTCGTTTAATGAGTCGGCCAAGTAAAAAAGGTCATCGTCAGGGGTATTGACAGCAAAGTCTAAATTGACGGGAGTGCTAAAAACACCGTTGGCTTTGTTGAACCCCGACTTGTAGACGTCGTAGCCCCCCATACTTCCGTGTCCTTTTGAGGAAAAGTAGAAGGTTTTATCGTCGGGATGCAGGTAGGGAAAATCCTCGTCGTAAGGCGTATTTATGGATCCTTGAACGGCTACAGGCTCTGTGTAAGAACCATCGGGAAGTACATCTGCATGGTAGATATCCAAACCGTTTCTTCCATTCTTTCCATAACTGGAAAAGTAGATCGTAGTGCCTGAGCCGCGGAAATGAATCAGCGATCGGTGATTGCGTTTTTTGTCTTCGGCCGATAATAGTTCTTCGGGTGTTACCAAAATTTTACCCCCAATATCGCTAAGGTCATAAATCCTAAAAAACGACTCGACCGACGATTGCTTCTTATCGAGAACCTTGATTTCTTTTATTTGCGAAAGCAAATTTTGGCCACTCTTGGCCATTGAAATTTTTAAGTCAACTTCTTTCTCCTCAATATCACTGTTAGACGCTAAAGTCTTGTACTTTTCATATGCCGATATGGCATCTTGAAACAAATAGTTGAGGTGGTAAGCTCTACCGAGGTAATACCAACTTTGGTCATCAACATTGGGTTTACCGATCGAAAAATTGAGGTACTTAATGGCCTCTTCTTTCTTTTCAGCATCGCCATATAGCGCCGTAGCACCATACTTGTAATTGAAAACCGGATTTGTAGGATTGAGACTTAAAAGTTGCGAGTACAGCGGCATTGCTTCCGCAAACTCACCTTTGTCAAAAAGTGCATTTGCTTCTTCAATTAAGTCTTGCTCACTGTACTGTGCTCTTACGTGGATAGCAGCCATCAGGCTAATCACCACCAAACACAGGGAGTATTTGATTTTTGAAGCCAAGTTATAGTTTAAAGGTATCGCCTATACGTTCGCTTCAGACGAATGTTTCAACGAAGAAACCAATAATTTGGTTGATCTTAAAATGCGAATTGATCCAAGAAGATACTTCTCTTACTTTTTGACCCCAACATATACATGTAATTGTCTTCTTTCTTTTCACCGGCTTGCTTTCGCTTGTCTTCTTTTTCTTCCAACAGAATCGCATTAAACTCTTTGCTGCCTGAGTAAGATTGAAGCACTCCTCTCTTGTAAGTAAAGTAGTACCAGTTGGCATCGTTTACTTCGAAATAGAGGTGTACCACATCTCCACTGGCCTTTTTCTCAACTACAAATTTCCCGGGTACCTTGCGAAAAAGTTGATCCTTTCCAATCGCCGCAATCCCTAAATCTCCTTCGGAAATGAATGATTCCATAACAGGGTCCCAAACCATATTAACATCTGAGATAAAAAAGGTCTTGTTCAACTCATCCGGAACTTTTTTAATAGTTCCGCTTAAACTCAACTCAGAAATCACCTTATCAGAAGCTTCGAGGCCCATCAGCTCCCTGATGGCATACTCATACCTCGACTTGGTGAAATCTACCGGCTTGAGATCTGAAACCGTTGAAAGGTACTTGAGCATTTCGTCTAAGGCAGAACTGCTGAAGTAGAAGTTCAAAGCAATTGATGAATTGATCATCACTTTATCATTCACAGGATCGTAATTGAGTTCTCCCAAAGCATCAAGGCCAACTTGCCCCAAATCATCAGCAAGATCCAATCGACCCAGCCCTGTCAATGCGCAGCTTCCCTTCTTTAAAGAAACATAATTGCCCGGAAGGGAATTCTGATTCAACTTGTCGGTAGCGGCTACCTCGTATGCCTGATCCTTTTTGTTGAATTTCAAAAATCCTCTTGAGGTCACGATACTTTCGTTCGTATCGTCCTTTTTATCCGAAAGGAAAGTTCCATACACAATGTAAGGGTCTTTCTCGGCCATTAGTCCCACCTCAACCGGGTTGCCCCGATCATCTGTCAATACTGTATCAACAGGGATTAAAACATTCTCAGGATCGATGATGGAATTGAACTTCATCCAGTTTCTGGCCAATTGATCGCAGTCGTGAATGATTCTGGTACTTCCGTCAAAGGTTAGGAACTTATCATTTGACTTCAAATTCACCGCTCCTTGGTACTCAAAATGTGGACTCAGGAAAAACTCGTCAATAGAAAGTATTTTTCCCGAGCCTACCGTTTGAAGAGAGGTATCGACACCAATAGACTCTAGTGTTATGAGACGCTCTTGCTTGTTCTCATCCACATAAGCGTACTGTCCCGAAGCCTTGTAATCGAATCTTGAATTGATCTTCACTCCGGCATTTTGAATGGTGTGGTACTGCGTGATGAAGTTTGCCAAAATGGTAGCATCTTCCAATTCGTCCATCTGCGCCCTACGGCGGATAACCACCCTACCACTATCAGGAGTAATCTTGGCATCAGCCACTCGAATCCAAGGTATCTGATCGGCAGTTATGGTGTATGTGTCAAGATCATAGATTGCCTTTGGCGACATGAAGTTAAGTGAGTCTTGGTTTTCATTAACGCTAAAGAAGTTGGATCGACTCATATCGAGCTCTGTATCAATTACGAAATCAGAAGCCATCTCACGAGAGGTTTCAAGTGAGATATCATTCTTGTCCATAAACCACTTGAACTCATCCATAAAGCAGATATACTGATTCACAGGAAATTCCACAGTCGTTTCCTCATCATTGGATTTGAACTCTCCTACCCGATTTTCAAAATCGATATGCGCGTTTACGTTATTGGTCTTGAATGCCAAATTAGCCTCAGAAAGTGCCAGTAGTCGGAAGTCAGCCGTGTCCGCATCAAAGGTTTGGTAATTGTAGCGGATGGAATCCGATTCGAGTTCCGCTCCTGAAAACTCTACGATTCCTTTTCCGGTCATTCCTTTTGGTGTCAAGTTGAGCATTCCTTCTTTGGCCATAGCCTGACCGCTGAACATATTGATAGGCTCACCCATTACCCCGGCGCTCAGCTTGTCAGCGAGCGGTAGGTAAGTCAGATCAACCTCCGTGGCATTGGCTTCCGGTATTTCAGTACCCGTAGAAACTGAAGTATTCGTAAACGAATTGGTTATCCCACGAGTACTATCGGGAAAGAAGGTGAATTGCTCCGAATTGGCAGTAGCCGTAAAGTATTCGAGTTGTCCGTCTCCTTGAATTCCATTGTAGTTCACGATGATATCGTTTTTGAATGTTGCCTTATTGCCGTATAGCGGCAAACCTTCCGCGGGAGTCGATCGCACAAAACCGAGTGAGTAGTCCTCTTGAATTTTGAGACTTTGATCGAGTTCAGGGAAAATCCCTCCGGAAACAAACCGCCCACTAAACGCTACCTGTTCTGTAGCAAAGTTGTCCAAACTATCTAGGATAAAAGGTTCCAGCTCATAAAACACTTCCGAGCGTTCGTAGACTCCTTGCTGAATGGCAGAATTGTCATAATAGACAAATGATTCCTTATCTGCAGTGAGGATTGGAAACTCAGTGAATTCTTCTTGAAGACCCGATTTATTAAAAGGGTTGTCAATCTGGATTGTGCCCGTGATTCCTTCAATTACGTTCTTTACACGGCGCAGACTTGTGTATTCGGGTCTGAAGTCTTCGACATATAGCCGACATGAGTCAACGGTAATCAAGTCTATCTGGAACTTGTCGTAATCAAAAGCAAATTCCTCTCCATAAAACTCAAATTTTCCCGAGCGGATAACCCCGCCTAAGTTAAAATCTCGATTCTTACGTACGTTTACCAGTCCGTCTTTTGGAAAGATGGCCACTTGCTGAGAATCAGAAAGGAGAATTTGATCTACCCCTTTGAGTACCAAGTCGAAATTGATCAAGTTAAGCTCTGCATTGTCGCCATCGGGGTCATCGGCTAGAGCTAGTATTGAAGTGTCTCTATCAGTGATGATGGCGCAATTCCT
>CAZKXG010000026.1:11370-12204 GCA_964556465.1 uncultured Cryomorphaceae bacterium | reverse complement strand
AAAACCCTTGTTTGCCATTTCAATCAAGCGTGGCATGTAACTTTCCAGCCTGAAGCGCAGATCGTCACAAAGACCTTGGGCGCCAAAGGTTTCGTCATTGATTTTCCGAGCGTATTGCCTGATGGCGTACAAGGGATTAATGCGATCCATTCCCGTAAGCTCATGGTAGAGCTGCTTTTTAAAGAAATTGGAAGAGATAAAAGCCGCTCTTGTTTCCGTGCTTCCGAATAGATTTCCCATGCGAATGATCGGATCATCAATATTCCAATAGAATGCCTCAAAGTAAAGCTCCAAGTCGTGGTAAGTATCGAAATAGGGAGACTTACTCAACCCTTCGTTACTTCGAATAAGTGTGAGCAGACGCGTTTCATACTTAAAACGCAATTGAAGGCTCGGATGAACGATGGAGTCATTGTTAAGTAAGATAATCACCTTGGCATCTTGAGAAGACACAGCATCGGGCTTGATAGTATAAAACTGCGAATAGGTAACTACCTGCGGAGTATTTTCCCTTTTAAAAGTAAGGGTAGCAGGCTCACTTTTGGAACCAAACCCTTGGAGATTGGCTCCTTCCATGCGGAAACCGCCGTTGTAATCTACCTTGTCTACGATGTTCTCTATGGCCAGTCTTTTGTCGTAAGACGAAAACTGCGGATACGTGGCTTTTTCGGGGGTGACATTGGCCAGTATCTTATCCTCAATGGTTCCCAACAAGGGATACTGAAAAAAGCCATTAAAGAAATAGCAAATAAAATGGATAAGCGATTTTTCATTGTAATCATCCACCGGTGTATTTTTCAAAAGACACCCGAACAGTCAGAAATTTCGGCAACG
>CAZKXG010000026.1:5112-11360 GCA_964556465.1 uncultured Cryomorphaceae bacterium | reverse complement strand
AGTAATCTTCCCTTCTTCTCCGTTCCATTTTTCTTTTCGCTGATCAAAAACTCCTTTGGTGGCGTAAATCACTGAACTGTCTCCTTTAGAAAGGCAAATCAAATCGGTAGAAGGAAAAACGATAAAATACTCTTTGTCTTCCAGTCGAAACTCCCACCCGGCATTGGTGCCTTTCCAAACCGTAGACGGAGATTTGTAGAAGGTATTGCTGGTCAGCAGGCCTTCCGTCATCGTCAAAAACTCCTCAAGCTTCTTCTTACTGCCATTTTCCAACAACTTTACAATTTCTACCCACGTATCGAATCCCTCGCCTTCTTGAGGCGATCCGGGAAACGACATGAGCGAGATGATAAAAGACTTGTAAAATGGAAAAGGCCGTAAGCGCTTCTTAAGCATCAGGTCGGCCACATCGTAGATTTTCGTCTTTTGGTCATCATTGTATATGTCACCATTTAGCCAAAAGGGGCCGAAGGTTTCTTCCATCAAGGCCTTTCCTTCTTTTTTGTCGGCGTCCACAAGTAGCTTTTCGAGCTCATCATAGAAGGCTTGCTTTTCGCGGGTAAACTCACGAAGCTGAGCGAAAGATTGAACAGTTAATGCGGTGAAAAGAGAAAGAAAAAAGATACGTTTCAGCATACCTACGATTTTACAAGTTTGATTAATGCCCAGTCGTTCTTGGTTTGTACGGCAACTTTCGCCAATTGATGCCTTTCAGCGAAAGCCACCAAATCATCCACATCGGTTTTAAAGAAGCCGCTTAGGAATAAGTACCCTTTGGGCTCGAGTGCTTTGGCAAAGTGAGGAATATCGTTCAATAGGACGTTTTTATTGATGTTGGCCAAAACCACGCCAAAAGTCGATTGGCCGATTACCGACACATCTCCTTTTAGAACTTGGAACTCCATTTTGTTCAACGCGATGTTCTCGATGGTATTTTGGTAAGCCCACTCTTCAATGTCGTAAGCCAGAATTCTATCGGCACCGAGTTCGGGCGGAAATGGCCAATACGCCTGTACCGCTGCCCGCGTCAAGTAGCGACCGCCCTTCCCACTCGATGGTATCCATCTCATTGAGCATAAGCCAAGTAGTTTCGTGATGGCCGGTACCAAATGACATTTGGGGTTGAATCAAAATATCGTGTTCAAAAGAAGCATCAATTTGATGGAATGGTGCGCGCACCCTGAATTTCTTCTCCACGCAAACGGGGTCGTAGTCGGCTTCCCACTGTGCATTCCAGTTCTGCTCGGGAATTTCTTCTCGTCGGTAGCTTACGGTGCCTTCTAGCATTTCGATCAGTGCTTTTACCTCCGACTCCGATTCGGAATCGGCGGGAACGTAGGCATCTGTTCCCTGCTCGGTATCGATAAAGCTTTCAAAACCGAGACCCGCCAACTGAGCAGTTAGAATCTCTGTTGTGGGCTTTACGGGCTCGCAGGAAAAACGGTATACGAAGTAGTTCATTCAAAGGGAGCATTGGGTGTAAAGGTCGAAGTTCGGAAGAATTATGTGTTGGATTCAGCAGTTCTTTCGCGGTTGTTCACAAAGAGGTATTGATGGTTGAGGTGGTTCGTATGATAGCGGTCCCCAATGAACAGTTGAAAGAAATATGTGCGTTTTTCTTGTTTACGTGTTGAGATTTTAATCTGATAGAAGCATGGACGAGTCAATCATTCACTCTGGCCTCAGTTTTGAATAAATGAGGAAGACTGCTTTTTTAAAAAAGGCTTAGATTGTGGTAATCGAGGCCTAGAATAAAATGCGAAGAATGATTTTAGAAAGGAAAAACAGAAATGATTTCGCATTCTGAAGGATTTTCAACAAAATACCTAATTCGAATAGAGTCTCCTTCCAACGGAAATGCATCCCCCTCGTCTTGAATTATAGTATCCAGATAGAACTCTCCATCTACTCGATAACTGACTACAATATGGGTTTTCAACTCCAAATCTCGATTAATGTGAAAATGAGAAACATTGTATACAAAGGCCCTGGTTTTCTTTGTTTTCTGAAAAATAAGTTGATCCGAGAAGGCAAACAATACAAGTAGTATTATCATACATCCTAAGAAAAATAACATGAGAATTCGGACGAATTTCAGCTTTGATTTGATCTGTATGTCTTTATCGGTCATAAGTTAATGGCAATAGGTTATGATCGGCTTCTCATGGTAGCGTGAAGCATACTTGTTTAGTGACACTCACCAATAAAAGTCTCTATGTTCTCGATGCTTTGATCGGCAGAAGCTTTTACTTCCTAAGCACTATCTTTCTATTCTCGTAAACATTGTAATTGGGAAACTCACTAATTGTTTTTAAGAGGCAATACACCACCATCTCTTGCGCACTGACCTTCTCGATGGAAAAGTAAAATGGTATACCATCAGTAGGCGTTAATTCAATATAACGACCCATTGGTCCTACCTCCCAATTGCCTTTTGTCTCTTCCTCCAAAGGGATGGAATCCCCGCGCTTTAGTACAGTACCCGATTTTATCATCCTGAAGCTTCCGTCATTATCAAAAGTGATTTCAAAAGATTGGTAAGACAAGAATCCAAACTCAATGGCAGGGTCATAAAAAAGCGGTTCATTTATCGCTTTCCACTCACCTATTATGTCGCTCTTGATCATTTCGAACCTGTCAATTCCGTTCACATCTGTCAGATTGGTAAGTAGCTGAGGCGGTTCTGCGCCGAGCACACCAGCGTTGTTAAAGGCTCCACCAATCAATTTACCTGCAGAATCTCCATAGAAAAAATACAGCTCCATCTGCTCAAAGTGATTATCGAAAAATGAGAAAAAGAGAGTGTTGTCAACCCACTTGCTGTGCCACGTGCCGAGCACTGTATAAGGCATTCCTTCTTTCAAACCCGTAATGATAACTTGCCTGTTGTCGATGAAATCCAAGTGGTAGTTTCTGTCAAGAGTATCCGAGACGCTAAGCTCTATGTGAGCACCCGGTTTGGGGAAGGTCGATTTCGATTCATCTCTGTCAAGCACAGAGTCAGGAAGCCTGTGGAAATGATTTTCGTTCCATATAGAATCTGTAAATGGCCTGATGAGAAGAATTTTGGAATCGCTTATTTGGTTTATGTGTAAGGTGTCCTTACCTATTGCCAATGGTGCTCCATCAGCAAGATAGACTCCGCGTTTAAAGTCTGAACGAATATCATTCAGAAAGCGGACTTCGCTCGTTGTATCCGTAATCAAGACACGGCTGCCTTCGGAGTACACCGAGTCTTCGGCAAACATCTCTTTCATGTATCTGACGACCCACTCATCTTTACCTTCCGTTTCGAAGTAGGTGCCCACCCTAAGCTCATGGGAAGATACCCACACGCCTGGTGGCAACTGTGCCAATGCACTGGAAACTGATATTAGATATGAAACTATTAAACCTGTCGTTCTCAAAGCGAATAGAAAAGTAGTAAAACCGATTGATAAAAAAATCAGGGTGGACTAATATGATGACGGCTCACATTCCGCTTTTGGCAATAAAGTCCTATTAGTCTATGAAAAGACTTCATTGGACGAACAAACACCCTGGTTTTTTGAAAAGCGATCGTTTTGGAATATTTTCATCGGCCATCTAAAAAAAGTCTATGTCTTCGGTGAAGTTCAATCCGTACTCTTTTGTAATCGCTGCGCTATTGAGTTTTTCAATTACGGTTACGAATAGCCAAAGTCTAGTACCAAACGGAGGCTTCGAAGAGCACACGGGGTGTCCTAATATCTTATCTATTTTTTACACCAATGTGGAAGATTGGTATGGCGGTATTGCTGTAAATGTCGATACTTCTTCAGAGTCAGAAGGATCAGCAAATTGGCCTTCTCCTGATTGGTTTCACGCTTGCGGCACAGCAGTTATTTTAAGCACTCCGCTTAATATTGGTGGTTTTCAAGAACCATTTGAAGGCGACGCATATGGTGGTTTTATAAACTATTCCGCAGAGGACGAATACCGCGAGATTATAAGCGTACCGCTTACCGACACTCTCACTCCAGGTGAAGCATATAACTTAACGTTTTCCCTTTCGCGTGGTTCTATGCGGCAAAATCGCTTCAGCACGAGTCGTATTGGATTTAGATTCACCACTTTTGAATCTTACACTTCAACTGAAGAATTAGTCAGCAGTTGGACACATGGTGAGATCGAAGAAGTAGTGAATGATACCACCGGTTGGCAAGAATATACCTTTGAGTTTCTAGCAGACTCCAGCTATCAATACCTACATTTCGGAAATTTCTACCGTACCGATGAAATTCAAATACAAGTAGATGAAGGCGAGCATTCACAACCTCCGCTACTAGCCTATTATTACATCGATGGAGTGAGCTTAGCGCATATCGAACCATTGAATACTGACCTAGCTGCTGAATCATCAACCAATGTCTTTCCAAACCCTTCAAACGGAGTCTTTCAAATCTCCTTTGCTAAAGTAGTCACCGAGTCCACTATTTCGGTTATTAATATGGACGGAAGAGTCGTGCATCGCGAAATCGCACGAGATCACCTCCATACAATTAATCTTGCCCCTCATGGTGCGGGGATTTACATCGTAGTCATAGAATCAGCTAGTGACGTGACCCGATATAGAATTGTCGTCAATTAGCGAGTTTGTTTTCCTAAGTACCATTCATTTAGAAGTACTACCCTTAATCAAGAAAGAACGCTGAGTTAACCGATCATTCATATTGATGATTAACAATAAACTGATCGTTTTACTCTGATTTCAATTATGAATTCACAAGGGATTTTTTTGATCATTCCTAAGCTATGGCTTCAATACTTAAGGCTAATTGACTAAAAACCCTCTATGCCTTTAGGGAAATACACTGCCTTTGGGATACTTGTTCTCGGAAACTTGTTTACCAGGGTTGTCGTAATAATCCGCTTATTAGTGATTTGAATATGCTGAATCATGTAATACCCTCCTCTGATTTGACTCTTTAGCCTAGTCAAAAGCCAGAGGTACTGTGATTTTTACAAACAATCTGACTTTCCGGTACCATTAAACTTAAGTCACAAGTAAAAATATTTTTCCATGCATAATCACTGATTCATAAGCAAAATCAATATCACCGGATCACACATAAGCTTAGCTAATGTATTACATAAATTATTTTTATGTTTTACCCTATTACATAACATGTGATTATACTTTTATTTGCATCGATAAATCAAAAACACATCACCTAATACAAATCAAAATGAAATCAAGATCAAATTTATTTTCAGCCTTTCAGTTTTTCGCTATGTGCTTTGCGCTCATCGCTTTTACATCTTGTGAGAAAGATACAGACGACTCTCCTGCTACGGCCTCAAACGAGGCTACCATGGGTGATCCCAAAACAAGTTCAGGAGGCGGGTCAAGCTGTTATGAGCTGACTCAATTTGTGGAAGATGGTCAAGATGAGACTTCTGACTACAGCAACTTTGCATTTGAATTTTTCAATAACGGAACAGTCGTAGCACGAGATGGTGTTCAAGACTATTCGGGACAATGGGCTATCGGTTTTGACGATGGCGTACAGAAATTCTTCTTAAACTTTAGCGGTACTATTCCATTGCTCAATGAGCTTAGTGATGACTGGGACATCGTGTCTCTTAATCGAAATGCTCCTTCTTTCATTGAAGATGTGAACAACAATCCGGGTGTTTTATCCTTTGCAAAAATTACTGACTGCACAGGTGGTGGCCCGTCTGAGCCTTCTCCGGAGCTCGATGCATTCAATGCCAACCTTACCACAGGTGGTGCTTGGAGCGTAGCTAGTTTTATTGAAAACGGAGTAAACGAAACGAATGACTACAACAATGTAAGCTTCACATTCAACGCGGATGGCACGGTTACAGCTCAAAGAAACGCTCAATCACGATCGGGTCAGTGGATCAGCACAATTGATAACGGGACCATCGAATTGATCATCGGATTCCAAGGTCCTGCGGTACTCAACGAACTGAACGAAGACTGGGTCGTTGTTTCTTCAACAGCTACTGCGCTCGACTTGGAAGATATAGGCCCTGGCGAAAACAGCACGCTCTCTTTGTCAAGAGACTAATATCAAGCCGTAGAAACCTTAAGTTAGTACGTTAGTGCAAAAGCCCCCTCCAGTAGTTTGGTGGGGGCTTTTGTTATTCCATGTATTCATTAAAAGTAAGTAGAAGGTGATTTGGTTTTTTAATTGTTCAGCACAATTAGGAATGGGTATCACCCCACTCCACATTTCGTTGGATCGAAATACCTAAACCCT
>CAZKXG010000026.1:3865-5101 GCA_964556465.1 uncultured Cryomorphaceae bacterium | reverse complement strand
GCGTTTATGGTTCCTGTGCCGAAAATAAATGGGCTAAGTTTATGCCTGAAAATTTTCTCTTCATGAACTCAGTCCATACAGCCCCCTCGCCCAACGGAAACTCTACCAAACAAAAAAAGACCAGCCTTACAAGTCTGGAGCAAAAACACATCGCTCTGCTCAAAGACGTATTGATAGACAAGGGGAATGCCAACCGCTACCAGCTCACACCTTATCCTCCCGGGCAAACGAATTTCTTGAAAAGCTTCATCGTCAATACCGTAATCAATGCATTGGCCAAAAAGAATATGCTGATTACAGGAGTGATTCGCGATGGCGAGCGACTGCGCGAAAACGGACTGGGCTGGCCTATCAATGGGTATTCCATGATTGGCACCAAGCGGTTGAACAACATTCAATTTTGCATTGAAAGTGTGATCAAGAACGAGGTGGAAGGTGACTTTATCGAAACAGGAGTTTGGAGAGGCGGCGCCTGCATTTTTGCTAAAACCTTATTTGACATTTACGAACAACATCGCACAGTGTGGGTAGCCGATAGCTTTGAGGGTTTGCCAAAACCCAATGTTCAAGACTACCCCGAGGATGAGGGAGATGACCTTTATTCACTGGAGCAACTGCGCATTTCCAAAGAACAAGTGGAAGAGAACTTCAGAAAGTTTGATCTACTAGACGATAAGGTGAAGTTCCTCAAAGGATGGTTTAAAGACACCCTACCCGACGCCCCCATCGAGAAGCTGGCCATTATGCGATTGGATGGCGATATGTACGAATCGACCATGGACGGTTTGGTAAACCTGTACCATAAGCTCTCGCCGGGTGGATTTGTGATCATAGACGATTATGGCGTCATCCCCGCTTGCAAAAAGGCGGTGCACGACTTTAGAGATCAGCACGGCATCACCGAAGAATTGATCAACATTGACGATTCAGGGTATTATTGGCAGAAAGCTCTTTAAGAGGTCCATTAGAAGTTACGGATTACAACTTTCTAACCGGTATCCAAATCTCTTCTTCTGAGGAGGGACTACTGTTGCGGTATTTATCGCCCAATACTTCAAAATGAGGCCGATCGTCTAAAAGAAATTCGGAACTTGGAAGCCATTTCATAAAGATGTATTGAAAAATACCAGAGTCGTCGCTTGATCCTTTATAGTCAAAAACAGCGTACACACCACCACTCAAGACAAAGGTGGCCATCTCTTTTGGTACAGCATGAAAGTCTGCTACCTCTACAGC
>CAZKXG010000026.1:1105-3855 GCA_964556465.1 uncultured Cryomorphaceae bacterium | reverse complement strand
GTTAAAATTGGTATGATACGAACCACCGTAGATTTGCATTGAAATCTTATCAGAACCGATTCTCTTTTGAATCTCTTTGATTCTAGGTGCGAAGCTAGACCACAATTGACCTGTCCTATTGTTAGTCAAACTCATCTTTAGCCTCAGGCCAATCAGCTTTTTGTCTTCGATACTTTCTATTCTGGGTACCATATACGAATACCAAAGTATAGAAAAGCTCATTACCTGAAAAGGTGTTGGTGTGAGATTTGGTTAGAATGTCTCTATTCTTTAATTCTTACTAAGGTCAATTGAAATTCTTGATCGCCATGAGGCCCTTTCAGTTTTTTGAGACCTATAATCTCAAAAGACTCCAAAAGATATTTCCCTTCGAAAACTAAAAGTATCGTTCTTTGATTGGAGGATTTGATCTCGAATCTATTTGGCGGCCCCTTTCCACGGGCAACAGCATTTTGGCGAGACACATTAAAAATAAGGAGCCTATTTCTTTTTTTGATCAACCAGAACTTACTTGTTGCACATATCCCACGATAACTCTTGTGGTTGTGTAAAATAAGTGTATCCGAGTCGTAGGAATTATCGTCATTGCAGCAATACCAGCTATCATACTTTTCCAGATGTTCATTCTTTGAGTAGCTATCATACCGACTCTTGTCATAGTTGTGAGTTGTTCCATTAGCATTCGACCTGAATATCTCCTTTATAGTCTGCTGATTGATTGTGATATTTTGAGCAATGGAATTTCCAGCTAAATAGAACAGTATTATGAAGAAAGTGAGTTTTCTCACGATTAAAAAAATGAGAATTATGAACGGAACAAGTGCTTAAGGTAAGGCTAGGAGTTTTCTACACTTGTGATGGCCCAGATGATTAATCTTACGTTAAAATCGCATCAGCACATTCCCATTCTGATTGAAAGTATTCTGAATGGAAACAGGAATAGGGTTTCTTTGAATATCAATGTATTTGAGCTGGTTCATTTTTTCGATGCTTTGGGGGATTTCATGCAGTTCATTGTCATTCAGATACAAGTATTCGAGCTTTTTCAATTTAAAAATATTCTCAGGAAACTCGGTAATGTGATCATTTTCCAAGTGGAGCGATTTTAAGTTTGGCATTTCGCTCAATACATCTATCGTTTGCTTTACGTTTAATTTCTTCTCGTCATTGAGGTATAGTTCCTCCAAGTTTTTGAGTCTCTTGAAGTCTTCAGGCAATTCAGAAAAATCATTTCCGCTTAAGTCCAATACTTTGAGCTTTTCCAGTTCTAGTATTTCCATGGGTAGTTGCTCCAAGTGGTCGTTCTTCAAACTCAGAAATTCCATGTTTTTAAACTCGCGCAAAGACTTCAATGAAAAGTCGATTTGTTGATCGCTCAAGTCCAATCGTATAACACTATTTGGATTTTTTAATGCCTCTTCTATACTGGTAAAAGTGGCTGTAGAATCCTGTGAGGTTCCCATGAATGGAAAAAGCATAAACAGAATAGCAAGGTTCAAGATAGTTTTCATAGTTCTGGTTTTTAAATACCGCATTGCTAGATCAGGATAACACATGGTATATTGATACAACTCATGATCAATTGGTATTGTTTCTAAATGTAGGGAAAGCTTTGGCCGAAAGCACAAGAATAATAAAATGCTCAACATCAATTACGAAACGGTAGCTCCACCTATCCATGTGGAGTTGGTTCGGGATATTTTAACTTGACCGTTGAATTTCTTAGTGAAAATTTCCCGTTGTTTATGAAACGACCACGGACGGAATCGTAAATTTACCATAGGCTTTCAATTGGAAGATTCTTTCTCATTGACGGCTACATCCTGATACCTGCTTTCAAAAAGGCGGTGCACGACTTTAGAGATCAGCGCAGCATCCCCGAAGAATTAATCAACATTGATGAATCAGTGTATTTCCGGCAGAAGAAGGGATAATCAAAGCCTGTAAATTGTCGGTATCCGAGTAATCGGAAAATCGTAGCAACCAGCCAAGGACACTTCAGGTGAACTGAGCGATATGGATGCTAGTCTTCCACCTGCCCTATGATGTACCTCACAATGTCGTTTGACAAGCTACGACGGTCCCTTTCTAAGACGAATACGGCAATGGAAGTATCTATCTCGGGGAGATAAATAACCTTGGTTCCCCAAAAACCACCATGTCCATATGCGGTATATCCCAAAATGTTATAAAACGTCAACCCAAAACCGTAGCGGCTTGGGACGGTATCCTGTGTTGAAATCTCGGTATAAATCAAATTGAAGGTAGCCGTATCCTCCACGACCTCATGATGGAAGAGCTTGTAGGCAAACTTGGCCAAATCGCTTGTAGTAGAAGCTATACCGCCGCCACCGTACAAATCGGCAGAGACATCCACCTTGTAAGAATCCCAGCCGAATCTATCGTCGTATTGGTGTGCCAATTCCTTTGTCTGCTCTGGCTTTTCCTCAAGCGAAGGCATCCACGTGTTCTTCAGCCCCAACTCCTCATAGCGCAGAAGTTCCCGCATAGCGGTGTAGAAGGGTTTTTCAGTAATTCCCTCAATAATCTCGGTAAGTAAAAGGTAGTTGGCATCAGAATAGCTGAAGGTATATTCGGGGCTACCAAGCGGCCCTCCCGCCTTAATGCTCCATTCCAATTGCTCATCGCGGGTCCATCTGTGGCTTTTGTTTTGGTCTACATAGTCTATGTAGACATCATCGACATAATCCCGCACACCACTGGTGTGAGACAATAGGTGCTTTACCTTG
>CAZKXG010000026.1:0-1095 GCA_964556465.1 uncultured Cryomorphaceae bacterium | reverse complement strand
AGAGTTTTCTCAGATAGCAAAGGACCTATAGGATCATCAACGGTCAAGCGCCCTTTCTCAACCAACCGGAGGATGGCTGCTGAAACATAGGTTTTCGTATTGCTGGCCAATAAGGCCGGTTCATCGGAACTCAGGCTAGCCGCAACCTCCTTTGATGAAAGTCCACTTGCTATGCTGATGGATATATTCCGCTGAGGCGATTCGACATGAACCAGTATACCTACCGAGTTGGGGTTTGCCATATAGACAGAATCGCAAAAAGCCTGTAAACTGTTTTCAAAAGGTTGTCCATTCGCCCAAGCGACTGTAAACAGAAGGCAGAAGAAAGTTAGTTTTAGGCGAGTGTTCATTATCGAGAGTTTAATAGACGATAGAGTGAAGTTGCTTACAATGACAAAAGAAGACTTAATTTCAATACAAAAGAGATCCACTTTTACTCTTAAAGAGTTTTTTTGACAAAAAATATTCGCTTCGGCTAAAAAGTAGTTTTAAAGACCAAAAGAAAGGTTGGTTTTGATTGAAAAATGGAAGTAAACAACCTAATTCACAAAATACGCTAAGCAATAAATATAGGCCTGATGGCGATACGAGACCAGGTAAGGCTCCTTTTGACCTATTTCAACGCAAAGCGTCCACTTTGAGGCGACAGTACATCTCATAAGAAAGTACTCGGAATTAATTGAGTCTTGGCGTTTACTTCGAAGCGAAGACTGCATTCACCTTCATGGCCTTCTTATTTGCTGATTAAGGCTTCAAGAAATCAATCGGATCCAAACGTTGGCCATCTTGTTTGATTTCAAAATGGAGATGTGGTCCGGTCGAACGTCCTGTAGTTCCCACATGGCCTATCACCACCCCTTGACGTACCTCCTGCCCTTCTTTGACTGAGAACTGTGCAAGATGCGCATACCACGTTTGAAAACCATCGCGGTGCGTAATAACAATCAAGTTTCCCCAGTCACCCTTTTCTGATGCCAAGGATACAACACCGTCGGCAGAGGCCAAAATCGGTGTTCCATGGCTAGCTTTGATGTCTATGCCCCCATGGGTGCGTGATCCTCTCTTATCGCTTGTCATACGCTTTTGGCCAAAATG
>CAZKXG010000025.1:22793-24505 GCA_964556465.1 uncultured Cryomorphaceae bacterium | reverse complement strand
CAGATTGAAGAAATAATCAAAACAGCTGACAATTATTTAAAAGATGATAAGGTTACAATTTTGCCTATTATTGAGTTAAAGCCAAAAGGCGCCACAAGAATTGAGATGGTCTACTACCTCATTCATCTTGCTGATTGGATCTCATTCTACATGGCCGTAGAAAAAGATGTGGACCCAATTGAAATTGATGTCATTGATTATTTCAAAGCCGAGCTCGCAAAAGGTTGAAAAAAGACGCGCCAAAAGTCGAATTAATTGAAGCCGGCCTGAAGGGCTATCAAGATACCTGGGATTATCAAGAAGAACTTTTTTCGAGCGTGGTTCAACGCAAAATAGAAATGCGTAAAACAGGCGAATTAGAGCCTGTTCCCGCCAACTACCTGATTTTTGTTGAGCACCCGCATGTATATACGCTTGGTAAAAGCGGTAAAATCGAAAACCTTCTGTTGAGTCAAGATGAGTTGGCAGAAAAGGGAATTGAGTATTTCAAAATCAATCGAGGTGGCGACATTACTTACCACGGCCCTGGTCAAATCGTAGCTTATCCCATTATCGATTTGGACCAATTCTTTACCGATATCCATAAATACCTGCGCTATTTGGAAGAAGCAGTTATTCTCACTTTAGCCGAATACGGCATCAAAGGAGAGCGCTACACCGGACTTACCGGTGTTTGGCTCGACCCCGATATACCCGAAAAGGCTCGTAAAATCTGTGCACTCGGCGTGCGATGCAGCCGTTGGGTTACGATGCATGGTCTCGCTTTCAATGTCAATTCTCACTTGGAATACTTTAACAATATTATACCATGCGGCATCGATGATAAAGCGGTGACCTCAATGGAAAAAGAACTGGGTCGAAAGCTAGATATGGACGAAGTAAAAGAAAAGCTTCGAAACCACCTCACTGAATTATTCGAGTGGGAGCTTATTTCCTAATTTTACGCCCAAATCTGATTTAGTGATAAAAGACATTGACCCGCCGAAGGTGGAAGATATTGCCTTGGCGGCCATACCTGAAAGCAATCCCGAGACGGGAGTAGACGAATGGTACATATACCTCATCAACCTTAAAAAAGTTGAAATTACAAACGTGATTGTAGCTTCAAGAGGATACGGGATAATAGAGAAGGAGAAAGTTGAGACTTCCCAGTTACGTCATTTGGTGGAATCCATTCCGCCTCAAAGCTATGTGAAGATCGAGCCGATTATGGACAACCTCTTTCCTTTGAACAATCAGTACTGGGTCAGTTTTTACATCGACCGTGAAATATTTGACAAGAAATACGTTTTCTTGGCAGAGACCATTCAAAAAGAGAATACCACCGAAGTACCCCTAATGGGTCAAAAAGGAGTCTTGCTAAAATGATCTTGGATATCTGTATTCTACTACCTGTTTTATGGGGAATGTTCAAGGGCTTTAAGCGCGGACTAATCATCGAGTTGTGCACACTGATGGCCTTAGTATTGGGCGTATACGGAGCGGCTACTTTCGGCGAAATGGGAAGCGATTATCTGCGCGATTCTTTCAATACAGACCCAAGAGTGAGCGGTGTGTTGAGCTTTGCGCTCCTTTTCATCGTTATCGTAATCTTGGTTTTCGTTTTCGGAAAAATTCTTGAAGGTCTAATCAAATTGGTAGCTCTTGGTCTGGTCAACAAACTCTTCGGACTACTTTTCGGTGGCTTAAAGTTTTTACTAATCGTAAGTGCC
>CAZKXG010000025.1:20611-22783 GCA_964556465.1 uncultured Cryomorphaceae bacterium | reverse complement strand
CTCTTGTACTTGATCAACGGATTTCCCCTCACGGAAGATTTAATTCCACCTAAAGAAAAAGCCGATTCGTACCTCTATGAACCGGCTTCTGAATTACTTCCTTCAATTTATCCAACATTGGCTAAAGTCAGTTGGAAAGAACAACTTGAAGATACCCTCGATGATATTAGAGAGGGTATTGAGCTTGACTAATCTCTAATCGCTGCAATTCCGGGTAGCGTTTTTCCTTCAAGGTATTCCAACATGGCTCCACCACCGGTAGATACATAGCTCACTTCATCGCTCAAACCAAACTTGTTGATCGCTGCTACTGAATCTCCACCACCTACAAGTGTAAATGCACCATTCTTTGTGGCTGCCGCCAAAGACTTGGCCACTTGAATAGTTCCTTTGGCAAAATTCTCCATCTCAAAAACACCCATTGGTCCATTCCAAAGAATAACCTTGGAACGCATGATTAATCCATCAAAAGCCTCAATGGTCTTCGGTCCGATGTCGAGCCCCATCCATCCATCGGGAATTTCGGTAGTGGGGCAAATATCTGAACTGGCGTCGTTTCGAAACTCATCAGCAATCACGGTATCCGATGGAATGTGAATATTCACATTCTTCTCTTCAGCTCTCTTGTAGAGGCTTTTAGCTGTTTCTAAAAACTCCTCTTCGTAAAGTGAGTCACCTATCTTTCCCCCTTTGGCCTTGGCCATTGTGTAGGCCATTCCACCACCTATGATGATATCATTCACCTTATCGAGCAGGTTCTCTACTACGGTGATTTTTGTGCTGATTTTGGCTCCGCCAATGATCGCTAAAACCGGTTTGTTTTCGCTGTAAAGCGCTCGATCCATATTCTCAATCTCACTTTGTAGCAATAGGCCAAACATCTTATCTGTAGGAAAAAACTTGGCCACAGTCGTAGTGGAAGCATGTGCTCTATGGGCCGTACCGAAAGCATCATTCACATAGCAGTCGCCATGCTCGGCCAATTGACCTGCAAAGAACTCATCTCCTTCGGTTTCTTCTTTGTGAAATCTGAGGTTTTCCAGAAGCAATACTTGACCGGGCTTTAGATGCGACGACTGTCTTTTAGCTTCATCGCCAATGCAATCCGAAGCGAAATCCACTTCTTTTCCCAACTTCTGCTTCAAGGTTCCGAGAATGTGCTTAAGAGAATATTTCTCATTCGGCTCACCTTTCGGTCTTCCCAAGTGTGACATAAGCACCACGGAACCACCATCATCCAATACCTTTTGAATGGTGGGCAGTGCCGCCTCAATACGGGTAGCATCGGTTACTTCCATCTTTTCATTGAGCGGCACATTAAAGTCCACGCGAATCAAGGCTCTTTTCTCTTTAAAATCGTAATCGTCTATTCGAATCATTTGAATTGGCTTTGGCGCAAAATTAAGAATCTTCACTCCCAGATGCGTCGATATGCGGCATGAATATTTCTACCTTTGATCGCCTTAGAAAATTGAAGTGTACTTTAAAGACATTGTAGGACATTCCGACTTGAAAAATTCCCTGACTCAAATAGTCAAAGATGATCATGTGAGTCATGCTCTCATGTTTGCGGGGCCTGTGGGAAGTGGAAATTTGGCCTTGGCTATCGCCTTCTCGGCTTATTTGCTTTGCCAAAACAGGGGGGCCAATGAGCGATGTGGAGTATGCCCCAATTGTAAACAGCTCGACCAACTGGCTCACCCCGATCTGCATTTTTCTTTTCCCTTTGTAAAAAAGGATAAAATTGAGATTTCAGAAGTTTTTCAGCGCGACTTCAAAATTCAGGTGAAGCAGAATCCCTATCTCTCCATAAAAGATTGGGAGATAGAAATTGCAGGAGAGAACAAGCAATCGATCATTCCGGTAGATGAAAGCACGCAAATAGTAAAGAAGTTGTCGCTTAAATCATTTGCAGGAGGCTACAAGGTCATGATCATCTGGATGCCTGAAAATGGTTTTACTGGAAAATCAACTTATGTAAAGACTTCCCTGGAGGGATTTATACAAACGATTAAAGCTGGTTGGAAAACTGTCAAAATCCATCCAGTTTTATGGCGGATATTATTGATCGGATTCTTTTTTGGTTTTTATTCAGAAGGTTTGGATCGATTATCCGTTCCACACCTGATTGAAAAGTTCAACCTGCCTGATTTGGGAGAGCGGACCATGGTG
>CAZKXG010000025.1:20218-20601 GCA_964556465.1 uncultured Cryomorphaceae bacterium | reverse complement strand
ATCGATCATTCCGGTAGATGAAAGCAGTCAAATAGTAAAAAAGCTGTCGCTTAAATCATTTGCCGGAGGCTACAAGATTATGATCATCTGGATGCCCGAAAAACTAAATCAGGCTGCAGAAAATAAACTTCTGAAAACATTGGAGGAGCCTTCTCCAAGAACGCTAATTCTTCTGGTACCGGCTAAACCCGAAGACTTACTTCCAACGATTATTTCGCGAGCACAAATGGTACGATGTCGACCGTTGAGAGACGAAGAGATACGTACTGGATTGATAGAAAAATTTGGAGTGAGCAAAGAGGTGGCTGAAAAAGCTACCCAAATGGCCGAAGGCAATTTCAACATGGCTTTGAAAACCGCAAAAGATCCCGATGCAGAAAATG
>CAZKXG010000025.1:0-20206 GCA_964556465.1 uncultured Cryomorphaceae bacterium | reverse complement strand
CTCTGTTTCGCGATTGGATGCGGACTTGTGTCGCGCCAAAAAATCACGATATAGTAGAGGTGACTGAAAAGATAGCTGCGCTAAGCAGAGACCAACAAGGCTACTTCTTAGACTATTGCCTCAACTTTCTTCACGAGGCTGTAATTTACGCTTATCTGGGAAAGGATAAAGCCCGATACGTGGGAGCCTCGGCTGAATTTGCTGAAAAATTTGCTCCGTATATGGCGGGCAAAGATTTAGGGGCATTTCACGACACGCTGAGCAAAGGCCATCGCTTGGTTGAGCGGAATGCAAACCCTCGATTGCTGTATATGAAATTGAGCGCCGAGATGATTCGAATTTTCATGGGTAAAAGGCCTGAACCGATTTCTTAACTTTGGACAAAAGAATAGCACGCTAATGGGATGTGAGAGTTGTACGAACGGAAGTAACGGAACACCTGCAGGATGCAAGAACAACGGAACTTGCTCCAGTGGTGGGTGCAGTAAGCTAGCCGTATATGATTGGCTAAGCAACATGGAGCTTCCGGGCAACATGAAGCGCTTTTCTTATGTAGAGGTAAGGTTTAAAAGCAGCCGAAAAGACTTTTATGAAAACACCTCATCCCTCAGCTTAAATCCCGGAGACTGTATAGTAGTAGAAGGAAGTCCCGGATACGATGTTGGTGTAGTATCTGCCGAAGGAGAGTTAGCTCGCCTTCAGATGAACAAGAAAAAACTGAGCAAAAACACACGCGACATCAAGCGCATATTGCGCAAAGCTACTACCGATGATCTGGCCCTTTGGCGAGAAGCCAGGTCGCTTGAAGAAGACTCTATGTTTAAGGCTCGAGAGATTTCTTCTTCACTCGGGCTAGAGATGAAAATCTCAGACGTAGAATATCAAGGAGATAAAACCAAGGCGACATTCTACTATACCGCGGAAGGGAGAGTAGATTTTCGTGAATTGATCCGAAAGTATGCTGACGCTTTTCGCGTGCGAATTGAAATGAAGCAAATTGGCGCGCGACAAGAGGCTGCGCGACTCGGAGGCATTGGCTCTTGCGGTAGAGAGCTTTGCTGCAGCACATGGCTTACCGATTTCAGATCGGTTTCTACCAGTGCCGCTCGCTACCAGCAGCTATCGCTGAATACACAAAAATTGGCAGGCCAATGCGGTAAGCTTAAATGCTGCCTCAACTACGAGTTGGATTCTTACCTCGATGCGATCAAGGACTTGCCAAAAAGCAACACTAAGCTTCGAACGAAAAAAGGAATTGCTTTTCACATAAAGACCGATATTTTCAAAGGCATCATGTGGTATGTCTATGAGGAAGGATCATCAGGCGGTCCGATTCCTTTGGCAGCAGAGAGGGTGAAGGAAATCATCGAGATGAATGAAGCCAAGAAGTTTCCCGATGATCTTAAAGATTTCGCTGAGGTGGAAGCTCCAAAGGAGGAGGCTTACTCGAATGTGGTCGGCCAAGACAGCCTCACTCGATTCGACAAGACAAGAACCAAACGAAAAAAGCGGAGAAAACCCAGCGGCAATAAATCTCCACAAGGAAAAGGTGGTGCGAAGGCAAATACCGGAGCGAAGCCACAAGCTAACAAAAAGCGTCGCAGCAGAAATAAGCCTCAAGGGGCGGCTGGCGGAAACAAGCCGGGAGGTGGAGGAAAGCCAAAAACGGGAAGACGCAGACCACCTTCAAAGGGAAGCAATAGCAAAAAAGAATAATGCAAAAGTTCAAAGCAGTATTTTTATCGGCAATAGCTTTGGTACTCTTTTCGTGTGGTGACGAGAATCGTGTATTCGAAGAAAATGTCGAAATCCCCAACGAAAAATGGACCGTTTCTGAAAAAGCCATTTTAGAGGCAGATATTAACGATACCATTAGCAGCCACAACTTTTTAATAAACGTGCGCAATACCGAGCGTTACCCATACCGAAATCTATACGTTTTTGTGAAAACCACTTTTCCCAACGGGAAGTCGAGTAAGGATACAGTAGGCATCGTTTTGGCCGATGCTACGGGCCGCTGGCTCGGCAGCGGAGGCGGATATTTGAATAGTAGTAGCCACTTGTCAAACACGATAATGTACCGTTACAATCGTAGATTTCCACTTCCGGGCACGTATCGATTCGAAATAGAGCAGGCCATGAGGACTGACACTCTAATGGGGATAAAAAATATCGGTTTGAGGATCGAGAAGACCGACAAATAAGACCTTTAGGCAAGGTAATGTCTACAACTACGTTTTAATTCCAAATTTAATCTGATGACAGCGACTCATCCGGAAAATAAAAAAGTGCGGAAACGCGCGGTTTTTTTGCTTTGGCTCCTCGGCCTTTCGCCTGTAATCATTCTGGCTGCTCTCCTTTATTTTGCAGCGAAAAGTGACTTGCCCGACACCACTGCTTTGGCAAATCCAAAAACAAATTTAGCAACCCAAGTTCTTTCTGCTGATGGTGAGATCCTTGGGCGCTTTTACTTGGAAAATCGAACGAATGCTGAATTTGAAGAGCTCACACCAGCCTTGGTTCAAGCCTTGATCGCTACAGAAGATGAGCGGTTTTATCAGCATTCAGGAATTGACCTCAAAGGCACCGCCCGAGCAGGTGTATACCTCGGTTCAAAAGGCGGTGCCAGTACCATTACTCAGCAACTGGCCAAAATGCTTTTTACCGAACAGCCCGGCAACGGGATCAAACGAGTCTTCCAAAAGTTTCAGGAATGGATCATAGCTGTAGAACTGGAAAAGCGGTATACAAAACAAGAAATTCTCACACTCTACCTCAATAAGTTTGATTGGATCAATCAAGCTGTTGGAATCCGCTCAGCGGCGAATGTCTATTTCAATAGGACTCCCGACTCGCTTCAAATTGAGGAAGCGGCAATGTTGGTAGGAATGGCAAAAAATCCTGCTCTTTACAATCCCTTGCGTAGGCCGGAGTTAACACTCGACAGGAGAAATGTGGTGTTGAGTCAAATGGTTCGAAATGAGTTTTTATCTCGTGTAGAATACGACTCACTCTCTGCGCTTCCCCTTAACCTCGATGTGCAAAGTATCGATCACCAAGAAGGTCTCGCACCATACTTCCGTGAAGTTTTGCGAGGAGAGCTAAAAGAGCTTCTGTCAGAAAAAGACGATCAGGGAAACTTGACTTATTCAAAAGCGGATGGAACTCCATACAGCATCTATCGTGATGGATTAAGGATCTACACCACCATCGACTCAAGAATGCAGACCTATGCCGAAGAAGCTGTGGAAAAACACCTCGGTGGAGAGCTTCAGGATGATTTTTGGAATGACATCGGTAAATACCGGAATCCGCCTTTCTCAAACGATTTGACATCGGATGAAATCCAAAAGATTGAACGGTCGGCTATGCGCAGAACTGAGCGCTACCGTATTATGAGTGGGAAAGAATGCCCGAATTGCCACAGAAGGGTCAACATCGAAGAAACCGAATTTGAAGGTCATAATCACTTCCATTGCACAGCTGAGGATTGTGAAGAGATGTGGGAAGCCATTCCAAAAGATAGCGTTGAAGTGGTTTTCAGGAATAAAGAATTCCCGATGACGGTATTTTCCTGGAAAGGAGAAATCGACACCATGATGACCCCCATGGATAGTATTCTATACTACAAAAGCATTTTGCAGGCGGGATTGGTGAGCATCGACCCGAAGACTGGTTTTGTGAAAGCTTGGGTGGGTGGAAACGACTACAAACACTTTCAATACGACCACGTAAAGCAGGGTAAACGACAGGTAGGCTCTACATTTAAACCATTCGTATACGCCACTGCAATACGTGAAGGCTACTCCCCTTGCTACGAAATACCGAAGGTGCCTACGACTTTCCGGAAAGGAACTTTTAACCTCCAAGAAGATTATACCCCGCATGACCCCGGTAGAGATTATGGCTATTTAGTCTCCCTAAAATGGGGGCTTGCCAACTCGGTAAATACGGTTACAGCTTGGGTAATGAAGCAATTCGGACCTGAGGCCGTCATAAAGCTGGCGCGAGACCTTGGGATTGAAAGCGATATGAAGCCAGTGGTTTCTCAATGTTTTGGTGTTGCTGATCTTTCTTTGATGGAAATCACCTCGGCCAATGCCACATTTGCCAATATGGGCGTGCATGTAAAGCCCATCTACATTATGCGCATTGAAGACAAGAATGGAAAAACCATCTACAGTATGGAGCCTGAAACCAATGAAGCTCTGGATGAAAAAACGGCCTATACCATGCTTAGCTTAATGGAGGGAACAGTGGATGGTGTATACAACGAGCATGAAGGGAAAAGCATGGGTACGGCTATTCGATTAAAAATGGACTTGCCAAACAGAGAATACGATGGACTGGATCGAAATTTAAAAATTGCGGGTAAAACGGGTACCACTCAAAACCAATCTGATGGTTGGTTTATAGGTTTAACTCCCGATTTAGTAACAGGGGTATGGGTCGGCGCTGAAGATCGGAGTGTTCACTTCCGCACATTAACGCTGGGAATGGGTACGAACATGGCTTTACCTATTTGGGGCTTTTACATGAAAGCCGTTTATGCAGACGAAAGTTTGGACATCTCTCAAGGAGACTTTGACAAGCCGGAAGGCATCAGCATAGAACTCGATTGCGAAAAGTATGCTCGCAAGCAAAATATATTCGATTCATCAGAAGGCTTATCTTGGTAACCAAAATCAAATTTCCATGAATAAAGTGGTTAAAAATGCTGAGGCGGCTATAGAAGGCATTGTCTCAGATATGACTATCATGCTCGGTGGCTTTGGCCTGTGCGGCATCCCCGAAAACTGTATTGGGGCGCTCTCTGAGACTTCCATAAATGGTCTCACTTGTATCTCTAATAATGCCGGTGTAGATGACTTCGGCTTAGGACTTCTCTTAAAGAAAAAGCAGATCAAGAAAATGATCTCTTCTTATGTGGGAGAAAACAAAGAATTTGAAAGGCAAATGCTCAGCGGTGAGCTTGAGGTAGAGTTGATTCCTCAAGGAACCTTGGCCGAAAGATGCAGAGCAACCGGCGCCGGAATTCCGGCATTTTTTACCCCCGCAGGTTATGGTACCGAAGTGGCAGAAGGAAAAGAAGTCCGCGAGTTTAATGGCAAAATGCACATTCTCGAGCATAGCTTCGATCCTGATTTTGCCATAGTAAAAGCTTGGAAAGGAGACACCGAGGGAAACCTTATCTATAAGGCTACCGCTCGCAATTTTAACCCAATGATGGCTATGGCGGGAAAGATCACCATCGCTGAAGTAGAGGAATTGGTGCCTGCCGGCGAATTGGATCCCAATGAAATTCACACTCCCGGAATTTTCGTTCAACGCATCTTCCAAGGCGAGAAATTTGAGAAGAGAATTGAGCAGCGAACAGTAAGACCAAAATCAAACTAAATCATTCACAACAACCCTATCTCATAATGGCTCTCGATAAAATCGGTATTGCAAAACGAATCGCTAAAGAACTGGAAGATGGCTTCTATGTAAACCTTGGAATAGGTATTCCTACTCTGGTGGCAAACTATGTTCCCGAGGGTATTTCGGTTGAGTTTCAATCAGAGAACGGAATACTGGGAATGGGTCCTTTCCCCATAGAGGGTGAAGAAGATGCTGACTTGATCAATGCGGGAAAGCAAACGATCACCGCTCAAAAGGGGGCTTCTTTCTTTGATTCGGCTACCAGCTTCGCGATGATTCGCGGCCGTCACGTGCAACTGACTGTGCTTGGTGCAATGGAAGTTTCTGAAAACGGAGATATCGCCAACTGGAAAATACCGGGTAAAATGGTAAAAGGAATGGGCGGCGCGATGGATTTGGTGGCTTCAGCCGAAAACATCATCGTAGCCATGACTCACACGAATAAAGCCGGAGAAAGTAAACTTCTTAAAGAGTGCTCACTTCCGCTTACAGGCGTAAAATGTGTAAAACGAATTGTGACTGATTTGGCCGTTTTGGACATCGATCCCAATGGTGGCTTTATTTTGCGAGAGTTAGCCCCCGGAGTCACAGTGGAGGAGGTAAAAGCAAAAACCGAAGGCAAGCTCATCGTTGCTGAAGACGTCAAGATCATTAGCTAGAGCTGATCATTCTATGGATTACGGAATCGTTCAAACTCTCTCCATTGCAATTCCCGCTTATAATGAAGGCAACACGATTAAGCTGATTTTAGA
Source organism: uncultured Cryomorphaceae bacterium (assembly GCA_964556465.1). Lineage (GTDB taxonomy): Bacteria > Bacteroidota > Bacteroidia > Flavobacteriales_D > Cryomorphaceae > JAKVAV01. The sequence continues at coordinate 14,033 of CAZKXG010000025.1, read as the reverse complement.
CCAGATAAAATCAGTGGAGTTGATCGGTGGAATTAAAAAGGAAGTGGTAATTATAAACGATGCGTCCACTGACCATACCTCTGAGGCTATTGAATCTTACATCGATCAAAATCCTGATCTGAACATTCGGTACTACTCTCAGCCGAGAAATATGGGAAAGGGTGCGGCTCTCCATCGCGCCATCGAAGAGGCTCAGGGCGAATTTATTATCATTCAAGATGCTGACTTGGAGTATGACCCAAGGGAATACAACAAATTACTAAAGCCCGTAATTGAAGGCAGAGCAGATGTAGTATATGGTTCTCGGTTTATGGGAGGAAATCCCCATCGGGTGCTTTTTTTCTGGCATAGTATCGGAAACAGATTACTCACTACACTATCCAACGGCCTCACTAATCTAAACCTCACGGATATGGAAACCTGCTACAAGCTGATGAGGGCTGACTTTGTAAAGTCCTTGACGCTAAAGGAAAAACGATTTGGATTTGAACCGGAGGTTACCGCAAAATTATCGCGAATAAAGAATATTCGCTTTTACGAGGTAGGTATTTCCTATTATGGAAGAACCTTTGAAGAAGGAAAGAAAATAGGCTGGAAAGACGGTATGAGAGCCATCTATTGCATATTGAAATACAATCTTTTTGGCTAGACTTTCCTGCCGACGGCAATGACTGAAAGTCCGATTCTCTTTAGAAGTACTTTATCCAAAACCTTGAAAAGAGGTACCCCTAAATTGTACAACTTCATCTGCCCGCTTCCAACGGTTCTCTGTTTGGTGATCAATCCGGAAATATACCATCCGGGAATCCCCATAAAATTGAAATATTGCTTGTGCTCTGTTCGGAGATTGGCATTCTCCATAAGTGCGGTCAGCGATTTTTTAGTGTAGCGACGGTAGTGGTCCAACCCCTCGTCTATACTGTTGAAAAGGGTTTGATAGGCAGGAACTAAAATCGTCAACTTTCCCCCTTTTTTTAAAAGCTTGGCAGCGTTGACTATGGCCAATTGATCATCGGCAATATGCTCCACCACGTTGAGAGAAAACACAGAATCGTACTTGCCAATGTGTTCTTTATATACCTCATCAAAGTCCGGCCGCTCAGCGTCCATTTTAACTATCTCATTGAGATTGCCGTATTTGCTAAACTTATCCTCTAGGTAGCCGCAATAGTTTTCGCGTATATCAGAAAGCGTAATGTCATACCCACCCTCCAAAAAAAACTCAGAGATGTTTCCTACTCCACTTCCTATCTCCATCACCCTTCCTTGATTGAAGGGTTCAATTTCTCTGAACATCCACTTATTAAAAAGCTTGGCCTCTCCTACGGACTTTAATGTCTCTTCGCCTTCTTGGTCAATTTCTTTAAACTCAAATTTGGCCATCGATCTGTTGAACTATATGAACAGAAGAACAGTTGCTTTCCGCAAAGCTCCCTGAGGTCCTGTTCCGAATTTTTGCGCAATTTACAATTGTGGAATTGATTCAATTAGTGAGCGGGTGTAGCCTGATTGTGGATTGGAATAAACCAACTCCGCATCTCCCATTTCCTCAATGTTTCCATATTTCATAACGATAATTCTATCCGACATATACTTTACCACTGAAAGATCATGTGAAATAAAAATGTAGGTTAAATTCAATTCGTCTTTCAGGTCATTCAACAGATTGAGCACCTTGGCTTGGACTGAAACATCCAAAGCCGAAACACTCTCATCGCAGATGATAAACTCGGGCTCAACCATAAGTGTTCGCGCGATACATATGCGTTGCCGCTGACCCCCTGAAAACTGGTGCGGGTATTTATTAGCAGCTGCGGATGGTAAGCCAACCTTGTCTAAAAGACTATATACTCTTTTGCTTCGGTCCGATTTTGAATTAACCAAACCGTGCACCATGAGTGGCTCGGAAAGGGCTTCTTCCACGGTTTTGCCCGGGTTGAGTGAGGAGTATGGATCTTGAAAAATGATTTGAATCTTGCGACGAAATTCCCAGGGGAATTTAATTCCTCCACCCGCTAATTGAACTCCCTCATAAATGGCTTCTCCGGAGTGTGCTTCTTGCAATCCTACCAAAGTCCTTCCCAAGGTGCTCTTTCCACAACCCGATTCACCCACAAGACCAAGTGTTTCTCCACGCCTCACCTCAAAGCTTACATTGTCCACAGCTTTTAAGTAGGCAGGAGCATTTTTTCCGCTTTGCCTCAAAGGAAAATGAACACCGAGATTCTCTGCTCTTAAAATTATTTCTCCCGAGCTTGACCTAATTTTCTCGGGAGTTTCTCGTTTCCCGCTATCACCTAAAAAATCTGCGACTACAGGTAATCTTACCGGATTGTTGCTCAACTTGGGCCTGCAAGCCAGAAGAGCTTTGGTGTATGATTCTTTCGGCGAAGTCAATATAGTTTTGACCTCACCTTCTTCTACTACTTCACCCTGATACATAACCAATACTCGATCAGCAATCTCACTCACTACCCCTAAGTCGTGGGTGATAAAGATCAACCCACTGTTGTTCTCGGCACATAGCTCTCTAAGCAATTCCAAAATTCGTTTTTGAACGGTTACATCCAATGCGGTAGTTGGCTCATCTGCAATGATCAGTTCCGGTTCACAAGCCACTGCCATAGCTATCATGACGCGCTGCTTCTGTCCTCCCGATATTTGATGGGGATAGCTGTTAAAAATCTCTTCGGGACGAGGCAACTCCACCCTCTCAAATAAGGCGATGACTGATTGGTGCGCTTCTTTAACCGAGCATTTCCGATGCAAGAGAATTACTTCAGCTACTTGGTCTCCACATCTTTGAACCGGATTGAGAGAAGTCATGGGCTCTTGAAAGATCATCGAAATCTTATTTCCGCGAATTTTTTGAAATTCTTTTTCTGACTTCAGATGCAGCAAATCGACTCGTTTACCCTGTTTTCCAAAAAAGATCTCGCCATTTTGGACTCTCGCATTAATGGGCAGCAATCCCATTATGGCCAAAGAAGTCAGACTTTTTCCTGATCCGGATTCACCCACAATACCTAGTGCCTCACCTTTTCGGAGAGAAAGATTTATGCCTTTGAGCACTGAATTGAAATTTCGCTCCTCATCAGGAAAGGCCACTTCCAGATTTCGAATGTCAAGAAGTTTGTCAGTATTCGTCATCCAATGGCTCAAGATAATTTAAGCTGATAAATTTTTGATTCTCTCTGTTTCGCTCTTGGCTGAGCGTAATTTCCACCGTATTGTTCGATCTGCTAAAAGTCGTCCATCGTTTAGAAGAAAGAAGGTTTTCAGCTTTGCCGAAAGGTTCGGATAATATGGTTGACCACTGATCCATAATATCTTCAGAAAGGGTGTCATCATCGGTGAAAACATCGACTTGAATTTCAAAGAGTCCGTAAGCATCGAAGGCTAAATAAGCTTGGAGTAAAACGGTGTCTTCTATAATCACCAATTCTTCCAAGTACTCAATGGTGCTATCGTTAGAAACCACAGGATTCCATTTTTCATTGGCCTCCAGGCTATCCGTAGTCCAGCCCATTTTATAACCGCGAAAGAATCCCGAGCTCTCAATAAGAACTTCCTCATGGCTTTTTTCCGTGTTTTCTTCTACCTGAGCGCAAGAAGCCAAGAGGAGAAGGGCAGTCGAAAGACTAAACCATTTCAATGTAGTCATCGTGAATGATCTCCATATTTCTAAAGCGCTGCATTAAACGGGCAACAGTTACCGTATCTTTTTCGCAATAGACTCTAATTCGCTCTTCGTCATCCTCTTCCCAAAATACGCGTCCCACGTCAGCGCCTGAAATGTCTCCTTTTGGGGTGGGAACATTAAATAGCTTGGCCAAGAGATTCAATGACGTAAAGTGCTTGTAGTCGCCGAACTTCCACAAATCCATTGTATCTAAGTGCTTCACTTCCCATGGCTTTTTACCTGCCAAATCAATTAGTCTAGGCAGACTTAACCCATTGATCAGAGATCGCCTGGCAATGTACGGTATATCGAATTCCTTAGAATTATGTCCACACAAAAACTTTTCGCCGCCACGGTCGAATCTATTCAGCATTTCCAAGAATTCGTTCAAAAGAGCTTTTTCATCTTTACCGTAAAAGCTCGTCACTCTGAGCTTCTGCTCGCTACCCGATTGATAAAACAAAGCGGTAGAGATGCAAATAATCTTTCCGAATTCCGCGTAAATTCCTGCTCTTTCGTAAAGTTCGGCTGCGGTTTTGGATTCTCTTTCTTGTAAAAACCTCGTTTTGCCCGACCACAGCTCTTGCCACGATTCATCGAGCTCATCAAAGTTATAGACGGCAGGCACCGTTTCTATATCCAAAAAAAGAATGTTTTTAATATCTATTTCAGTTAGCATAAGTCTAAATTAAGACTTTCGTGAAAACATCGGGTCATTCCCTAACTTTGTCGCATGGATTTTGAATTCGAAAAAAGATGGCGAGAAGTGGTTTCTCAGCTGGAGAATAGCTTTGGTGAGGAAATAGATCTGGAAGCAATTCTATTCTTGATCGGCGTACAAGAGTTGGGAAAAGGGGTGGAAAAATTCTCGAAAGATGAAAAGCTCAATTTAATGCACATTGCTATTTGCACAGTGCTCGAGCCATTCGGCTATTACGAATTTTCGCATCTCGATAAGGAGGGGTGGCCCCACTTTAAAAAGATTAAAAATCTGCCTTTTCTATCCGATAAGGAGCAAAAGGAACTCATGAGAAGGGCCGTAGTGGAATACTTTGAGAAAGAAGGCTTGTTTATGAACCCAGAACAAACGTTTTAGTCGTAGTCTCTTCTTCAACGACTTTCATGATACCATTTACAAAAGCAGTACTATCAGGAGTCTCGAAAGTGATTTCTACATCAAGAATGGCAAATCCACTTTGACCGGGCTCATATTGGTCGGTGTAATCAAACTCCGCAACCCCGTTTGAATTGGTGAACTGAGTCCTATCAATTGCTATGTCTCCTACCTGATCATCATCAATCGTTCCTTGTCCAAACATTCTCACCTCAGCCCCGGGTACTCTTGAGCCTTCAGGAGTAACGACAATTATTTCAGCGATGGTGTCCTCTTCGGGGTTGCAAGAGATAGCGGTAAAACCTAAGAGTACAAGGGTAAATAAGTAAGTAAGACGGGTTTTCATTTGTTCTTTGTTATTTTCGCAGATTACCACGACAGCCAAATGTATGAATTTTATAAATAGAGATAAGTTTTTTAGCGGCTACCTATTGCCTATTATAGTAATGGCAACCTGCCTATTGAGTCTTTCTTTCGTACTTGATAAAAACGCAAAAAAGGAAGAAATGGTTATCATTTCGACCAAATATGGCGACATGGTCGTTCGGCTTTATGACGATACTCCACTTCACAAAGAGAATTTTCTGACCCTCGCCAAGGATGGCTTTTATGATGGATTATTATTTCACCGAGTTATCCAATCATTCATGATTCAAGGTGGTGATCCCAATTCCCGTAATGCCAAAGATGGAGCTGCTCTAGGAACAGGGGGTCCCGGATATACTATTCCTGCTGAGTTCAATCCGAATTACATTCACAAAAAGGGTGCTCTTTCTGCAGCAAGGCAGGGAGATGCTGTAAACCCCGAGCGAGAATCTTCCGGATCGCAATTTTATATTGTGCAAGGAAAACAGGTAGACGAAAACACCCTGATGAGAATGGCTGCTCAGAAAAAGCCAAAACCAGGTGAAGAAGCTTTTACTTATAGCGAAGAACAAAAACAAGCTTACGCCGAAATTGGCGGCACACCACATTTGGATGGGCAATACACCGTATTTGGCGAAGTAATAGAAGGTTTAAATATCATTGATTCAATTGCTGCTGCAAAAACAGATGGACGCGCCAGACCTATAGAGAACATTACCATGTCAATGAAAATTACCAAGAGGAAATGGCAGTAGAAACAGAAAAGATTCTCAGTGATATTTCAGCTTTCTCAGCGACCAACCTTGAAGAAGTTGAGGCATTTCGCATAAAGTACTTGGGAAAGAAAGGGATTGTAAAAGAAATTTCCTCGAAAATTAAAGACATTGCTCCCGAACATAGAAGGGATTTCGGACAGTCTTTGAATGAAATAAAAACTGCTGTCGCTGCGCGAATTGAAGAGATCAAATTGGCGCTGTCTGAAAATTCAACTACCCGTTCTTCTCAAGAAGATAGAACTCGCCCCTCAGGTGGGGAGAATATCGGCTCCAGACATCCGGTGAGTTTGGTGCGGAGGGAAATCGAAGAGATTTTCCAGCGCATTGGCTTCACCATTGCTTCAGGTCCTGAAATTGAAGATGATTGGCACAATTTCTCAGCATTGAATTTTCCTGAAAATCACCCTGCCCGTGATATGCAGGACACTTTTTTTATTGAACAAAATCCCGATATAGCCTTAAGAACACATACCAGCAGTGTGCAAGTGAGAGTGATGGAGAACAACTCCCCTCCCATCCGAATCATCGCGCCCGGAAGAGTTTATCGCAATGAGGCCATTTCATCAAGATCGCACTGCATCTTTCATCAAGTTGAGGGACTGTACATTGATAAGGGAGTAACCTTTGCCGATATGGTGCAAACCATAAAGTACTTCGCTCAAGCATTTTTTGGCAAGGCTAAAATCAGGCTTCGACCTTCCTATTTTCCTTTTACTGAGCCAAGTGCAGAGGTAGATGTGTATTGGGGACTGGAAAATGAAACCGACTACCGTATCACCAAAGGCACTGGGTGGCTTGAAATTATGGGCTGCGGTATGGTAGATCCTGATGTGCTCAAAGCTTCTGGAATTGATCCTAACGAATATTCGGGATACGCCTTTGGAATGGGAATAGAGCGCATTGCGATGAATCGCTACCAGATAGGCGATATTCGCATGTTGTTCGAAAACGACGTACGGTTTCTCAATCAGCTGAAAGGAGCTTGGTAATTAAACCTTGCCCAATTTCAACATGTTGGTCATTCCCTGTTCATTCATTGGCATGCTTGCCAAGTGAATGATCGTTTCGCCCGTATTGACCAATTTCTTCTTTTTCAGGATATACTTGATATCAGCAATGGTGTGATCTGTACTCACCATCTTATCGTAATAGAACGATTTGACACCCCAGACCAAACTCATTTGGGTAAGGATATTCTTATTTCCCGTAAAAACGAAAATATCGGCTTTAGGCCTTTGGCTTGATATTTTGAATCCCGTGTAACCACTAAAGGTCATTGTAATAATGGCTGATGCCTTGACTCTGTTAGAAAGCCTCGTCGCATTGAAACAGATAGAATCTGTAATGTAGCGGTCCTCTCTGCTTTCTACAGGCGGCTCCTCATGGTGGTATATCTCATCAGAAGTCTCCACTTCTCTTACGATAGCTGACATCACCTCAATCACCCTCACCGGGTGTTTACCAACAGAGGTCTCGGCACTGAGCATTACAGCATCAGCGCCATCAAGAACCGCATTCGCCACGTCGTTTACCTCAGCTCGTGTTGGTGTGTTGTCATTGATCATACTTTCCATCATTTGGGTAGCAACGATCACGGGTTTACTGCTTTTGAGGGCTTTCGTAATCAGCATTTTTTGAACCAATGGAACATTTTGAAGTGGTATTTCTACTCCCAAATCCCCACGAGCTACCATTAACGCATCTGTTTCACGAACGATGTCATCAATATCTTGAATAGCCTCTGGTTTTTCAATCTTCGCTACCACGCGGGCGTGCTTTTCTCTGGAGCGAATAATATGCTTAAGCTCTATAATATCTCTGGCTGAACGAACAAAGGAAAGGCCTACCCAGTCAACATCCATATCGAGCACAAAATCCAAATCCTTTAGATCCTTCTCCGTCAGGCACGGCAAAGATATCTTGGTATTTGGCAGGTTAACTCCTTTTCGATTCTTAAGCAGACCTCCGTGTTTTATTTTGGTAACAACCTCATCTACACCATTTGTGGAAATGACCTCAAGCTCTAGCTTTCCATCATCAAGAAGTATTCTCTCACCTGCTTTCACATCCTCAGCAAACTGAGGGTAAGTGATGTATATTTTCCCGGTGTCTCCCTCCTTAGTGGTAAAGGTAATCTCATCCCCGTTGTTGAGCATGAGTCCTTCTCCCTCAAATTCACCAACTCTGAGCTTCGGGCCTTGAAGGTCTGCCAGTATTGCAGTATGAGTTCCTAGCGCTTGGTCTGCCTTACGAATATTCTCGATAGTCACTGCGTGGTCCTTATGTGATCCGTGCGAAAAATTAATTCGACATACGTCAAGACCTTGCTTGATCATTTCCTCAATGGTTTCCTGACTATCAGAAGCCGGACCCATGGTTGCAACGATCTTGGTTCTCTTATTTTTCATGCTGCTAGCAAAATGTTTTGTTTCAATTTCAACGGTTCTAAGTCGATTTCAAAAGCCATGAGGACAGTTTCTGTGGCTCTAAGCTTTTCAATGAGGTCATTTCGTTCTACCTCTCCTGATAGATCAATAACCAACAAGTAATCAGCATTTTTTACTTCCGGTAAAAAGAGGCTAATCCCCTTCCTGTTTTCAATGAGTCTATACCTAATTTGAAGATTTTCATCAAAAAAACTAAAAAATGCGTGGTGCCTGGAGGTTTTATTCTTTGAAAAGATTTCAATATCAGCATCTCTTTTCAGCTCCAATCCCAGAGACTTGTTTAACATCCAACATACCCGATGACTTCTCGAGGTAGAAACAATACCGAACGCCATAAAAGCATATTCGTCTTCTATTTCCAGAGTCAGCTTGGCCATAGTTGTTGTCAAATTAACACGAAGCTATGAAATATTAATCAGCTAATTCGGATAACTTGATTAAAGCTTTCTCCGACGCGTTTTGTTCTGCCCTCTTTTTGGAACTACCTCGCCCCTCCCCAATTTCGTTACTATTCCAAATCACTCTGGAAAAAAATTGATGAGAACCTTTTTCAGAATTCACCGGAGTGGTTTTAAAATGCACTTTAGCTCCAAGTCGGTGCGCTTCTTCGTATAACCGACTTTTAAAATCACTTTCTGTATTCTGTATTCGTCCCAAGTTTGCATAACGCTTCAAAACGCTCAGAACGGAGATCTTTGCTCTGGCATATCCTCTATCAAGATAGATAGCCCCCACAACCGCTTCAAATGCATTTCCTGATATAGATTCTCTGGAGTTGGTAGCTTGTAAATCGGTTTCAATAAGCAAATGGATTCCCATTTCAACTGCGGTCTTGTTCAAATTTATTCGACTTACTATTCTGCTCTTCATTTTTGTCATCTCTCCTTCTTCAGCCGCAGGATACGCTCGGTATAGATATTCTGCCACAACCGAATCAATAATGGCGTCACCAAGGAATTCGAGTCTTTCATTGCTCAATTTCCTGTCATTGTGTATGTTTCGCGCAGCTGATTTATGGCAAAACGCCTGACAATACAGAGAAATTTCTTTAGGTCTAACCCCAAAAGAATTCACCAAAAGATGTCTTACCTTTTTTTCTCTAGGCGATTCTGAACGAAAAAACAACAATTTAAAATCCACGAGGAAAAGATTTACTCCTCGAACTTTTTGAATACCAAAGAGGCATTGTGACCACCGAAGCCGAATGTGTTGCTCATGGCAATCTTCACCTTCCTTTCTTGCGCAACGTTAAGGGTAAGGTTCAATTTTTTATCAATCTCAGGGTCAAACTCTGAGTGATTAATTGTTGGTGGTACTACACCGTCTCTGATTGCCATAACGCAAGCCAATCCTTCAATAGCGCCGGCAGCCCCTAGCAAATGTCCTGTCATTGACTTGGTAGAGGAAATATTTAAGTTGTAAGCGTGGTCACCAAATGTTTTCAGAATTGCCTTTGATTCAGCTATGTCTCCTAACGGAGTTGATGTACCGTGTACATTCACATAATCCACATCAGCCGGGTTGATCTTCGCATCATTCAAGGCCTTTTGCATCACTTCGATAGCACCCAATCCATCAGGATGAGGAGCGGTCATGTGGTGAGCATCTGCTGACATCCCTCCACCGATAATTTCTGCGTAGATCTTTGCACCACGCTTTTTAGCATGATCAAAACTTTCCAAAATGAACATTCCCGCTCCTTCTCCCATCACAAACCCATCTCGATTTGCATCGAATGGCCTGGAAGCCGTTTCAGGGCTGTCATTTCTTTTGGAAAGCGCATGGAGAGCGTTGAAACCTCCTATTCCTGCCTGATTCATTATAGCCTCAGAACCTCCGGTTATCATAACGTCAGCGCGTCCTGTTTGAATGAGCATCATTGCATCTATCAAAGCATTGGTAGATGAGGCGCAAGCGGAAACTGTCGAATAATTTGGTCCACGCATACCGAAACGCATGGAAATCAATCCCGGAGCGATATCAATAATGGACTTGGGAATAAAGAAAGGGTTGAAGCGTGGTGTGCCATCACCTCGAGCAAATTCAGTGATCTGCTCCATGGTAGTGTTCATCCCACCAATACCTGACCCCAAAACCACTCCCGCCTTGGTAGGATCAATAGAGGAGGTATCTAACCCAGAGTGATCAACTGCTTTTTGAGCAGAATACATGGCATATTGCGTAAAGAGATCCATTTTTCGAATCTCTTTACGCTCAATGACTTCTTCAGGATTAAATCCAATCACTTCGCATCCGAAGTGAGTTTTAAATTTTGACGCGTCAAATTTGGTGATGGGGCCTGCTCCGCTTTTTCCTTCTTTCAAAGAGCTAAAGTACTCTTCGGCCGAATTTCCTATTGGAGTAAGTGCATCAAAACCAGTAATTACAACCCGTCTAAAATCCATGATAGACGAATAGATCTAGTTGGTGTTCTTTTCGATGTACTCAACCGCCTGTCCCACAGTTCCGATCTGCTCTGCTTGATCGTCAGGAATAGCAATGTTAAATTCTTTTTCGAATTCCATGATGAGCTCTACTGTATCCAATGAGTCAGCACCCAAATCATTTGTGAAGCTGGCTTCTGTGGTTACTTCAGACTCGTCAACTCCGAGTTTGTCAACGATAATCTTAGTTACTTTTGACTTAATGTCCGACATTTCAGTGCAGTTTAGTTTAGAATTTTAAGAGTGCAAATAAATGAATAATGATCCTATTGACAAAATAGTTAAAAATATTCAGTCAGCACCTCTATGGGTTGCTTTCGATAAATACTGGGTACTTCTGCGTTTTTCTTTGGATACCCCACGGGCAGAAGGAGATAAGCCCTTTCATTCTCCGGTCTTTTTAATAACGTTTGCAAGAAATTCATAGGACTTGGCGTATGGGTTAAAGTAGCCAACCCCGCATTTTGCAATGCCGTAATCAAAACGCCCGTCGCGATACCGACACTTTCGTTGACGTAATAGTTTGGAATCTTCTTACCATCTACAATATCATAAGGCTTCTTAAAAATAACAATCAAATAAGGCGCCTCCTCAAGAAAAGGCTTTTTGTGATCGGTACCCAGTGGCTCCAAATCTTTTAGCCATTGATCGCTCATTCTCTCTTGGTAGCTTTTTAGTTCCTCGGCTTCCGCGCTTCTTCGGATCTCAGACTTCAAACCCGGGTGGCTAACGAGGCAAAAATGCCAAGGCTGCTTATTTGCGCCAGAAGGAGCCGAACAAGCTGTCATGATAGCATTTTTGATTGCCTCGATAGGAACATCTTCTGAGCTAAAATCACGAATACTTCTACGCTTTTCTATGAGCGATTTAAAGCTCTTAGATCGTGTCACCATCTCTTCAATCTCCACTTTTTCATAATCATACCTTATAAAGTCATATGCGTGATTTGATGGATCTACTTTAGGTTGATTTGTTGGCATGGGTTAGCTTTGGCATTTATATTATAAGTAGAATGTTCAAGATAGCTATTTTCGCTTCAGGAGGGGGGACGAATGCCGCAAAAATCATTGACTTTTTTGGCAATCGAGCCGACATTTCAGTGGATTTAGTCGTAAGTAATAAACCAAACGCAGGTGTTATTCAAATCGCCAGAGATAATTCCATAGACTCATTGATTTTTTCACGAGATCAATTTTTGAGCGAAGCGAATCAATTATTGGAAATTCTTCTCTCCGAAAAAATCGATTTCCTCGTTTTGGCGGGCTTTCTGCTAAAACTACCCGAAGTCTTGGTTTCATCCTATGAAGGACGAATACTAAACATACACCCGTCTCTTCTGCCTGATTTTGGCGGAAAGGGAATGTACGGTGACAACGTGCACAAAGCTGTTTTGGCGGCAGAAAAAACGAAGACAGGTATAACGATTCACCAAGTGAACAATGAGTATGATCGAGGTAAAATCGTATTTCAGGAAGAAGTGGCGATAGGTGAAAATGAAACGTTGGACTCCTTGAAAAAGAAGATTCAGGTGTTGGAGCATACACACTTTCCGCGAATAATTGAATCAGAAATAAAGAAGCTAAGAAAGTGAAAGTGGTAATTTATACTGACGGTTCTTCTAGAGGTAACCCCGGCCCCGGAGGCTACGGTGCAGTGTTGCTTTCTGAAAAAGGGCACGAGAAGAAGTTATCAGAAGGGTTTAGAAAAACCACCAATAACAGAATGGAGCTGCTGAGCGTGATTAAAGCATTGGAAGTGCTTAAAAAGCCTTGTGAAGTTCTTGTTTTCAGCGATAGCAAATATGTGGTCGACTCCATTGAAAAAGGTTGGGTCTACTCCTGGCAAAAAAAAGGTTTTGCAAAAAAGAAGAATCCCGATCTATGGAAGAGATACCTGAATATAGCCCGAAATCACCGCATAAAGTTCGAATGGGTGAAGGGTCATGATGGAAACAAGTACAATGAAATTTGTGATAAACTAGCCGTTGCCGCGGCACAAAAACCCAATCTACCTCCTGACGAAGGTTATGAGGAACAATCTGCTGAGAATGGTATGTTTCCTACTGGGTAAGGAGGATATCAAAATCGACCAAGTCAACGAATCGTTGAATTCTCAAATCGATCTCAGGCTCATCCAAATTCAAAAGACGTTCCGTTCCAAATTCTTCAACTGTGAAACTCGCCATGGCCGAACCAAGAACAACGGCTCTTTTCATATTTTCAAAAGATAAATCTCCTGACTGGGCCAAGTAGCCGATGAAACCTCCTGCGAAAGTGTCTCCTGCTCCGGTTGGATCTTTCACCTCTTCAAGTGGAAGCGCCGGAGAATAAAACATGCCTTCTTCATTTACCAGAAGCGCTCCGTTCTCACCCTTTTTAATGACGAGATGTTTAGGTCCCATTTTGAGAATCTTATGAGCTGCTTTAACCAAAGAATATTCTCCGCTTAGCTGTCTTGCCTCTTCGTCATTAATCGTAAGTACGTCGATTCTAGCTATAACCTCTTTTAGCTTGTCCATGGCTATATCCATCCAAAAATTCATGGTATCAAGCACGATAAGCTTTGGTCTGTTTGCCAACTGATCTATTACACTCAACTGAACTGCAGGATCAAGATTTCCCAGCATTAAGTACTCGCAGTTGTGATAGCTCTGGGGAAGAACAGGCTTAAAATCAGCCAAAACATTCAGCTGCGTGTCCAATGTGTCACGAGAGTTCATGTCGTAATGATACTTCCCTGACCAAAAAAAAGACTTCTCGCCTATTTTAATTTGTAGTCCTTCTTGATTTATCCCTCTACTTTCCAGTTTATTCAAAAACTCCCTTGGAAAATCATCTCCGATGACGGAAACCAAGTTAATATTACTGCGGGTGAGGTAAGACGCGGCAAGGCTGATATAGGACGCTGCACCTCCCACAATTTTATCAGAATTACCGAATGGGGTTGCAATTTGATCAAAGGCCACTGTGCCTACTACGATGAGACTCATTTTGTATTGAAAATTTTGCGCAAAGATATTGGTAATTCACAACTTTTGCTGTAATCTTGCACTCCGATTTTTAACACTCTCTAAAGCGACAGAGAAAATTTTGTTAAAAATCCTTTTAAAAGACATTTATTCCTCCTTAGCTCAGCTGGTTAGAGCATCTGACTGTTAATCAGAGGGTCCTTGGTTCGAGTCCAAGAGGGGGAGCAGAAAGGGGT
>CAZKXG010000024.1:16889-24736 GCA_964556465.1 uncultured Cryomorphaceae bacterium | reverse complement strand
GGATCGTTTAGTGTGGAAAGAATATTCATGGACTGGCGGCACAGATTGGCGAAAGCTTTGACGCCTATGCCCGATATACCGGCGTAAAAACCACCGTCGTTTTCGGTGGTGTTTCTCAAGGTTCTCAAACCAATGCTCTCCGCTCAGGAGTTGATGTTTTGGTAGCCACTCCCGGTCGACTACTCGATCTAATGGATCAAGGCTATATCTCGCTAAACGATGTGAAGTACTTTGTACTGGACGAAGCGGACCGCATGCTCGACATGGGATTTATTCATGATATCAAAAAGCTTTTAAAGAAATTGCCCAGAGAGCGTCAATCGCTGTTTTTCTCAGCTACCATGCCGAAGAGTATTCTAAAGCTTTCTAATGAAATCTTGAGAAACCCCAAAAAGGTAGAGGTTAGCCCGGTTTCGTCAACGGCTGAAACCATTCAGCAGAAACTTTACATGACCAATAAGTCAAGCAAGAAGGCATTACTCCTCCATTTACTTAAAGATCAGGAATTGGATCAAGTTCTGCTTTTTTCCAGGACAAAGCATGGAGCCGATCGAATAGTAAAAGATCTCCGCAGAAAAAATATAGAGAGCGCAGCCATCCATGGTGATAAGAGTCAAGGTCAAAGGCAAAGAGCCTTAAGCGAATTCAAAGACGGTAAAATCCGGCTGTTGGTAGCAACAGATATTGCCGCTCGCGGTATTGATATTGATAAGCTTCGGTACGTGATCAACTATGATATTCCGAACGAACCCGAAACCTACGTCCATCGAATCGGTCGGTGCGGTAGAGCAGGGGAAGAGGGTGTATCTATTTCCATTTGTGAGCCTGAAGAAAACGCATACGTTCGGGATATTGAGAAGTTGACCAAGCAAACCATTGATGTAGTAAAGGATAATCCTTTTCCGCAAACGGATAGACCGATGAACGCTCAAGAGAAGAAAGAGGCCGAAAAAGAAAAGCAGCGACGAAAGCAGGAATTTTTTGCCAATCGTAAGAAGAACAAGGAGAGCGGAGGCGGAAGAGGTAGAAGAAATAGCGGTGGCCAAAATCGCGGAAGGCGATAGGAACTAGTCAATTGTGGTGTTCACACAAAACACCGGAATTCCCTCTTCATTGAGCAATACATCCTCCTTCTCCATTTTACCGAAGTGCTTATTTCGCTCCGAAACATTTGAGATGATAGAGACTAAATCCATGCCTGCTTCTTTGACCTTTTTTAAGGTGATGGCAGCATAACCGTGACTTCTGTTTTCTCTTTCGTATTCAACTACGCTGGATTTAACTTTATTCTCCTTTAGGTAAGCCACTGCTGCATTCAGGTTGGCTTTTGAATCCTCATCGAGCTCTATTCCTTTTCGGAGTACAGCGAGTACAACGATCTCGCCATCTGCCGCAAGGACTTTTCTGGTCTCGATCACCTTTTTCAAGAATTTGGGATGAGGAGAAACGGGAAACATCACCTTTTTATACCCTTCCTTTGCTACGTGGGAGTCAGTAGGGAGAACCAATGAGCTGAATGGTAATTCGCTGACCAGTTTGTAAATGGCAGATCCGTGTAAGCTCATATCAAAACCCTCAGCCCCTCTGGTACCAACGATCACCAAATCAGGCGAAACTTCGTTGGCGATTTTCGTTGCAGTTTCAAAAAACCCCCCTTCCTCAAAGATCAGTTCAGACTGAAGGCCTGCTTGGTTAGCCTGATCCAAATATGGCTGGAGATCAGACTTTAGCTTTCCGGGATCACTCTTACCATCAGTAATATGGCTGACAAATACCCGAGCTCCATGCATTCGACCAAATGCTATCGCTTGATCTATGGCACGTTGCGACGCTTCAATGAAATTGACGAAGACAAGGATCTTTTTCATACTGTGATTCTTTTGAAGTGGGTGATCGAAGAATTTGGATTACGAAGATAGGGATTGATGTGGCTCGTAGTGATTTTCTTGCTACCAGATGAGAATTTAAAAGGGAGTGGCGTCACTTAATTATCCGATGTGGATTTCTTTTTTCCAGCTCCTATCCGAATGTTAGCTTGGAGGTATAAACTGCTATTGTTCGAGCCCGATATTGATTTGTAAACATCCAAGAGACCATAATAGTAGCGAACACCTATAGACATTCCCTGTCCTTTCATAAATGTATAGCCTGTGCCTAAAGAAAAACCCATGTCGAATCGATTCAGTTCATCCGTATTGGTTTGCTTGCTAATCGTAAATACGTCATCCGTTTCTGTTTCAAACTCGACAAGTCCATTTTTGAGCAATCCGAATTGAGGCCCAAGCGTGACGTAGATATGATTGTCAAACTTGTATTTCGCAAAGAGTGGAGCGACAAAGTAATTCAACTTCTGACTGTATGTCCCATCTACGCCATAATAGTTGGCTTCGATTGCATTCAAGTCATTTTCTGACAATCCGCTCACTCCCAAATTTGACTTCAGTAATAGGCCTGTGTAAATCCAAAGATTATTCTTGGCCCTGAAATCAAAATAAAGGCCGAGATTCAAAGTGGCCAGCGTCTTATTTGCGTCAAGAGCATTCATTTCTGACCAGCTAAACCCTCCTTCTAGACCAAATTCAAGATTTGGCGAGTTCAGCTTGTCCCCAAAAATCAAAGAAATAAGTATTTGTGAGTGTGCTTGATAGCCAATAAGGGCAAGCGAGCAGACTAAAAAAAGGCGTTTCATCATTGAAGTTGGAATTCCTGGAACCTTGTACTTGAAACGTGTGAATATACAGCAGTTATTTAAACTACCTGAATCACTCAGTAAACAAATCCATATTGGCATTCGTTTTGATAACACATAAAGTAAAATATATGTTATTAACTGAAAGCATAGACATAAGTTAATCGGATAAGTTGTTCATTTTCTTTAACGAGTGTCTAGTTTTCCTAAAACGATAAAACCATGAAAGCGCTCATTATTCGATTATCATTGCTGTGTGCAGCGATTGTTTTTCTCTCAAGTTGTGTCACCATTCGTCAAGGAACCGTCGGTGTAAAAAGGACCATTGGAAAGATTGATGAAAAGATTATTCCGCCCGGAGCAAGAGCATACAACCCTTTTGCAACCCGCATTATCGTCGTGCCGGTTCGAACTGAAAATCTTGAAGTAACCCTCGATTTACCGTCAAAAGAAGGTCTCAATGTCACTGCCGAAATATCCATTCTTTATCATGTATAAAAAGAAAAGGCCACAGAGGTAATAGGTAATATCGGAATGGACTACGAAGATGTGGTTATTCTTCCTGTTTTCAGAGCGGCTGCCGCAGATATATCTGCCAAGAATATGGCCAAGGATATGCATACGGGTAATCGATTAGAAATTGAAACGGCCATCAAGAATCAAATGATGAAAATATTGGGAGATCGTGGATTCGTGATTGAAGCTGTACTAATGAAAAGTATCCAGTTACCTCCGGGCCTATACGCTTCTATCGAAGATAAACTTCAAGCAGAGCAGGAATCGCAGCGAATGGAATTTGTGCTCCAAAAGGAGCGACAGGAGGCAGAGCGTCGCACTATCGAAGCCGAAGGTATTCGTGATGCGAATCGAATTATTTCTGAAGGGCTTACTCCGCAGATTATCCAATACAAGACGATTGAAGCATATCGTGAGCTATCAAAATCACCCAACGCCAAAGTGATCATCGGTGGTGGAGATCAGATGATGTTGATGGAACCATAGTTCTAAATGAAAGATCGGAATTGATAAAGCAGTATCGGTCGGTGCTGCTTTTTTTGTTTGATGCACATAGGTGCAAATAGCTACACTATAATTTCTCCATTCCAAAAAGAAATAGTTGATTGCGCTAAACTCTTGTATTGAGAACTCTCCGAAAAGGACTTCTTGTTTTTGCTTCCGTATTTCTGCTTTACCAAACATGGAAGTTGATGAGCAATCTTATATCTCGTCCGTTCCATGATTTCGAGTGGTTCGTTGACCTGATTTTTGCCTTTTTGCTCAACCTATTTGCTACGGGGATTTTTGCGTTCGTAGGATTTGCTTTCCCTACGAATCGACTGCTGCCAAAACGCTACTATCGAATCCATCAGCCGGAAGCTGTTGCTTGGTGGTACGATCTGCTAGGAGTTCCAATCTTCAGAAAGTTTCTGATGATCACCTTTTGGGGAAAAGAGAAAAACCGCAAGAAGTATTTCAACGGTACCCGAACGGGAATTCGCAATTTTGTTTACCAAACCAAGCAGTCGGAGTTTGGGCATTTGGCAGCTTTTATGCTCATTGGAATCCTCATTATCATTCTGGTTTTTCATCAATTCTATCAGATGGCCTTTATGGCTTCAGTGATTAATATGATCGGAAATCTCTACCCGATCATCTTGCAGCGCCACCATAGGATGCGGCTGGGAAAGCTCGCTGACCTCGATTAGACTTTGGTCAATCAGTTTGATTATCTTTAGGATGTTGTTATCTGGAAATAATATCATCAAGCTGACCATGAAAACGGGTTCCATTTTAATCATTTTTCTTTTTCTTTCGATTTTTGGCTACTCTCAGGATGATGAATATCACCCTTTAATAAGACCAGGACTAGAGTGGAACGTGACTGAGTACGCTAATTTTGACTATATCTTTCCTTATGGTAAGGGCAAATACTTCTTTGGAGAAGACACTTTGATTGGTGAGCAGGTATATACCAAGATTCTTTATCATCCCTATGTAACCGAATACGATGAATTTGGCTATCCTGGTCCTTGGTTTATTGCTGGAAATATCACCATTGAAAGTTGGTTGTACATCCGCGAAGATGTCGATGAGCGGAGGGTCTATCTTTATGATTCGAGTGAAGATGGAATGGAAGGTCTGATCTATGATTTTTCATTAAATTCCGGTGATACACTTCGTTATGACTACCCTTGGTGGGGAGTTCAGAATATGGTGGTAACCGTTGATACAATCCAATTAGTCAATGGAGATTATAGGAAAATCTTTTATACCTATGCAGATCCTTACGTAGAAGGGCTTGGAGGGACCTATCAAGGTCTCCAATTTCCTTTACTCGGTAACTTGAGCGGCGGAGCATATGTCGCAGGATGTTTTTCTGAGTACGGTGAGGTTCTATGGGGTGCGCCAGCTAGTTCTTCCTGTGGTTTATATTTATCAACTGCTGACGAGCTGTTGAATTATGAAGTCTCCATATTCCCTAATCCCGCAATGGATATTCTGACAATAGATCTTCCAATTGAGAATGAGCATTTCTCTATTTCGATCATCGATCTGGAAGGACGGGAACTTTCTAGTCAATCAACAATTGGCTCACAACATGAAATCGATATTTCTAGTTTTCCGAACGGTATTTATCTTTTAGAAGTAAGAACAGAAAAAGGACGAACTGCTCAAAAAAAGTTTGTGAAAAGTGAATGACTAGGTTTTTGATAATTCATTCTTTCTCCTGGCAAACCACCACACATAGCCATAACAAGTAATCGGCAAGAGAAATGCCAACTTAAATCCGAGTCCATCGGCCAGAGCGCCGAATAGTGGTGAGATCAATGCGCCTCCGAAAATAGCCGTGCATAGCACTCCCGAAATTCGTGGTTTCAAATCGCCTTGACCTTCCAGCGTGAGGGAGAATATTGTTGGGAAAATAATGCTATTGAAAAGTCCTACCGATAGAATAGCAAACATAGAAACAAGTCCAACAGTGCTCATGGAAATCACTACCATCAATACGGCCATGGTGGCAAACCCTGCCAATACTTTTCGGGGTGAAAGAACATTGGTAAGCAAGCTCCCGATGAAGCGCCCCAGCATTGCTCCGCCCCAATAGATAAAGACAAAACTTCCCACTACCGCTTTTCCATCTATCGATTGCAAATTTCCACCAGAGAAGATCGATGCGATCCAATTCATCAGCTCACTTTCGCGAATCGGCTCCACCAGATTCATGTCTAAGAAGTAGCTTACCAGGTAGCTGCCAATCGCCACTTCAGCACCAACGTAGAGGAATATTCCCAGCGCTCCGAGTTGTGTTTTCTTGTTTTGCAATACTTCTTTGTATCCTCCTTGTGGGTGGTCTTTTATGATTTTTGGAAGGGGAACAAAGAGGAAGAAAATCACCAACAATCCGATAGCACCAGCCAACCAAAGAAAAGGTCCTTGCACGGCACTAGCTTCGGAAATGTAATAGTCCATCTGAGCTGTTTCGTCTAGCACATCAATTTCTGCTTGGGTTTTGATCGTGTCGCTCAGTAGGAATGCCGCTCCAGCAATCGGTGCTATTGTGGTACCAACGCTATTAAAAGCTTGCGCTAAATTCAGTCGGCTCGAAGCCTTTGATTCGGGTCCTAAGACGGCTACATATGGATTCGCTGCAACTTGAAGAATGGTCATTCCGCCTGCAAGGGTAAAGTAGGCCAGCATGAACAGCCCGAAGATGCGCTCACCCGCTGCGGGGTAGAAGAGGAGGCAGGCTATCGCCATTGTCGAAAGACCCAGCACCACTCCCTTTTGGTAACCTATGCGCGTCAAGATCAATCCTGCGGGAATAGAAAGTAGGAGATAAGCCAAGAAGAAGGCAAATTGAACCAATCCCGCTTGAAAGTAAGTCAGCTCAAAAACATCTTTGAGTCGCGGGATTAGACTGTCAACCAAAACGGTTATAAATCCCCATAAAAAGAATAGCGAAGTGATGATCGTAAATGGAACGGTGTATTTATTCGACTTCAATTTTTGTTGGCTTTCAGATGGTAATCGGATTCAATTCGTTGATTTTCCCCATTGCGGTATTCCATTCTTGAAAAGAATTCGTGGATACTAAAACTCCCTGTCTCTCCGGCCTTGTTCATGGCAATGTAGCATACCTGAAAATCTTTGACGTTGCTCGCTTTTCTCACCGTACGCATGACAGCTTCTTCGCATGCTTTTTGGGGACTCATTCCATTTCGCATCAGCTCTACGATCAGGAAACTACCTACTTGCTTGATGATCTCTTCGCCGAGCCCCGTTCCTGCCGCCCCACCTACTTCGTTATCCACGAACAGGCCACTCCCAATGATTGGCGAATCGCCTACTCGTCCTGCCATTTTGTAGGCAAGTCCCGAAGTAGTGCACGCTCCGGCGATATCACCGTTTTTGTCCATGGTAATCATACCGATGGTATCGTGGTTTTCCACATTGATGATGGGTTTGTACTCTTCCTTTTTGAGCCATTCGCGGTATTTTTTCTCAGATTCTTCAGTAAGTAGTTCTTCTTTTTGGAAGCCATTTTGATAGGCAAATTGTTCCGCTCCGTCTCCAGCCAAAATCACGTGAGGAGTTTCTTCCATAACCTTTCTGGCAAGTGCTGCCACATGGGTGATATTCTGCACGTAAACGACACTTCCCGCATTCCCGTTGGGGTCCATCACACAAGCATCCAAAGTTACGCGGCCTTCTCGGTCTGGCGCTCCTCCTTTTCCGACGCTGGTGTTCTGGATATTTGCTTCTTCTACGGAGACTCCCTTGATGGCCGCGTCCAGCGCAGATTCACCTGCATCCAGTGCCTTTCCGGCGATTAAGTTCCCGTCTACAAAGCCCCACGTGCAAATAGCGACGGGGCCTCGGGAAGAAGGGGAAGCTGCTACCTTTGAATCTGATTCGTTATCGGCAGGGAGACAGCCAACTAAAGCCAGTCCCGCACCAGCTTGTCCGGCCGACTGAATAAACTTTCTACGCTTCATTATTCAATGATTATTTCGTCAACAAATACCCAAGTCGTTCCCTGATAAGGGTACCCCAAATGCCATTCGGGAAGTAGTCCCAAAGTAGTAGCAGTTAATCGCACCAAACGAACGTCTTTTCCGCTCAGGTCAGCTCGAATATTCTGAATGGCAATGTCTTC
>CAZKXG010000024.1:15022-16879 GCA_964556465.1 uncultured Cryomorphaceae bacterium | reverse complement strand
TGATCTTGTAGGAAGGCAGTTTCAATGAATTCAATGGATTGGGTGCTGCCCAAATCTACCGTTGCAATTACATCTTGATTTTGATACCCTTGCCAAGAGCCTGTTCGGAAATCGGCAGTTCCGCGAATTCCGTCAATCAAAGCATCTTGACCTCCGGCGCTGTATTCGTTGGCATACGAGCTTTCGAGATCAATCGTGATATTTGGATCGATTTTGAAAAATTCCGTCTTCAGATGTACGCTTTCCATATTCTGCCTTTTGGCAAAAACAGTCAATTCTCCACTCTGCGAAATATCGAAGGGGCCAGTGTAAAGTTCGACCTCCTCTTCATTCCATTGGTAGTGCAACTCTGCATCGGAAAAAATATGCCCTAATTCTATCGACGTTGAGTTCTTGAAAGCGGTGAGACCACCCGAAATAAACGGAGGAGGGAGGATGAGGTGATCGGTAATTTCTGTGATCGGAATACCGGCATCGGATGTCGCCCAAGCGGTGGGAGTGGGTGAAAGATTAAAAACCAAGTTGCCGCCCGCCATTATTTCGTCGTGATTCAGATAGCTTCTATTAAATGTTTGTCCATTCAACTCCGCCGATTTGATGTAAAAATGTCCTTCCTCGTATCCATTTGCCACGACGGTAAATTGATTGCCATTTTCCAAATTAATTGTAGCCTTTTCGACCAAAGGAGAGCCGATGATGTATTGATTGCTTCCGGGTGTAACAGGATAAAATCCCAGCGCCGAGAAAACATACCAAGCGCTCATCTGCCCGCAATCTTCGTTACCCGAAATACCATCGGGCTCATTGGAGTAGAGCGTCGTCAGAACCTCATTCACCTTCTTCTGAGATTTTTCAGGTTTGTTTACAAAATTATACAAGTAAGCCATGTGGTGGCTTGGTTCGTTACCGTGAGCGTACTGTCCGATTAGTCCGGTTATATCGGCTTGGTGCCTTCCTGCCGTTTCGTTCTTGGCAGTAAAGAGTTGGTCTAAATGTTCCTCGTATTTTTTCTTCCCACCCATCAGGGCCATATGCCCCGAAACATCTTGAGGCACGTAAAGGCTGTATTGCCAAGCATTCGCTTCGGTATAGTTGAAGTTGACTTCGTAAGGATCGAAAGGACCGAACCAAGTATTGCGAAAACGCCCACGCATAAATCCAGTCGACGGATCAAATAGATTTTTATACGATTGAGCTCTTGCACTATAAATTTTATAATCTTCTTCCTTGCCCATCACCTTTGCCATTTGGGCAATCGTCCAGTCGTCATAGGCATATTCCAATGTTTTGGAAACCGATTCGCTTTCGGATTCTACCGCTACAAAGCCGTTCGTTTTGTAGCCATCCAGTCCCAAGTGGTCTCTCGTGGCGGAATGCTTCATAGCTTCAAAAGCGAGCTCTGCATCGTAATCGTTAATTCCCTTCAGGTAAGCATCAGCAATTACGGGAATACCGTGGTAACCGATCATACAACCTGTATAGCCAGCCGATAAATCCCAAATGGGAATGATTCCACCTTCCTCGTATTTGGCGAGCATGGCGTTGATGAAATCATTGGTGCGCTCTTGCTCGATAATCGTGAAAAGTGGATGAGCCGCTCGATACGTATCCCAAAGAGAAAATACGGTGTAGTAATCGAAATCTTTCGTTTCATGAATCTCCAAATCCATTCCTCGATAGCGCCCATCAACATCTTGATAGAGATTAGGGGCAATCATGGTATGGTAAAGCGAAGTGTAGAAAGTTGTTTTCCGATCTAAGTCGCTTTCTTCGATGGCAATTTTTGAAAGCTGTTTATTCCAAGTGTCTTGCGCCCGTTCGCTTACTTCATCAAAGTTGAGCGCACCCATTTCTTCC
>CAZKXG010000024.1:8276-15012 GCA_964556465.1 uncultured Cryomorphaceae bacterium | reverse complement strand
ATTCTGCTTAGCTCCCGCTTCGTCGACTGCTGAAATTCCCACTTTCACCGTAACAGATTCGTTTTCTGGATTGTCAAGAACGAAGCCTCCTTTGGTTGGCTTTTCATCTGAGTTGAAAGACG
Organism: uncultured Cryomorphaceae bacterium; assembly: GCA_964556465.1. Classification (GTDB taxonomy): domain Bacteria; phylum Bacteroidota; class Bacteroidia; order Flavobacteriales_D; family Cryomorphaceae; genus JAKVAV01. The sequence goes on along the minus strand of CAZKXG010000024.1, from coordinate 14,890 downwards.
CACTCGCGATGGGATGCGAAAACTCGATGTAGAAAAAGAGCCGCTGATCATTTGCCCAAGCCTGTGAATGGCGATAACCTGAAAGGATAGTGGGAGAGATTTTCTCCATTTTATGATCGAGCAGTTTGTCGCGGTGCTCCAAATCCAAAATGATGACTTGGTTTTCTGATTCCGGAAAATGATAGCGATGAATTCCAGCCCTGAGTGTTGTAGTCAATTCAACTTCGATGCCGCTGTCATCGAGTTTCACCTTGTAGTAGCCTGCTTTGGCTTCTTCATTTTGATGAGAAAAAGAAGAGGAATAACCTGTCATTCCATCGGCACCGTTATTAAAAGCGACGGCATTGGTGGGCATGAGGAGAATGTCGCCGTAATCGCTTACGCCAGTGCCACTCAAGTGCGTATGTGAAAATCCGAAAATCACCGAGTCACTGTAGTGATAACCTCCACAGCCGTCCCATCCATCGAGCCTTGTGTCAGGGCTAAGCTGAACCATCCCAAAAGGCATTGTCGCTCCGGGGAATGTATGTCCATGCCCACCGGTTCCGATAAATGGATTAACGAATTGGGTATAATCCTCTTCGAGGGTAACTGGTTCAATAGGTGTTTTTCGGGGTGTTTGTCCGCACGAAATCAAAATGAATAGCAGACTAAAAAGGGTAAGGTGCCTGAACATGCGAGCAAGATAGGAAAAGGGGGACAATGTAAAGCTGATCACCGATCGTGCTCAGAAATGGTTGAAACCATTTACTCATCTTGCATCCATAGCCCACGGATTAATCCGTGGGCTATGGATGTGCAAAACAACCAAAACCGTTTCAACGGCTTTTAAGGCGAATTTACGCTACACCAGCATTGCAGACATGTACGACCTCTGTCACTTTACGGAGCGCATTAACATGAATGATTACCAAATTTCTTTTTCATCTTTGAAGCTATGATTCACGGAACTCACAACGCACTCGATGACCCTCGCAACGAGACAGTCAAAATTTATATCAATGGTGAATTGCTTCCTCGGCAAGACGCCAAAATCTCTGTTTTCGATAGCGGCTATTTGGTTGGCGATGGAGTCTGGGAAGGTATCCGTCTCCACCACGGCGTGCTTTGTTTTATCAACGATCATCTCGACCGGCTATGGGAGGGTGCCGCCAGCATTAGTATGAAACTTCCGTTTTCGCGTGAAGAGTTGGTGAGGACGATTAGAAAGACGCTTGACGCAAATAGCATGGAAGACGATGTCCATGTGCGCGTCATGGTGACACGTGGAATCAAGAAGACTCCTTCGCAAGATCCGCGCTTGACCATCACGGGACCCAATGTCGTGATCATTGCCGAGCACAAGAAAGCATCGGAGGAAACACGTGAAAAAGGAATTACTCTGTTCACCTCAACGATTCGTCGCGGTTCGCCTGATTATCTCGATCCCCGATTGAATTGCCACAGCAAACTCCACGAAGTACAAGCGCTTATTCAAGCTTTCGAAGCTGGCGCCGATGAAGCACTCATGCTCGATGTTCGCGGTTTTGTTTCCACCTGCAACGCCACGAATTTCTTCATCGTTAGAAATGGAGAAGTCTGGACCTCCACCGGTCAATACTGTATGAATGGCATCACCAGAGCCAAGGTGATCGAAGTTTGTGAACGACAAGGAATCACTTGTCATCAAAAGGATTTCTCGCTTTATGATGTTTACGGAGCAGACGAGGCGTTCGTCACAGGAACCTTTGGCGGACTGACTCCCGTTACCAAAATTGACGGTCGAACAATTGGGGAAGGTGCTTATGGTTCGATGACTAAAAAGCTCCACCAACTTTATCAAGCACTTATAAAAGAAGAAGTAAGCCATGCTTGATGAAACCAAACGTATTTGTCTCTGGTCGGGACCGCGAAACGTCTCGACGGCTTTAATGTATTCATTCGCGCAGCGCAGCGATTGTCAAGTATTTGACGAACCGCTTTATGCGCATTATCTGCGTCATACGGACGCTCACGAATACCATCCGGGCTCTGAACAGATTCTGGCCACAATGGAAAACGACGGCGAGAAAGTCGTGGAAATGATGATGGGTGCACACGAGAAGTCGGTGGTGTTTTTCAAACACATGACCCACCATCTGTTCGATTTAAAGCTAGACTTTCTAAAGGACTGTGTCAACGTGATATTGACACGCAATCCTCGAGAAATGTTGGTATCATTCGACAAGGTTATTCCCAATCCCACCATGCAAGATGTGGGTTATGAGGCGCACCTCATGCTGATGGATCACTTGGAAAGAATAGGGGAGAAAGTTATTGTTTTGGACTCGAAAGAAATACTGATGAATCCGAGAAAAACGCTTTCCGCGTTTTGCGATGCGATTGGAATTCCCTTTGAAGAATCTATGTTGACTTGGGAGGCAGGCGCTCGACCAGAAGATGGATGCTGGGCTGAGCATTGGTATGGGAATGTACATAAGTCAACAGGATTTCAGCCCTATACGAAGCGAGAAATTGATTTTCCCGAAAGATTGGAGCCCTTGCTTGAAGACTGTAGGAAAATCTACGATAAGCTTATAAATTAAAAAAAAACGTGGAGATTGCTCTCCACGCTTTCTTCTTCATAGTGGCAGAATAGTCTGCTCTATTTCGTAAAATGCTTTGTCGCCATTCCTTCTTCCGTCTGTATGTTCAAAGAATAGAATCCGGAGGGAAGATCAGAAACGTCAAAACGGGTTTCTGTAGCAAGGTTGAGATCAAACTCCTTGATTAAAGCACCTCCAACGTCAAAAATTCTGACAATGCTCTGCCCTGTTTGATTATTGCCCATGTCCAAGTTGACAAAATCAACTGCGGGAACAGGATAAAGCGAAACTCCCGGTAGATTTTCAAAATTTTCGGATGTCAATGTAATCCCGGAGATATACCTGGCAAACGAACTTGTGGATTGACCATTCACCGTTCTTTCCGTAGTTGAGAAAACAGGAATAGGATAACCATCAATAATCCAAAAATAATTTTCGACTATTATTTCGAGAAAGTCTGTTTCCCCGGATTCTGGAAAAACAGTCAGAAGAGTTGTCTCCATAGTGTGAAGACGAAGTACGTTTTCATAGGAATCAGATGGAGTAATTAAGGTCCCATATCCGTCTACGTTAACTACATATTCTGTTGAGCCCTCAGATGTAAATGGAGATAACCCGGTTGATTCGGTTTGGTAGAAAGCGCTATCAGTGTAGCTTTCTTGGTATTGCATGGGAGAAGATAGGTCCTTGCGAAAGTCAGAGTAAACGGTAGATCTAGCAATGGATGAAGTCTGAATTTCGAATCCAACTACATATACTCCGTCCTGTTCAAACTTATAAAAGTCATAGTTGGAGACGCCTTCATCAAATGTAACACTTACCAAGTCCGCATTCGGGTGTATGGATGCGAAGGATGTGCTTTGGGGATCAGCAAAGTAACCCGATTGTGTTATGAAAAATTCTGATGCTGAAAAGTCCCATACTTGATTTTCTCCGGCAGGACCCGGATTTACTGCATCTCCCCGATGAAGTGTAAATGTTTCATTAAAAAGTTCTTCAGAAAAAGGGAAGGTGAGAGTCGATTGAGCTATTGACTCGACTACTGATAATATGGCTAATGTGATAAGTGCGTTCTTCATGACGTGGGTCAGTTGATACTATTTCGTAAAATGCTTGGTAGCCATTCCTTCTTCTGTCTGAATATTCAAAGAATAGAATCCAGACGGCAAGTCAGAGATATCGAAGCGAGTCACTTGTGCCATTCCTTGGGCGAACTCTTTGACCACAGCACCGCGGATGTCGAAGATTCTAACCGTGGCTGCGTCAGTTTGATTGTCACCCATATCGAGGTTGACAAAATCAACCGCAGGAACCGGATAAAGCTTCACTCCTGAAAGCGTATTGTATTCTTTGGTAGAAAGCGGTGTTCCTGTTACGTATCTCGATCCTTCGTTTACCACTATTCCCCCTAAAGTTTGCTCAAAAGTTTGAAATACAGGTATGGGGTAACCATCAATAATCCAGATGTAGGCTTCAATTTCACTTGTATTTACAATTGGTTCTCCAATCCCCACATCAATGGTAGACTCGGTTACCTCAATAGAGTGGAGTCGGAGAGCATTTTCATACGTGCCGCCGGGTGTAACGATTGTGCCATATCCATCTACGTCTACACTAAAGTTCGATACGTTCGAAACGAGAACAGGCCCTGAGTTATTCGTGAAAATAGCTATATCCGAATAGGTATCCAGATAGGTTATTGGAGTGATTAGGTCTTGCCTTGGGTCAGAGTATGGTTGTGAACCGACTCCTGAAATTTCTAGACCTAAAGTGTAGACACCATCTGAAGCAAAATCGTAGTAAATATATGTGGTGCCTTGAGAATCGGGTACTACCCCGACCAAGTCGGCCTCGGGATAATTGTTTCCGAATGGGGTATCAGCAGGTTCTGCAAAAGATCCTGATTGGGACAATTCAGATACTACCATGGAAAAATCCCAAAATTGATTTTCTCCTGCAGGTCCTTCGTCTACGCTAGGGCAAATGTGGAAAGTTGGTGTGTTTTCCAACAATCCCGGATCGTATGGAAAAGTTAATGTGGGTTGGGCGGATAATCCCGTTGCGGCAATGGTGCCAAAAATGAGTAGCATTTTTTTCATTATGGTTTTGTTTAGATAATTTAATCTTTGAGAATCTGAAGTCACAACGCTTTAGAGGAGTAAGGGATGTTCAAGTTTGTGATACTTTCATCGACTCGACTTACCCAAATATAACACCAAATTTCAAGTCGGAATATGACGAATGTCATTCTAATTTGATTTTATCATCGGTAACTTCATCTCAAACTATTAAAACCCTCTACATGAAAACTACTATGATTTCAGTTTTATTCGTTGCGCTGCTTGGAGCCTTCATTTCTTGCGAACCATCTCAAACTCCTGTTCAAGAAGAATACACTTATTGGCTTGCCAAACATGATAGTAGCCATCACTATCACGAGCTTGTGTATAAACGCCATGAGGTCATGTTGGCCAATCACGAAGAGTTGATGGAGTTTTTAAATTCTCAGGAAAATCCTGATAAGGAATTGATGAATGATGTGGCCAGACACACTCAGTTTTATAAAGAGCATGAGAACATCATGAAAAATCATTCGGTCATCATGAGAGACCATGTGGCTTTTAAGAAACGATATGACGGAGGTAAGATTTCCGATGAGGAGCTTCGAGCCAAACTCGACTCTATGAAACACGACCATCAGCACATGGATATCGATCACGAATATGTGATGGAAATGACAACACAAATTAGAAAGGAGCACAATGACATGCGCCGCAGGCTGAATGAAAGCTTGAAAAAGAAGTAGCTACAGAGCTAAACGCATATTGATTAAATACACATTGGGTACTAGTTGATTACCCAGCCACCTCCAAGTGCTTTGTAAAGCTGAGCGTACGAAGTCAGTAGTTGTTGTTTTGTGCCCGCGTAGTTTAGCTGTGCTTCAAAGGCTTGTCGCTGCGATTCCAGGTATTCCAGATAACTGGTCACTCCTTGATTGTATCGTTCTTGAGAAAGAGTCTGCGCATTAATTGCCGCTTCAACATGGTTTTGACGAGCGATGAGTTCTTTCTTCAAGGTGGTAATCCCCACGAGTATGTCCTCTACTTCACGGTATGCCTCGAGCACCGTTCTCTCGTAGGAGAGCTGAGCTTGATTTCGCTTGCTTTTTTCGATATCAGCTATGCGTTTAAAGCGATTGAAATAAAACAAGGGTCCGAGCAGTGATCCCCCTAAGTTCCATATTGCCCCTGCATTTCCTAAGGTGCTAAATTCGTTGCTCGCTACTCCAAGTAATCCCGTGAGGCTAATGGAAGGCAGCCGATTACCTTGAGCGGCACCAACGAGTGCATTCTGCGCAATGAGTTGTTGTTCGCTCACAAGAACGTCTGGACGCCTGGTCAGAATAGACAGTGGCAACCCCTCTGGAATGGTAATGCTCGTATCTTGATCGATTAGGGCTACACCAACTTCAAGGCTCCGTGGGTTTTGACCGGTGAGGACACTTAGTTGATTTTCCGTTTGAGCTACCAAACGCTCCCAAACAGGCAGTTGCCCTTGGGCTATTGCCAGCTGAATCTGAGCCTGATTCAGGTCTATCTCCGGAATAATTCCGTTTTCAAAACGCAATTCGATGATGGAGAGCATGCTGTCTCTCAATGTGATGGTTTCTTGAGAAATGTCGACGCGCATTTCGTATTCCAGATATTGAAAGTAGAGCGTTGCCACGGTAGCCAATAGGCTGATTTGTGTTGCTCTATACCCCTCGACGCTACTGATGTAATCTGCTTTAGCTGCCTCATTTAATCGGCGCAATTTTCCCCAAAAATCGATCTCCCAAGAAACCGCACCGAAACCAAAAAAGAGATTTGACTCAGTCGCAGAGATCTGGTTTTGCTGAAAATTGCCTCGTTGAAATCCACCTTGATAGCTCAATTGGGGTAACATCTCCGAACGCTGAATGCCAATATTGTACTGAGCTTGTACAACGTTTTCCGCGGCAATTCCCAGATCCTGGTTGTATCGAAGGGCTTGATCAACCAATGAGTCTAA
>CAZKXG010000024.1:6959-8160 GCA_964556465.1 uncultured Cryomorphaceae bacterium | reverse complement strand
TCAGCGTCCCGCTTCTGTTCGTACTTGGCTACTTTCCCAACCAAGACAAACAGCATTGGATAAAAGACAATTCCTAAAGCTGTGGCGATTCCCATTCCTCCCAGAAGGGCCACACCCATTACTTTTCTTGCTTCAGCTCCCGATCCCGTTGCGAGGATCAACGGCAAGATTCCTAGAATAAAGGAGAACACCGTCATTAATATGGGGCGGAACCGCAGTTTGGCAGCTTCTACAGCTGCCTCCATAAGCGAGAGTCCTTCATCAAATTTCATTTTGGCAAACTCTACAATCAGGATAGCATTCTTGGCAGCCATGGCGATGAGCATGACCAGCGAAATTTGCGCGAAGATATTCGTCAAGTAGCTTTCACTGAAAAGCCTGAAGAACCATAAGAATAAGAAAGCCCCGAAGAGAGCAAACGGAGTTCCCAGAAGTATGGCGAAAGGCATGGACCAACTTTCGTATTGAGCGGCAAGAATAAGAAATACGAAAAGCAGCGAGAAGGCAAATACAATTCCTGCTTGTCCGGACGATTTTTTCTCTTGGTAGCTCATAGCGTTCCAAGAGTAAGTCATATCATCGGGAAGAACTTCTGCGGCCACCTCTTCCAGAGCATCTAAGGCTTGTGCGCTACTGAAGCCCTGAGCAGGAGTACCGGTAATCTCGGTACTCCTCAACAAATTGAATCGATTGGTGTAGTCGGGGCCTGAAGTGTTCCTCACCGTCACAAAGGTGGATACGGGCACCGATGCCCCTTCTTTATTTTTTACGTAGAAAAGTTCGAGTCCATGTTCGTTCTGTCTGTACTCGGGTTCGGCTTGTACATAAGCTTTGTAGAGTCTCCCGAAGCGATTGAAGTCATTGACATAAGCACCTCCCAGAAATGCGGCGAATGTGCTGTAAACGTCTCCAATGGCGACGCCGGACTTTAAAATCTTGTCCGTATTCACCTCCATCGAGCGTTGGGGAACGGTGGCTTGAAAGGTGGTGAAGGCAGAGGCGATCTCGGGCCTTTTTTGAGCTTCGGCAATAAACTTATAGGTGTTTTGCGCTAGATATACCGGATCATTTCCTCCACGATCTTGAAGGATGAGACTAAATCCCGAGCCATTACCTAATCCAGGAATGGCGGGAGGACCAAAGGCCATTGCCTGAGCTTCATTTATATTTTGAGAAAGCATCACGTTGACCTCACGCATGA
>CAZKXG010000024.1:3158-6949 GCA_964556465.1 uncultured Cryomorphaceae bacterium | reverse complement strand
CTCGGCAACGGTTTGATCTCTTAAGTCCCAATTGGTCAATTTCACAAACATGAAGCTTGTGTTTGGGATCATTGCACCTGCCAAGAGACTGAAGCCCGCAACGGTAGTGACATACTCCACATCCTCGCGTTCCATAAGCATATTCTCAATTCTTTCAGAAACGGCGTCGCTTCGCTGTAGAGAGGATGCATTGGGCAGCTGAATGTTGACATAGAAATAACCCTGATCTTCTTCAGGTAAGAAACCTCCCGGAACTAATGAGCCGAAAACACCTGCCGCAATTCCCGCAATAATGACGTAAACGATTCCACGTTTAAACTTGCCTGTTACGACTCGTGCGGTAGCCGAATAAGACTCGGTAGTTTTATCAAAGCCTCTATTGAACGAGTCGAAAAACCGTCCTAGTAAACCTTTCTTTTTTTCCTCGGTTTTCTTGTCTTTGGGTTTGAGAATAAGCGAGCAAAGAGCGGGAGATAAGCTCAACGCATTAATGGATGAGAAAACTACTGATACTGCGATAGTGATGGCGAATTGCTGGTAGAGCTTTCCGGTGATTCCTGCCATTGCCGCAACAGGAACAAATACAGCAATCATTACAAGCGTGGTAGCGATAACAGGGGCTGTTACTTCACGCATGGCAGCTGAAGTTGCCGCTTTAGCAGACATTCCTTTATCCATATTCACTTGCACAGCCTCCACCACAACAATGGCATCATCTACTACGATTCCGATGGCAAGGACCAAGCCGAGAAGTGAAAGTGTGTTGATCGTAAATCCCAGAAGTGGGAAGAACATAAAGGCGGCTATCAACGAAACCGGGATGGCCAATGTTGGTATGAGTGTGGCACGCCAGTCTTGAATAAAGATGAATACCACCAATACAACAAGAATAAGAGCTATGATCAGCGTTTCAATAATTTCGTCTATCCCTGCAGTGATAGGCTCAGTGGCATCCAAGGAAACTGTGTAACCGATCCCTTCCGGGAAATTCTCAGCCATTTTATCCATGGCAGCAATCACATCTTCTGCTAATACTACTGCATTAGAACCAGGAGCTTGATAGATCGAGAGCAGTGCACATTGCTCGCCATTCAGGCGAGTGAATGCATTATAACTTTCTACGCCGAGTTCAACTCGAGCAATGTCTCCAATTCTGACTTGACTCCCATCTGCGGCAGAACGGATTACAATGTCTTCAAATTCTTTTTCAGTTACCAATCGCTCAGGTAGCCGAACAGTATAGGTGAATTCGGTTCCTTTTGGTGCTGGTTCTGCTCCAAACTTCCCGCCGGGAGAGATGACATTTTGCTCTTGGATAGCTGTAGTAATCTCAGGAATGGTAATACCAAGTTTGGCCAGTCTATCAGGTTTTACCCATATTCTCATCGAGTAATCACTAGCTCCAAGCACATCCACACGGCCTATTCCTTTGATTCTAGCTAACTCATCTTTTACGTTAATGATGGCGTAATTTCCCAAGGTGCTTTGATCGTAACGCCCATCCGGTGAAGTCATCGAAATCAGCATGAGAATATTTGGCATAGACTTTTGCGTCTTAACACCAATTCTCTTTACCTCTTCCGGTAGTTTTGGAGTAGCTGCTGATGATCTCGTTTGAGTAAAGACCGTATTCATATCAGGGTCAGTGCCCAGATCGAAGGTCACGTCCAATGACATGGTGCCGTCGTTGGCGTTGGTCGATTTCATGTAGAGCATGTTCTCGACACCGTTGATCTCTTGTTCCAGCGGGGAGGCTACTGATTGCTCGACGCTCACCGCATTGGCTCCGGTAAAAGCTGTGCTCACCCGAACCACCGGTGGAGTAATGTTGGGGTATTGCTCTATCGGCAATCCCAAAATGGAAATACCACCGATGATGATCATGAAAAGAGCGATGACTATGGCGACAATCGGTCGCTTGACGAAAAAGATGTCGTTTTTATCCTCCATCTAGTTGGCGCTTTTCATTTCAACGTACTGCGATTCAAACTCAATCACTTCAGGAATGATCTTCTCGCCTTCTTTCCCTTTTTGGAGACCTTCGAAAATGATGTGTTCGCCCTCAGTAACACCTTTGGAAATAATGTAATAGTCGCGGTAGGTTCCCACGATTTGAACGGGCTTTTGCATGACGGTGCTGCTATCAGTCACTGCCATTACGCTAAACCGTCCTTGAAACTCAGACACAGCTCGTTGCGGAACCAGTAGCCCGTTGTCCAATTCTTCTACAACTGCACGTACGCGAGCAAATTGTCCCGGACGAATCAGGCCATCGGGGTTTGGAAAAGAAGCTTGAATTAAGAGAGCGCCCGTACTTGCATCTACTTCCCTGTTCACGAAATCTACTTTTCCCGTTTGTTCGAATACCGTTCCATCCGAAAGGATAAGCTTTAGCTCAAATGCCTCTCGGGAATTTCCCGAGGCTCGGTCTGTTCTGATCTTTTTCGCCAGAAGCAAGTAGTCATTTTCGGTGATGAAGAATTCTACTCTCACCGAGTCAATTTTGGAAACGGTATTGAGAATAACCGGGTTTGGACTACGTCCGACAAATTCACCTTCTTTTGCCTGTGTCTTACCGATCAATCCGTTTATGGGAGACTTAATTCGGGTATAGCTCAATTGAATTTCTTGAATTTCTACATTGGCCTGTGCCGCATTTACCATTTCCTCAGAAGCGTCCTTTTCGGCGATGGAAGCATCTCTGTCTCTCTCGCTGACTGCCTTCATATCTGCCAGAGGCACCACTCGCTCGAGGTCATTCGTAGCACGCACTTTTCCCACTTTGGCTTCCGCCAATTGGCTTTGAGCCGCTGTAAGGGCTGCTTGAAAGGGCTGCGGGTCGATGGAGTAGAGGAGCTGTCCTTTTTTCACTTTCATTCCTTCTTGAAAATGGATGTCTTCCAGGAATCCTTCGACTCTGGCGCGGATGGGAATATCCTTTATTCCGTAGACCTGACCGACAAAATCTTTTTCAATACGAACGGTATCTTCAATTACGGTAACGACTTGTACGGTAGGCGGAGGCGCGGTAGGTGCTTGCTCTTCTTTACACGAAAAAAGAATGACTAGGAAAACGAGGCCCGAAATAAGCTTTTTCATCACTGCTTGGGTTAGGCGACAAAAATAGCAGAATAAACCATTGAGCTTTATTCGTTCAGCCCAAACCGATTTTTTGACTAACGATTATGAAGTCCGGGCTTAGTCCAATTCTCTTTTCAAATCGGGATAATACTCAGTGTTACCGATGATTTTTTCCTTTTCAGGAGCGGAAATGACCTGGCAATGGCTGATAAGTATTTTGGAGAATTTCCACCCCGGATCTATGTCGGTGTCGCCTTCATAAAATGAGTACTGTACATTGAAAGTACCTCTGAAATGAAAGTCGGTGACGGGTTGGTTAACCATCAACTCGGCTTCTACATCAATTTCGTAAAGATCGATCGAGAGTTCAGCGTCGCCCACATCAAAGGATTTGATCTCCTTTAAGGAAGTTATGTCCAGTTTATGCACAGTCTCATAACAGGGTATGATAACTCCATTGAAATTGAAGTCGACAAAGGTGGCTTGAAGATCTTTAAGAGTAGGGCTTGGCAATTCCTTTCGCAGCGAATCACGCAAAGCCGTTTTTTGCTCTTTGGTCATTTTGGAAAAGTCGTCATCGCTGCCACGACGGGACTGTACATCATTCACTAGTGCGACAATCCCGATTGCGATTAAAAAGGCAAACAATCCAATAATGGAATAGTACAATCCCTTTGTAAATACTTTCCGGAAAGGCGTTCTCTTCGGCG
>CAZKXG010000024.1:0-3148 GCA_964556465.1 uncultured Cryomorphaceae bacterium | reverse complement strand
TGATTTGGGCAATCAAGAGGGAAACGAGAAATATGATGACTAATCCTACGTAAATGAAAATGCGCATAGATTTTACTGTTTCCCTAAAGGTACGATGAAATTATCGCTCACCGAGTTTCATGAACTTTTGTCTGCTTTGCTGATCACCTGAAACGAGATTGATCAGATACATCCCATTTGTCAGATCACTTATGTCCATGGTAAAGATTTTATCTGCGGAAATGCTTTCTCCTTTGATAAGTCTTCCCGTCAAATCATAAACCTCGATGCGATCTACTCGTACATCTTGAGCCCACGAAACAGAAATATTTTCATTGGCGGGATTCGGGAAGATTCTTGTTTCAAAAGCTATTTCGTTTGAAACACTCAAGGGATTTCCGAACTCGGTTACCACGGTATTCGTCACTATCGGCTCGTTGAAATCGAAGTAGATATAAGCGGTGTTTTCGATGGTTTCTCCTTCCGAGAAGGTTGGAAATGGAGTAATCTCGTATCGCACGTTTCCGATGCTTCCGTCAAAGTCGGTGGTGCTGTCAGGCAGGAAGATTTGGTCAAACTCGAAGTAGAGCACATTGCCTTCTCTAGCGAGTTGCATGTTGTGAGAAGTGGAAATGATCTGGATCGAATTGATATCGAGATCGGCATCAATCGTATCGGCTATCACCACTCGTTCGGCGTAGAACGTTCCCGTGTTTTGGAAACGGATGGTGTACTTAAGAGGCGCGCCATCTTCAAGAAATTCGTCTCCGATGGTGGTAGCACTGACCTGCTTGTCGTTGGGGTCATAGGAGCCGACTAATTCGACTACCGAGGTGAATATGTTGTTCAGGGCATTCGGGTCCTCATCCGAAACATTGGCCGAAATGGTTGCTTCAAGCATAGTGCCGAGGCTTACTGTGTCATCGAGCAGAATCGTCAGAATAAAATCAAATGGTCCAAATGGGCAAACTTGATCTACTGCTATAGTGGCTGTGTTGCCTGCTATGACTAGGTCAGGGTTCGGCGAGCTGACAATCTCAACGTAATCGGGAAAAGTGATGTTGGCTGTTATGTCGTCTTCACAGATGGTACCCACCTGGCTGATTTGCGCCAAGTAGTTCGCTTCAAATCCAGGCCGATTTGGCTCGAGCGAAATTAGATCAACAGCTATATCTGAGATCAACTCCGTCGCCGTTATCGATACTAAGTATTCTTCAAACTGATCTTCAGGATTGAGGTCGATCGGTGCGGGTTCAGTGGTGAAATAGTTGGGAACGTTGAGTATTGACAATATCCCTGTTCCCGACTCTCCGCAGTCGGCGAAATCCCCATTAACTGCCCCAAAAAGCTCATTGTCATCTATGGTATTCAAAACGTACGGATATGGAAATGCTACCTCCCCGTCATCGAGTGTTCCGTTGGAATTGGAATCATAGTAAGCATGACCGCGATAATTTGGACTACAAGTCAGGGACATGCCAACTCCAAAAACCAACCCATCATTTTCATCGTCTACGTTATCGGTGATTCTTAGAATCCAATCACCTTGTGTAGTAAGACCATCAAAAGTTGATAAAGGTTCTGCAGGAAGAAACCGTCCTCTAGGTCCCATAAATTCATTTGGTTCTTCGGGAACTTCGAGTCCTAGATCGCTGAAGAGTAAACTAAAATCGAGATTGTCATCCGCTTCTTCATCCTCTTCCGGGGTGAATTCAAGGAGTTGAATTATTAGTCCAGATGGGTGTTCTAATTCAATTGATAGATCAGACCAATTATCATGACCAATGTCCACGAAAAGTTCAATAGATTCAACAAATTCATCTTCGTTCGGATAATTTAGGATCGTCTCAACCACATTGTCTGGTTGCTCCGAGAATTGCTCAAATGGCATATTCAGATTTTCGAAATCATAGGACCCGTCTCCGACTAGTGAATGATCACTTAAATAGAACTCTACTATACTAGAATCCTCATCTCCGCATGTTCTTTCCATCGTACATTCCAAATAGAAAGTTATGCTATCACTGTAGTAAAAAGGATTCAGTGAGAGTGTGATGTCATTTACACCGGCGGTGATTTCTTGTAATTCGATTGTTACTGCCCCACCATCGCCAACAGGCCCATAATTTGATTCTGACCGAAATATATATAAGCCATCCGCTGGAGCGAAGAAGCTAATGTTATAGGTCCACTCATATTCAGTATTTACAGCCCATCCCAGAATTTGGGGAGGTTCACATTGCGACTTGGCAGTAATAGAAAGAAATAAAACTGCGAGTAGAAGGAAAGCTTTTTTCATCGACTAGGTTTATTGGTTGGTTCTAAAATTAGGAGTTTCAATCTCTTTCAGAATTTTTAACGCTCATCGTTTTTGATATTCTTGAAAACTCAAACACCTATTCAAAAAAATCTGCGCACCAAAATTATTTGCTTTGGTGGAAAGGCTTTAAGCCTGGAGTCGATAGACGCCAAAAGATGAGATCTATATTCTGATTTCTCAGTTTTGTTGAGCGGCTGTTTCTATTCCAACGAATATTGCAGAAGGGAGGGCGACGAATACTAGGAATTCTGCTTTAATACCTTCATGACTGACTCGTTTCCATTCGATCGGACACGGATAAAATAGATACCCGACTGAAGCTGTGACAGATTAACGCTAATGAAACTAGTCGTTTGTTGGGATATGGAGAATATCTTTCTTCCTTCAACGGTGTAAACATCGATGAAATCAATAGTCACCTCACTACCAAAATCTATTTGCACCATTCCCGACGTGGGGTTGGGGTAGAAAATGGGGTCAAAGCTGCTGGCTGGAGCAGTACCAAGTGGGTTCCCAAATTCTGTCACAACAGTGTTGGTCACGATGGGTTCGTTAAAGTCGAAGTAGATATAAGCTGTGTTCTCAACGGTCTGACCTTCGCTAAATGAGGGTAGGGGATCAATTTCATAACGCAAGTGTCCGATACTTCCGTCAAAGTCGGTAGTACTATCGGGCAGGAAGATTTGGTCAAACTCAAAGTAGAGCACATTGCCTTCTCTCACAATTTGCATATCGTGAGAGGTGGAAATAATCTGGAGTGAATTGATATCCAAACTACCATCGATGGTATCGGCAATGACAACGCTCTCAGCGTAGAATGTCCCTGTGTTTTGGAAGCGGATGGTGTAC
>CAZKXG010000023.1:17557-25085 GCA_964556465.1 uncultured Cryomorphaceae bacterium | reverse complement strand
TGCCTGCGTAGCGACTTGCAAGAATGCTTCGGCAGCGCTATTTACCTCTGCCAAGATCAACCACCTCAATACCTTACCTCAAGGTAAAGCCGAAAAGACTCAGAGAACCCTGGGGATGACGAGTCAGATGGAAATAGAAGGATTTGGCAACTGTTCGTTCACGGGTGCTTGCTCTGTGGAGTGCCCCGTAGAGATTTCAGTGGCTTCTATTGCTGAGATGAATTCTTCCTATTTCAAGTCAAAGCTTGTCGATTTTTTGGATAGTAAGCCGAGTTAGTCTTCATCGCTGGTGGAATATTTACTGCGATTATCTGAATGGATCATCCGTGGAAATACGGATTTAGCGTGACCTAATATGCACTCAACGGGTGAACTTCATAGTAAGAATAAGCCTAAATTTCACTAGTTCATCAGCATTGTTTTTTAACTGTGATTTCACAGTTTCTAACATTGTCATTTTGCTCAAAATTTCCTTTCAAAAGCTTTCAACACACCATCGGTTCGCAACCCGTTATTCCATCGAAGCTAACGGCGATATCAACAATTCTTTGTGCATGCTTTTATCGGGATTCCCCCTTTTTCGGTAGACGAAAAAGGAAATCGTCGCGTACCTTTAAAGTCCGTTTTTAAAAATTATATAATCCCGAACAATGAGCATAAAAACCTTGGAAACCCCCGTGAATATTGAAGAAAAGAAAGTAGGATATACCTATGATGAAGCGTTGAAGGCCGCTACCGAATATTTTGACGGTGATGAACTGGCCGCTGGTGTTTGGTTGAACAAGTACGCTCTCAAAGATTCTTACGGACATATTTTCGAGCAGAATCCTGACGACATGCACCGACGCATGGCGAAGGAAATTGCCCGTATCGAAAACAAGTATCCAAGTCCACTTTCAGAGGATGAGGTTTTTGACCTTTTGGCAAAATTCAAGTATATCGTTCCTCAAGGTGGGCCGATGACAGGAATTGGCAATAAGCACCAAGTGGCCTCTTTATCCAACTGCTTTGTAATAGGAAATGATGGCAAAAGCGACTCATATGGTGGGATCATGAAAACGGATGAAGAGCAAGTGCAGCTCATGAAGCGCCGCGGTGGGGTAGGGCACGACCTTTCGGGAATCAGACCTACGGGATCACCGGTAAAAAATTCAGCGCTTACCTCTACGGGAGTTGTTCCGTTTATGGAACGCTACAGCAATTCTACTCGAGAAGTAGCACAAGACGGACGACGCGGTGCATTGATGTTGAGTATCTCCATCAAGCACCCAGATGCGGAGCGCTTTATCGATGCCAAAATGGACGGAACCAAGGTGACGGGAGCCAACGTTTCAGTGCGTATCGACGATGAATTCATGAAAGCGGTAAAATCAGGCGGTACGTACAAGCAGCAATATCCCATCGATTCAAACAATCCAACTCATGTCAATGAGGTAGATGCCAAACGACTTTGGGAAAAGATCATTCATAATGCTTGGGCTTCTGCCGAACCGGGAATTCTCTTTTGGGACACCATTACAAAGGAGTCAATTCCCGATTGCTATTCTGATTTGGGTTTCAAAACGACTTCTACCAATCCTTGTGGAGAGATTCCGTTGTGCCCATACGATTCTTGTCGCCTATTGGCAATCAATCTTTATAGCTACGTTGAGAATCCATTTACTGCTGACGCAAAGTTTGACTTCGAAAAATTCGAAGCTCACGGTCGACTGGCGCAGCGCATCGCCGACGATATCATCGACTTGGAAATGGAGAAGATCGATGCGATTATCGCAAAGATTGATGCCGATCCGGAAAGTGAAGAAATTAAGCGTACCGAGAGAAATCTTTGGTTGAAAATTCAAGAGAAGTGCATCCAAGGTCGCCGCACGGGTATTGGTATCACCGCTGAGGGTGATATGCTCGCTGCCTTGGGTATCAGATACGGTTCAGAAGAGTCTATTTCCTTCTCAGAAAAAGTACACAAGTCATTAGCTGTATCTGTTTACAGCGGATCTGTGAGCCTGGCCAAAGACCGTGGAAGCTTCCCGATTTTTGATTGGAAAAGAGAAGTAGAGAATCCGTTTATCCAGCGCTTGGCGGAAGCCGACCCACAGCTGATCAAAGACATGAAAAAGCATGGTCGAAGAAACATTGCTTCATTAACTATTGCTCCAACAGGAACAACAAGTATAATGACGCAAACTACTTCTGGAATTGAGCCAGTATTTATGGTTTCATATAAGCGTCGCAAAAAGATTAACCCCAACGATCAAAACACCCGCACCGACTTTGTCGATCAAGTGGGGGACCACTGGCAAGAGTTTGCGGTGTTCCATCACAAATTTGCTGATTGGCTCAAAGCCAAAGGCCACGATGTGAAGGAAGTTCAAAATTGGAGCGACGAAGAATTGAACAAACTCATTGCCGAGTCACCATATCACGGGGCTACTGCCAATGACGTTGATTGGGTGAACAAAGTACACCTTCAGGGAAGGGTGCAGAAATGGGTAGATCACTCGATTTCTGTAACCGTGAATATTCCCAATGAGACTACCGAAGAGATGGTAGCCAGCATTTACGAAACGGGTTGGGAAAGTGGTTGCAAAGGAATTACGGTTTACCGCGATGGTTCGCGCTCCGGAGTTCTTATTTCAGATACACCCGAAACCAAAGAAGTGGTAGCTAGCACGTCTGCACCTGAGCGTCCAAAGTCACTTGAAACCAAAGTCGTTCGATTCAATAATAATTCTGAGAAATGGCTTGCCGTAGTTGGACTCTTGAATGATCGTCCCTACGAGATTTTTACGGGTAGAGCAGAAGACTCTTTCCACCTACCAAAGGCGGTCGACTCTGGTTTTGTAATCAAAAATAGAGACGAGGAAACGGGTAAAAGTCGTTACGACTTCCGCTACCAAGATAAAGATGGATTTTTCGTAACCATCGAAGGACTCTCTCGTTCGTTTGACCCTGAGTTCTGGAATTATGCGAAGCTTATCAGCGGTGTACTTCGTCATGGAATGCCCATCGCCGATGTGGTCAATATGGTGGAGAACCTTCACTTGAGCGACGATACATTGAACACTTGGAAGAACGGAGTGATTCGAGCTTTGAAGCAGTACGTTCCTGCAGGAACAGTAGCCGAAGGAGTTGAGTGTTCGGAGTGCGGACAGGAATCACTCGTTTACGAAGAAGGGTGTCTCAACTGCAAGAACTGCGGGCACTCCAAGTGCGGGTGATTTCAGATTTATAAGGCTCACTAGCTGCGTTACACTTGATTTCCAAACAGTCATTGACTCAATGTCAACTCCTTGGTTCCCAAAAATGCGCGTGCCTTGCTACCGAACTTCCCTGACCGAACACTAGTTTGACCTATTAACAAAAGATTGACTTAAAAGCCCGTTCGCGGGCTTTTTTCATTTTCTACATTTGAACTATGCTGACGCGTGTCTGTTCATGTACCATGAAATCAACCATCTTTACTTCCGCCTTTCTACTTTTTTCGCTTTTGGCTTTCAGTCAAACTCTACCTGAATCGTGGGAGGCCGAACAGAACTACCGTCAGACGGGAATGATGGTTCTAGGGGGTTGGGCTGTCGCCAATATTGCTTCGGGCCTGGCGATGCGTTCCAACACCACGGGAGTTGATTCACGCTTTTGGGAGATGAATGCCATTTGGAATGGAGTGAATCTGGCGATTGCAGGCTTTGGATATTTCAGCGCCGCCAAGTTGGGAACTGATGGAACCGCGCTTGAACTCCTCCAAGAACAAATGGGCATCGACAAGACTCTTCTATTCAATGCGGGTCTCGATCTCGGCTACATAGCCGCTGGCGCCTGGATGATGGAGCGCTCAAAGAACGTTTCCAAAAATCCCGACCTCTGGAAAGGTTATGGCCGCTCAATTATACTCCAAGGGGCATTCCTTTTCGCCTTTGACGTGGCCATGGTGTTGATTCATAAAAAGGTGGTGATAGGTGATGGGATGGAGTTGAGTTTCAACGCAGCTCCGGGAGGAGTAGGAGCTATCCTCCAATTCTAACTTGTATTAGTCTAAACCCGTTATCACTTCCCCTTCCAAAATCACCCCATCAATTGCCGGCTCACCAAAACTGTAAGGCAAATAACTCAAGTGCTCGCAAGGCTCTGTGATCAATAAATTGGCTGATTTACCCGAGGTAATCGTTCCATGCGTATCCGAGATTTCCATGGCGGCGGCACCATTAATAGTAGCCGCATTGATTGCCTCAGCGGGTGTCATTTTCATTTTGATACATCCCAAAGAAATGGCCATGGCCATATTGCTCGAAGGGGCGGAACCAGGATTGAAATCCGTGGCCAAGGCCACGATAGCATTATCGTTCATCAAACCTCTTACCGGAGTGTAAGGAATGCTCAAGAAAAGGCTGCATAAAGGCAGCGCCGTGGCAATTGTATTAGAATTGGACAATGCAGATGTGTCGCCTCGGCCCAATACTTCCAGGTGGTCAACTGATACAACACCCGCTTTCACCAATTCGGGAATAGCGCCAAAAGCGTTGAACTGATTCACGTGGATTTTGCTCTTCATGCCGTGACTTGACGCGGCGTTCACAATTGCCAAGGTCTCCTCCGTTGTGAAGTAGCCTTTTTCGCAAAACACATCGGCGTAATCGGCCAATCCTTCTTTGGCGATTTCGGGAACCATCTCTTTAATGATCAGGTCGACATATCCCTCGCGATTGTCTTTGAACTCAGGGGGCAAGGCGTGCGCACCCAAAAAAGTCGATTTAATCATCATCCCCGATTCTTCCTTAAGTCGACGAATGACCCGAAGCATTTTCAATTCTGATTCGGTGTCGAGCCCGTAGCCGCTTTTGATTTCAATAGCGCCTGTTCCCGATAGTTGGGCTTTTTTCAAACGCACCAAGGCTCTTTCGAAAAGCTCGTCTTCACTCATCTCACGGAGCTTTCGTGAAGAGTTGAGAATTCCGCCACCTCGAGCTGCAACTTCTTCATAGGTCAGTCCTTTGATGCGGTCTTCAAATTCCAATTCGCGTGAAGCGGCAAAAACCAAGTGCGTATGTGAATCACAAAATGAAGGCAGCACGAATCGACCTTCCGCATCGATCACCTCTAAATCTCTCCAGTCGGTTATTCCGCCCCAATCTTCCATCTTTCCGTACATGGCTATCTTACCATCTTCAACTGCCAGAAAGGCGTTTTCCAAAACAGGAAGTTCGTCCATCTGATGTCCGCGCAAGAAAGCGGGTGCCTCTTCATAGTGACCGACCAATCCTTTGATATTTTTGATGAGAATTTTCATGACTCCAAGTTTGGGACAAAGAAAATCATTCAAAGAGTTAACAAAGAATCAAACTTCGTAAATAGTACTTCTGATACCTGAAGTTAATGGTTGTACTTCTATACTTGTAAATCGAAAATAGAAATATGAACGTATATATAGTGGGTACGGGATTGATCGGAGGCAGCTTTGCCTTGGACATTCAAGATGCATATGCTGAGGCAAGAATCTATGGAATCGATCATAATCCTGCGCATCTGGCTGAAGCCAAAAGCCTGGGGGTAATTCATGAAGAAGCTACAATTTACGATCTCTCAAAGGCCGATGTCATATTCATTACCCTGCCTGTGGATGTGAGCCTAGATTTAATACCCAAAGTACTTGATGTCATTCACGACGATGCTGTAGTCATTGATGCGGGATCTACGAAGCAAGGGATTTGCGAAGCCGTGGCAGGACATCTGAAGAGGCGAAATTTTTTGGCGGCACACCCTATTGCGGGAACGGAATTTTCAGGGCCAAAAGCCGCCTTGAAGGGTTTGTACAAGGAAAAGACCAACATCATTTGTGAGGTCGAGAAAACAGCTTTCAAGTTGCAAGAAAAGGCCTTAGAGATCTTTAAAAAGATAGGTATGCGAATTCGCTACATGGATCCTGTCGCTCACGATCGACACATAGCATACGTTTCGCATTTGTCGCACATCAGTTCTTTCATGCTGGGAAAGACGGTGATTGAGAAAGAAAAAAACGAACGGGATATTTTCGATATGGCTGGAAGTGGTTTTGAATCTACTGTTCGATTGGCAAAAAGTTCCCCTGCTATGTGGGCGCCAATATTCGAGCAAAACAAAGCCAATGTGATCGAGACGCTCGAGGAATACATTCGGAATTTAGAACGATTCAAACAGTTAATGCAAGAAGACGATTTTGAAGCAATCTACAGCGAAATGGAAAGTGCGAATCATATCAGGACCATTCTAAATGGGATGAAGGCATAAAAGCGAAAGCCTAAAAAGACGACTAAATTCTTCTCAATCCTCCATTGAAATCTATACTTCTCCGCACGAAAGATTTCTATCTTTGGCCGCATGGCGGGAAATAGCTTAGGTACCCTTTTTAAGCTCACCACCTTCGGCGAATCGCATGGCGAGGCGATCGGGGGAATTATAGACGGCTGTCCCGCTGGGCTATCACTCGATATGGAGGCCGTTCAAAAAGAATTGGATCGAAGAAAGCCTGGTCAAAGTGATTTGACTACCCAGCGAAAAGAGTCGGATACCGTGAGATTCCTTTCGGGAATTTTCGAAGGAACAACTACGGGCACTCCTATTGCATTCATTATTCCCAATGCCGATCAGCGGTCAAAAGACTACGGAAACCTCAAAGATGTTTACCGTCCGTCGCACGCCGACTATGTTTACGAGGCTAAATACGGCATTAGAGATCACCGCGGCGGGGGACGATCGTCAGCACGAGAAACGGCGTGTCGAGTAGCAGCAGGAGCAATTGCCAAACAATTCTTATTGGCGGAAGGCATTGAAGTAAAATCATTCGTTAGCGCCATTGGTCAAGTTGAGGTCGATAAGCCACACACAGACTTGGATTTGAATGCAGCCGAAAATGAAGTTCGCTGTCCTGATCCACATTCGGCGAAAGCTATGAGAACTGCCATCGAAAATGCGAGGGACGAAGGTGATACCTTGGGAGGAATAGTTACAGGACTAGCTCTGGGCGTTCCTGCAGGCTTGGGTGAACCCGTTTTCGATAAGCTCCACGCTGATTTGGGCAAGGCCATGCTCAGCATCAATGCGGTAAAAGGCTTTGATATAGGAAGCGGATTTGCGGCGGCCAAAATGAAAGGCAGTGACCACAACGATGGCTTTGAACTAATAGATGGCAAACCACACACCCGAACAAATCACAGTGGAGGAGTGCAAGGAGGCATCTCAAACGGAATGGATATTGTATTTCGAGTTGCGTTCAAACCCGTAGCTTCTATTGGAAAGAAGCAAAAAACCATCACCCGTGAAGGGAAAGAAACTGAATTGGAAATAAAAGGAAGGCACGATCCATGTGTAGTACCCAGAGCGGTACCGATAGTAGAGGCGATGACTGCGCTTATCTTGGCCGACCACCTTCTTAGAAACCGCACCATAAAATTATGACCAAACTCGCGCTTCATTGGAAAATCATCATAGGATTGGTGCTCGGAATCATCTGGGCATTTTTGGCGAGTTACCTGGGATGGAATGAATTCACCAAGAA
>CAZKXG010000023.1:13731-17547 GCA_964556465.1 uncultured Cryomorphaceae bacterium | reverse complement strand
ATTCGGGGTGATTTTTATCCGAATGCTCAAGTTTATAGCCGTTCCTTTAGTCCTGTTTTCCATCATGTCGGGAATAGCCGGACTTAAGAATGTTTCAAAGCTCGGTAGGCTGGGAGCCAAAACTTTAGGGCTCTACCTCATTACTACAGTTACCGCCATTGGTATAGGTCTTTTACTTGTAAACGTCATCCAGCCAGGCAGTTTTGTCGATGAGGAGTCGCGCATCAAAAATCGAATAGCCTACGAAACATGGGCCGTTTCGAATGACATCGAAATCAAAGATGGAAAGTACTTTTCAGGAGATCCAGCTTATGCCGATTATCTTACGGAAGAGGCCCAGATGCTAGCTGACAAGGAGAGTCTTGCAAAAGCACAAGAGAAGCTCAAAACTGCCGATGATTCAAAAGAAGATGGGCCATTGAAATTCCTTGTAGATATGGTCCCTGAGAATATTATTCTCTCTATTTCTGATAACGGGCTGATGCTCCAAGTCATCTTCTTTGCCATCTTCTTCGGGCTTTGTCTGGCCATAGTTCCCGAAGAAAAAGTGAGTGTCTTAAAGGCATTTGTTGAAGGCACGAATGAGGTTTTTCTCAAAATGGTAGACATCGTGATGCGAGCCGCTCCATTCTTCGTTTTTGCGCTTATGGCGGGAGTTTTATCCACCATGGCCGACACGCCCGCAGAGGTCTTTGAGATTTTCAAGGGGCTGGGGAGCTATTCAATTACCGTTGCAGCTGGTTTGGCGTTCATGATCTTTGTTTTCTATCCGCTTATCGCGAAATCGATTGTGAAACCGTTGACCTATCGCGGTTTTTTTAGGCGAATTGCGCCTGCTCAATTTCTCGCTTTTTCGACGAGCTCCAGTGCTGCAACACTTCCCGTAACCATGGAGTGTGTTGAAGAAAACATCGGAGTTTCCAGAAGTATCACCGGGTTTGTTTTGCCAATTGGTGCTACCGTCAACATGGATGGAACCAGCCTGTACCAAGCCGTTGCGGTGATCTTTTTGGCGCAGCTTCACTATGTCGATCTTAGTTTTGGTCAGCAATTAACAATTGTTTTGACTGCCACCCTCGCTTCAATTGGTTCTGCGGCAGTTCCTAGCGCTGGACTAGTCATGCTTATCATCGTTTTGCAGAGCGTTGGATTGAATCCGCTTTGGATCGCAATAATTTTTCCCGTTGACCGTATCTTAGACATGTGTCGTACCGTAGTTAATGTGACGGGAGATGCAACAGTTTCGACCGTGATTGCAAAAACTGAGAACGAACTTAATTACCGCGAGGACCTATGAAAAAAGCGCTGAAAATTATTGCCATCATTGTTGTGGCTATCTTTCTGCTCCTCCTGATTCTTCCTTTTGTCTTCAAAGGCAAAATAGTTGACCTGGTAAAACAGCAAGCCAACGAAAATCTCCGTGCGAAAGTCGAGTTCAATGATGTGAGCTTATCGCTTATTCGCAATTTCCCCAACCTAGCTGTTGAGATTGAAGAATTAAGCGTAGTAGGAATCGAAGATTTCGAAGGCGATACATTGGCCAGTATTGGAAACATCGGGCTGGTAATGGATGTGATGAGCGTTATCAGCGGAGACCAAATCGTGGTGAAGAGCATCAACCTCGACAGGCCTTATTTCAATGTGAACGTATTGGAAGATGGTACTGCCAATTACGACATCGCCCTTGCCTCGGATGATTCCGCAATCGAGGAAGAAGAGACTGCAACCGAAGAGAGCGCTCCGCTCAACTTGTCGATAAAAGAATACAGCATTTCAGATGGGGTGATCATTTATGATGACGCCACATTGCCTATGCGCATGGTCATTGACGATTTAGATCATGTCGGAAATGGTGATTTCGCTCAAGATATTTTTACGCTCAAGACTGAAACGCATATAAGGGCTTTCACCGTGGATTATGATGGGATCAAATATGCCAACGCTTTAAAAGCCGATCTCATTGCAGACCTAGCCATGAACCTTGAAGAGATGCGCTTTGAGTTTATGGAAAATGAACTCGACGTCAATGCCTTAGTGCTCAAGTTTGATGGTTTTGTGGCTATGCCAACGGAAGATATCGATATGGACATCACTTTTGCTACAGAAACGGCAGAGCTTACCGCTATTATGAGTTTAATTCCCGCATACTATACGCAAGATTTAGAAGGTGTAAGTGCTTCGGGATCAGTGTTACTTGATGGGTATGTTCGCGGAACCTATAACGAGCAGAATATGCCTGGTTTTATGGCTGAGCTAAAGGTTGACAATGGCTCTGTTCAATATCCCGATTTACCGAAGAGCATTCAAAACATCACGATAGACGCGAAGGTTGAAAGCCCTGAAGGAAATGATCTCGATAGAATAGCAGTCGACGTGCCCAAATTTCACATGGAAATTGGGAAAACAGCGGTGCAACCCAATACAATCGATGCTTACCTCTTTTTGCGCAACCCAATGAGCGATCCCAACATTCGCACGAAAGTGGATGCAGACCTAGATCTGGGCAGCTTCAAAGATGTGGTTCCGATGGAAGAGGAATTTGAGATGGCGGGTAATCTTTCCGCTCACTTCAAATTAGATGGAAATCTCAGCGATATTGAAAATCAGCGTTTCAATGATTTTGAGGCTTCAGGAACAGCAGCGATGAACGACTTCATTTATCGAGATGCTGAGATGGATGTCAATTTGCCTATCGCCAAAGTAGATTTCACTCCACAGCGATTGAATGTCGAAAAAGTAAAGTTAATCTACGAGGAGATCAATATGGAGATGGATGGCTACATCAGTAATTATGTAGCTTACGCCCTTCAAGACACGACGCTTCAAGGCGTATTCAATTTTGGTGCTGACAAGATTGATGTCAATAAGTTTATGACCAGCGAAGAGGAAGAAGAAACGGCAGAAGTAGGAGAAACTGCTGAGGTGGTCGATACAGCTCCTGCCGATAGCTCTTCAGGCATAGTGCCAATTCCTGGTAATCTGGACTTGGTCTTGAATGCCACTATCGGAGAAATTAATTACGATGACCTTGTTCTTTCGAATATCAAAGGAAAAATCACATTGCGAAATGAGAAGGCTGAGCTGGAGAAATTAGTTGCTAAGGGTCTTGGAGGAACCATGGGTATTAGCGGAAGCTACTCTACCCAAGATATGGAAAAGCCGTCATACGATTTTGCCTATGACCTTAACTCTATTGAGATTGACGAAGCCTTTAATACTTTCAACACGGTCAAGAAAATTGCTCCTATTGCCAAGTACGCGAAAGGCAAGGTTAGCTCCGATTTAAAGGTTCAAGGTATTCTCGATCAGAATATGGAGCCCATTTATGAAACCATGCAAGGACGCGGTTCATTGGTGAGCGATGAAGTGGTTCTAAAAGGCGGTGATTTCCTTGAAAAGCTTTCGACTACCATGAAAGCGCCTGGTCTGAAAGAGCAGCGGATTCAAGACTTAGACGCAACGTTTGTAATTGAAAACGGAAAAGTGACCACTTCGCCTTTCGATGTAAAAATCGACAAGATGACGGCGAATGTGAGCGGATGGGTTAGCTTCGATGAGAAGATCGATTACCTGATGAAAATGAAAATTCCGCGAGAAGAATTGGGCGGTGAGTTCAATAAAATGGCCGAAGGCCTGCTTGGTCAAGCCAATGCGTTTCTTGGCGGGAATATGTCTTTGGGTGAATACATCAATATGAACGTAACTATTGAAGGAGACTTATACGGCCCTTCAATCAAACCTGCCTTTGCAGGTATGGAAGGCGAAAGTTCCGTTAAGGAGCAAGCTACCGAAGCCATCAAAGAAGAGGTGGATAAG
>CAZKXG010000023.1:9633-13721 GCA_964556465.1 uncultured Cryomorphaceae bacterium | reverse complement strand
GATGATGCTAAGGAAGAGCTTGCTAAGGAGGCTGACAAGTTATTGGCTGATGCGCAAAAGCAAGCGGATAAATTGGTGAAAGAAGCTGAAAAAGCCGCCGACGAGCTACGAAAAGAAGCGGACAAGCAAGCGGATAAGTTGATCAAAGATGCGAAGAATCCATTAGCTAAAGCCGGGGCAAAAATTGCCGCTGATGAAGTGAGAAAACAAGCTGACAAGCAAGGCGATAAATTAGTGGATGAAGCGCAGAAACAAGCCGATAAGATCATGGCTGATGCTAGAAAGCAAGCGGATAAAATCAACAACGGAGAATAAGAGTTCCATGGTTTTCAATGCAGTAAAATATTTATTCCTTATTGGGGTCATATTCTTCGGCTTCACTCTGAATGCGCAGAACTGCGGCCCTTCGAATTCCAAGAAAGCGCAAAAGCTCCTGGATCAAGCAGTGAACAATTCCAAGTTGGAACTTGCGGAGAGAATAGATGTTTTCAGAAAGTCTCTCGAAGCTGATCCTGAGTGCATCGAGTGCCTGTTTGGCAAAGCCCGTGCAGAATACGGGTTGGCTATGGAACAAAACACCGGCTACGATAGAGCGTATAGCGATTTTATTGAGGTGATCACTTCGTGTCCTAACTACCATGCTGATGCCTACTATTATTCAGGGATCATAGCTTATGCCAATCAGGACTTTGAGAATGCACAAAGGTACTTTGAGGGTTTTCTCACTTTCGATAAGGAAGCTGGGAAAACGTCGCGCGACCATGAGGCCAAGGAAGGGGATATCGCTTCTGTACTTCCTGAGGTGAGGTTTTACAATGATTTCTATTCCAATCCTGTGGAATACAATCCAAGGAGATTGGCAAATATCAATACAGAGGCAGGCGAGTATCTGCCCATGTTGTCGCCCGATAATCAATTGATATTTTTCACACGGAAGTCCAAGGAAAAAGCAAAGGGGGATTTGTACGCCAAAGAAGTAGAGCGATTTATGATGGCCGGTCAAATCGATAAAACCAACGAATACGACAATGCTGAATCGCTTCCCCCACCTTTCAATGTTGGCGATAACTACGGGGGTGTTACGCTCTCATTGGACAATCGCGAGATGTTTATTACCGTCTGCAAGCCCGTTTCTTCAAGTTATAAAAACTGCGATCTCTATGTTTCGAGATACGAGCGCGAAACCAATGATGCGGGTAAAGTACTTTATAATTGGACCGGACTGGAAAACTTAGGGGAGAACGTGAATACTTCAGATGGGTGGGAAGCTCAGCCAACTTTGTCTGCAGATGGCAACACGCTTTATTTCGCTACGATCAGAGAATCTACCACACCCGATAAAGACGGAAATCCAACTATTGACATCTTCTACACGGAAAGGTCCTCAATAGGTGAGTGGTCAAAGGCCAAGCCCATCGGCTCAGCGATCAATACAGATGGAAATGACAAGAGTCCCGTTTTGCACGCGGACAGTCGCACCATGTACTTCTCCAGCAATGGACATTTGGGAGCAGGGGGCTATGATATTTTTTACAGCAAACAAGGGAGTGATGGTACCTGGACTAAGCCAAAGAACATTGGATATCCGGTGAATTCTCCCCAAGATGAGCATGGCTTGGTAGTTAGCACAGATGGTAAAATCGCCCTTTTTGCGTCTTCGAATGTCGCTTCTGCTAAGGGGCTGGATATATACGCTTTTGATGTTCCGAAGGAAGCCAGACCTGAAAAGGTTCTTATTTTAAAAGGTGATGTGAAAAATTCAGATGGCGAATTAGTCACCGATGCCAAGATTGAAATCAAATATGCTGAGACCAAAGAAGTAAAGGAGGTAGAAGTTGATGATATGGACGGCACCTACGCTGCAGTTATTAACCTCAAAAAATATGAAGATGTGGTGGTGAGTGTTAAAAGCGATACAGAAGATCTGGCCTTTAATACACGTGTTTTCACCTTAGCAGATACGGCAGAAACAGTGCGTGATTTGGAAATGAAGGTGGAGAAGCTAGTTTCGGGAAAGACGTATCGCATGAATGATATTCGATTTGCCACAGGTTCATCAGAAATAGATGAGGCCTCAAAATCGGTACTCAATGAATTTGCAGATTACTTAAACGAAAATCCAACTTATCAAGTTGACATATTTGGGCATACCGATGATGTAGGAGATGCCGCGGCTAATTTGGCTTTGAGTACAGATCGTGCATTTGAAGTATTCGGATATCTACAAGAGGAGGGAGTAAATCCCGATAAGATGAATTTCAAAGGTTTCGGAGAATCAAAGCCATTGGTCCAAAATAATTCCGAAAACGACCGTGCTTTAAATCGACGAACTGAGTTCAAGATTGTAAAGCGTTAATTATCTTTGCAGCAAATTATCAAACCATGAAAAAAATACTCTTTATTTTACTCGCCATCGCTTTTTATGCTTGCAGTGAAACTCAAACAAATGGAGAAGCAGAAGTTGAGGTGCTAGAGCCTGAAATAGAAGCTGTTTCAGTCACTTATTATGGCGACACTATCGAAACGTCCGGTGCCCTGAAGCCAGAAGCTTTTTTAGCAGAAATGGAAGGAAAAGATTCCCTTTACACGACCCTTCAAGCTACAATCAATGAAACTTGCAAGGTAAAAGGATGCTGGATGACAGTCGATATGGGAAATGGTGAAGAGATGCGTGTCAGATTTAAAGACTACGGTTTCTTTGTTCCCAAAGAAGGTGTAAATGGTATGAGTGTTATAATGGAAGGATTTGCATTCACCGACACGCTAAGTGTTGATTACCTTAAACACTTGGCTGAAGATGCTGAAAAGTCTGCAGAAGAGATTGCTGCGATTACTGAGCCCGAGATCAGTATGAATTTTGAAGCTGTAGGTGTTGTAATTACGGAGTAAGTCATCTAAAAAATTAAAAGTATTGAAGGTCCGCTTTTTAGCGGGCCTTTTTTATGCTTCCAATTTTCTAAAAAATTCTATTGAACTATTTCGAACCTTATTCTTTCGAACTGCGTATGTGAATCAATATTCTCTTAACCCTTAAACTCAGTTTTAAAATGAAAAATTTACTCTTGGTGATCATGATTGCCTTTCTTGGCTCATGGTCTCTCAGCTCATATGGTCAAGGAAATGATTGTGCGAGTGCTCAATCTCTCACCGTAAATGTCGGTAGTTGCGTGTTTAGTACTGCTTCCACCACAGGTTTAACAAATTCAGGACAAGTACCCGTAGGTGCTGATTGTGATTTCTTCGCAGGTGGAGATGCATGGTATTCAGTTGTGATTCCTCCTTCCGGAAATGTAACCGTGTCAACCACTTTGATTCCCGGAACAACACCTCCCGGATTGAATATAAATGCAGCTGCTTACTCAGGCACCTGCGGTAGTTTAACCTTGATCGGTTGCGACGCCAATAGTGGCCCCGGATTTTTTCCCGAGCTTGAATTGACGGGTACACCCGGAGAAACACAATTCATTCAACTTTGGGAAACGAATAATAACATCCAAGGTGATTTCAGCATTTGTGCCAATGGAGAGACAACTTGTACGCCTCCCACAGTTGTTTTCTCTGAATCTTGTATTGGAGGAAATGAGTATGAAGTTAGCCTGTTCATTTCATCATTGGGTGATGCTTCGTCTTTGGATATTACCAATGACGGAGGCGCCGCTGCTATCACAAATATTACTGCGCCGGGTATTCAAACCGTTGGTCCATTTCCTTTGGGAACTCCAGCGACGATTACCGTAGTTCATAATGATGACAATACGTGTAGTGTCAGCGAACTCGTAACGGATGTCGGTCTGGCATGTGAAAACGTATTGACTTGTGGGAATACCCTAGATCAATCTTATTGTTATCAAAACGACGATAACACCTCATTTTTATACAGTTCGCCTGACGGGTCTCCTATCACATTGACCTTCCTCTCGGGAGAACTTGAAAATGGACTAGATCAAATCACTATCAGAGATGGAAACGACGGAACCGGAACCATTCTCTTTCAAGGTAGCAATGGCGGTGACCTCTCAGGGATAAGTGAAACGGCAACGAGTGGAAGCCTCTTCATGACCGCTACATCCGATGTCAGCGGAAGTTGC
>CAZKXG010000023.1:3849-9623 GCA_964556465.1 uncultured Cryomorphaceae bacterium | reverse complement strand
CTCGGTTGGGATTGGCAAGTTTCCTGCGATGGATGCTCAGCTCCAACGGCAGATTTCACCGTAGTTGATAATTGTGGTGCAGGAACCTTCACAGTTGATGTGGACATTGCATCTCTCGGAAATAGCATTTCGGTTGCCATTAGCAATGACGCCGGCGTATCAGCGACTACCGGAATCAGCTCAACAGGGGTCCAAAATGTAGGACCATTCAATATTGGCTCACCGGTTGAAATCACGGTTTCAAGTGAAAGCATCACGAGTTGCGAGCTGGTTCAAGGTGGTCTTGATTTTACTTGTCCTGTTGGCGACAATTGCGACAACGCTCAAACTGTTATTTCGCAAACAACTTTTGCAGATTCTGAAGTGGCAGGTGATGTGTCTTCTGTATCTTATTCTTTAGATCCTCAATGCAATGGCCCGGGCAACAATCCCGATCCGTTTTTCACCTTCACCGCTGTTGGAAGTACTACCTACTTTAGAGTAGAGACGTCAGGAGATTTTGATCCTGCCGTAGAAGTTTTTGATGGTTGTGATGGAACGCAACTCGCTTGTGTAAACGAAGCAGGTGCGGGACTTCGCGAACTGTTTTGGGTGAACGATTTGACACCTGGACAGGAATATGTATACCGTGTTTATCATGCAGGTGGATCAGCTCCGGCAACCACTTCATTCACTACGGGTGTTGCGCACATTCCTTTCGTGAGACTGCGTCCGGCAGATTGTGGAGCTTCAGAACTCACAGCCAATAGTTTGATTCGAGCGACTCTGCCAAATCCGAATTTCCTTTTAGAGGGTTTCATATTTGAATTTACTGAGCTAGAATCGCCTTTCGCAACATATGAAGTAGAGTCTCCAAACGGCACCAATCCTAATTTTTACATCGGTTGGTTTGAAAATTTTGAATATGGCAGATCATACGATGTTCGCGTAAGAGCCCGCATGTACCAAGGTCCGAATCTCGGAGATTATGGAGCTTCTTGCACCATTAGTATCGCAGACGGCCCCACTACTTCATTGTTAGACAATTTCGAAGGCGGATTTTACAATATGTGTGATTTCGTCAAAGCCAGAAGAATTTTTGGTGCAACGAATTACCGATGGGTTTTCGACGATGGATCAAACCAATTGGAATACAACTCAGGAACGACTAGTCCGATTTGTCCGCTTCAATTGGTAGATGGCCTCGAACTCGGAACAACTTATTCGATCACTGTATTTGCTACAGATGCCCAAGGAAACGAGAGTACTCAAAGCACGGCAAAGGAGATCAATATGAACAACTTTGTTCCAAACACAGAGGTGAATCCACTGCTCTTCACTTGTGGTTCAACGGTTTCATTGAGTCAAGTCCTTACGGCAGTCGAAGTTTGTTCCGCTGAGCAATACACCTTCCGATTTGAAAATGTTTCTCAGCCTAGTGAAAACCCAATTGAGATCGTGAGGCCAAATAGAAACGTGCTTTTATCATTTGTTACGGGCCTCATTTCAGGAGATACCTATAACGTGACTGTTAAAGCCAACTCAGGAGGATTGGAAGGAGATTACTCGGGTGGATGTGAAATTACCCTCGAGGGCATAAGCGGGCTTGTGATTCTCGATGAGTCGGATTATGAAATGACTCAAGATGATCAGCTTTCAATGATGATTTTCCCGAATCCTTCTGATGGGTCCGAGATCCAAGTCTCTATTGAAACTTCTTTGGAAACAGACATGATCTCTCTCGAAGTTTATGACCTTCAAGGAAAGAAACTCATTTCTGACTTGATTCCTAATTCATCGGGAATTCAGCGATTGAATCTGAATGAACTGAGCAAGGGAATTTACCTCCTCCAAGCGAGATCCGGAAATGAATTGATTACAACCGAAAAGCTTATTGTAGATTAATACCGACTACAGCTAATAAAAGAGCCCACCCTACAAAGAGTGGGCTCTTTTTCGTCTTGTCAAAAATCAATTTTGTCTACCTTTGATTAAACGCTCAACCTATGATTACTGCCGAAGCCAGGCAAACCACCTTCGATCGCAAAGACTTACCCGACCAAGAACTTCTCGAAATTTATCGCAACATTCTCAAGCCGAGATTGATTGAGGAGAAAATGCTCAGCCTATTACGGCAGGGCAAAATTTCCAAATGGTTTTCTGGTATTGGCCAAGAGGCCATTAGTGTTGGTGCTACTATGGCACTAAACGATGAAGAGTACATCCTTCCCATGCACCGAAATTTGGGGGTTTTTACGACTAGAGAATTGCCTTTGAGCCGACTGTTTAGTCAATTTCAAGGTAAGGCCAATGGCTATACGAATGGACGAGACCGCTCTTTTCACTTCGGTGTGAAGGAGGCCAAAATTGTCGGGATGATTTCCCACCTCGGGCCTCAATTGGGAGTGGCAGACGGTATAGCATTGGCCCATAAACTGAAAAGCGAAAAAGCCGTGACGGCAGTTTTTTCAGGCGATGGTGGTACAAGTGAAGGCGATTTTCACGAAAGTTTAAACGTGGCAGCCGTTTGGGATCTCCCCGTGATGTTCATCATTGAAAACAACGGTTACGGATTATCGACTCCTTCTTCAGAGCAATTTCGCTGCGCGCAGTTTATCGATAAGGGAATCGGCTACGGAATGGAAACCCTCCAATTGGCGGGGAATAACGTGCTGGAAGTATACACCGCATTGAGAGATTTGGCAGAAGACATTCGTCAGAACCCTCGCCCCGTGATGGTAGAATGCCTCACGTTCAGAATGCGTGGACACGAGGAAGCTTCGGGAACGAAGTACGTTCCCGATGAACTGATGGAAGAGTGGGGGAGAAAAGATCCTGTTTCGAACTACGAAGACTTTTTGAAGGAGATCAAAGTCCTGAATGAAGAGCAGATTGAAACTGAGCGTGAAGCCATCAAGGCCGAAATAGCAGACGGACTCAAGCAGGCTTACGCCGAAGAAGACATCAAAGCTTCGGTGGAAAAGGAGCTGAGAGATGTTTATGCCCCTTATGAGTACAGGGAAATTCTCCCAACGGGAGGCAAAAAAGAAATGCGTCTGATCGATGCCGTTTCGGATGGACTGCGCGAAGCTATGCGCATGCATCCCGATCTGATTTTGATGGGACAAGACATTGCCGATTACGGCGGAGTTTTCAAAATCACCGAAGGCTTTGTCGAGGAATTTGGAAAAGACCGAGTGCGCAACACACCGCTTTGCGAAGCGGCGATTGTAGGAACGGGATTGGGCTTATCCATTAAGGGAATGAAGGCGATGGTCGAAATGCAATTTGCCGATTTCGTAACCGAAGGCTTCAATCAGATCGTGAACAATTTGGCCAAAATCCACTACCGCTGGGGGCAGAATGCCGACGTGGTCGTGCGCATGCCGACGGGCGCGGGAGTTCAAGCGGGGCCATTTCACTCACAGAGCAACGAAGCTTGGTTTACGCATATACCGGGCTTGAAGGTCGTTTATCCCGCCTTTCCCGAAGATGCCAAAGGACTTTTGATCACCGCATTTGAAGATCCGAATCCAGTGATGTTCTTTGAGCACAAGGCACTTTATCGAAGTTTGAAATCAGAAGTGCCCGAAGGTTATTACAATCTGCCTTTTGGCAAAGCCATTGTCGTCAAAGAAGGAAGCGACCTTACTATTGTCACTTACGGCATGGGCGTGCATTGGGCATTGGCGGAAGCCGAAAAACAAGATGCGTCTATCGAAGTTATTGACCTCCGGACTTTGGTGCCACTCGATACGGAAACCGTGTATGCCTCAGCCCGCAAAACAGGGCGAGTACTCGTATTGCACGAGGATACCCTTTTCGGAGGAATCGGTGGGGAGCTCGCCGCGTTGATCACGGAAAACTGTTTCGAGGCGCTGGATGCGCCGGTGATGCGCTGTGCCAGCATGGACACGGCTGTGCCTTTTGTGGGTAGTTTGGAAAAGCAGTTTTTGGCGATTGATCGAATCTCCGATTCCATAAAGAAACTACTGCATTACTGAAGACCAAATGAGTTATAACTGTTGCCTATTTCAATAGATTGGAACTAGAAGTTTTTCCGAATCTCATGATGGATGATAACTCCTTGTTTGGTGAATGATTAACTTAGTCAGCGGAATTTGACAATTTTCTTCAGATGAGACGGTATTTTCTAGGCATTTTATCTTTGTTTTTTTCAGTCTGTTCGTTCTCTCAAAACATCCCCAATGGTGGTTTTGAATCGATTGTTGAGAATGAAGCTTACTTTGATTACCCTTACCCACAGAGTTGGGTTCCGCGAGCTTTTTGGAATGGTCAAGTCTGGTGTGAAGGCGAACAACTTCAAGGTTCCTTGTCAGAAGAAAGCCACTCTGGCATGTTTAGTATTAGAATGGAAACTATTGCTTGTGACGATTTCTATCTTGGGTTTTCTCATATTGAAGGAGGTTTTATAACCGGTAATCCTGCCTTAGCCTTCACGGGTTCCCCCTATCATTATGCAATTGGTTTTTCTGAAAGACCGAGTGAGCTCAACTTTTTCTACAAGTTTGAACCGGAAGGGAATGACTCCGCATTTGTAGGGATCACTTTGTTTAATTACGATTCTGTCTCTACTGATATTATGTGGTACGAAAGAAGAGATACTATAGGGTATGCTCGTGGATATATTACTCAACCAACTTCTCAATTCATCGAATACACATTGCCAATTGAGTATCTCAGCGACTCAATACCCTCCTTTATGACTCTCGGTTTTCAAACAGGTCTGGGATGTAATTTAACAAGCTGCACTCCCGGCACCACCCTTTGGGTTGACGATGTTTCAGTATCTGGCGGAACGTTGGGCTTGGATGATCGAAATGTTGGCAATGGAAACACCGTGCTCTATCCAAATCCTACTATGGATTCGTTTCGTATTGATTCCGGTAGAGCATTAGAAATTGTAAGGGTAAGCATATTTACTCATCTGAACGAAGAAATTAAAAGATGGGAATACCCTGAGGACAGCTATAAGGTAAGTGAATTACGAACCGGTACTTACTTCGTCCGAATTGAATCACTTAAAGGTATCATCGTCAAAAAGCTCATTATCATAAAATAGACTAGGTTTCCCTAGTATCAGAAATTGCTAATCCTTCTTCCCGCTGTAAATCCGATACCCCGAATACCGACAAGGAATTTTTCCGTTGATCAGGTGATGCGTATCGAAAGTTCGGAGACCAACGCTTTTCATCGCGTCCTCGTGACCTGACAGTATCCAGGCTTGATAGCCCGGGTAGGCCTTTTTGAATTTATCACCGATTTCGCTGTACATCAGCTCGATGTTGTTCATTTCAATTCGTTGGCCATAAGGCGGGTTCATTACCAAAATGCCCGGAGCTTCGGGTGGGTCTTCATCGAAAAAATCGGTGATTCTAAAATTGATCGACTCTTCAACACCAGCTGCCTCGGCTGCTTTTCGCGCGAGCTTGATGGTCTGCATACTCTTTTCATAGCCCATAATTTGATGCGTACTTTCCTTGATTCGATTTACCGTCGCGTTGTGGATGACTTTATAAAGTTCTTCATCGAAGTCTTTCCAATGCATAAAGGCGAACTCTTCGCGAAGCAGTCCGGGAGCAATTTTATTGGCGATCAAAGCTGCTTCAATACAGATGGTTCCACTTCCGCACATACCGTCGACGAAATTTCGTTTTCCCTCGTAGCCCGCTATTAATAGCATTCCCGCAGCGAGGCACTCATTTAGCGGAGCGGCTGCATCGGCTGGCCGATACCCTCTTTTATTAAGCGGGATCCCCGAGCTATCTAATGAA
>CAZKXG010000023.1:0-3822 GCA_964556465.1 uncultured Cryomorphaceae bacterium | reverse complement strand
CACTTGATCTCGGTGTATTCTTACATGAAAAACCAAGTCGGGTTCACGGGTTTCGATGTCGGGTCGTTCGTTGAATTTGTCGCGAAACTGATCCACTATAGCGTCCTTGCACTTCAATGCAGCAAAGTGGCTGTGGGTGAAAATCTTCCCGCTCACCGCTGTCTTGATCGCGAAAGATTTATTGACATCAAAAATCTCCGTCCAGTCGATAGAGGCAATACCGTCGTAGAGGTCTTCTTCGTTTACGGCCCTGAACATTTTCAGAGGTTTGAGGATACGCAAGGCAGTTCTCAATCGCAGGTTGGCTTTGTACACCAAGTCCATATCGGCAGAAAAATATACAGCGCGCTTTCCCGTGCGAACGTCGTTTCCGCCGATCATCATGAGCTCTTTTGCCAACACATTTTCCAACCCTTCCAAGGTGGTGGCCACCATTTGGAATCGTTTGTTCTCCGATGGATTACCCACCTGCTTTCTTTGCGCCATAGCCTTCTTTCTTGAGGTAATCCATTATTTTATCGCGGTGATCTCCCTGAATAAGAATCTCTCCGTTTTTGGCAGTTCCTCCTACACCGCAGAGACTTTTAAGCTCTTTTGCCAAAGCCTTCATATCCTCATCCGTTCCCACATAGTCTTTAATAATCGACGCTACTTTTCCGCCTTTTTTGCGGTCGAGCCAAACGCGTAAATCCTGCTCAGCAGGAGGGAGCGTCTTGACGCCCACATGATCGCTGTAGGAATAATTGAAATCGGGATTGGTACTGTAGACGATCCTTTTGTTCTTTTTTGCCATGCTTATTTTGTTCTTGCTTTGATCTGATCAAAGTGCCGATCGAAGTGATCTTCCAAAAATCCGAGGGTTTGGCCAACGGTCAATCTACCCGCTCGCGGATGCTTGAAATACTCTTTGGATGATCCCTTTGAATCAATGTCCGACAAGATTTCTCTCATTTCTTTTCGGATTTCAAGATAGCTCTGCTTCAGTTCCTCGTAGTTAGGACTATCAGGAAGTTCGCTTAGGATTTTCGGCGCCCTGAATTGATTCTTTCTGCTCCTGAGGGCTCGTCTCAAAAGCATGGATCGGATGGCGGCTCCGATTCCTCCTGAGGGAACTTCGGAAGGTGGGGCCTGCAGATGCTGA
This sequence comes from uncultured Cryomorphaceae bacterium, assembly GCA_964556465.1. Classification (GTDB taxonomy): domain Bacteria; phylum Bacteroidota; class Bacteroidia; order Flavobacteriales_D; family Cryomorphaceae; genus JAKVAV01. Next base: position 2,681 of record CAZKXG010000023.1, on the reverse strand, counting down.
AAGACTTGAGCAGGACTCCATTTTCCATTTGGCTTCATGTGCAACTGATCCGCGTCAAGCTGATCCAAAAATGCAATCATCTCGGCCAATGACTGATCCATGCTATTTAATCGCTTCTCAAACTTGGGGAGCATCGGCTGCTTTTTTGATGGTGAATCTTCTTTTTTGCCAAGACCAACTTCTGGCTGCCAAAGCCAAAACGACCGGAATGACCGCCTCGTGGAAAGACTGCGGAATCACAATCCAGAAAACCATAATGGTAAAGGTAATAATGGCGTGAACCTTAAAAAACTTGCTGCTTGGTTTATTTCTCATTAAGAGAATTGCTCCCCAAATCCAAGTGGGTAGCGCCCACAGCAAATTGAGGTTCCATTTAGTGGCAGTATGCTCTGTAGCAAACCAGAGCAAGGCGATCACGATGCCCAAAATGCCTACAAGTGTAAAGAAGGCAATGTCAAACCATTTTAGCTTTTTGGGATGAATGAAGATTCCCGTGATAAAACAGAATATCAATAACGTCCAAAAGATCCACATGATGGGAGGTGCATGCGGTTTGGTGAGGTTGGGGTTTTCGGCCAAGACCATCCCTTCTTTTTTGACCAATGGAATCATTTCTCCGTCCCGAAATACTTTGGCCTTTCCCAAATTGGCCATCAGATAATCGGGCAGAAACATCTTTTCGCGAAAGTCAGCTTCTTTGTCGCAGGGCATTCCCAAAGCCAAATCAATACCAAAGTCGCTCCAAGGAAGATCGAAGAGATAAAGATCGATCAGTTCGCGGAAGGTGGCAGTAGTGTCTGTGCTCGACTCAGGATAAACCAATGACTCTCCCAAGACTTGCTCCAAGGCGTCACGTAGACGGGTGCTGCAATTGTCGTAGAAGAAGTCGTACTTGTAAAACTTGTTTTGCGGCAGGGCATTGTTTTCTAGAAAAGCATAAATCTCGGCTTTTTGACTTGTGCTGAGGTTCAATTCTTGTCGGTAAACCCACCTGCCTTCATATTGATAAGCTCCAACGAATCGGTTGAAGTCGGTAACATTTAGAAAATAGTTTAACTGCCCGCGGGCAAACTTGACATAGAAATTCGGAGTGTCAAAATCAAAGGTGCCGTAATTGTAAACCCGATCAAGACCTGTGTTCGGGTCATAAATGTGCAGCGCGCTATGCCCGAATGTAGAGTAGAGTTCATTTCCCGAACCGCAGGTAATCAGCGATACAGTGGTATTCTCTCCGACGTTTTGGGCGGAAAGATTACTGAGAAAGAATAGCAGAAAGATGGTCAACCATCGACGAAATCCCATGGCGGCCGAAGTTAACTAAAAACAGGCGAGCTTATTGAAGCAGTGTCTGAAGTTTCATCAACGATTCTTCATTGTATGTGCGGTGAATGGCCTCATTGATCATTTTCTTTTCCAAGGCAGTGAGATGCCAGCTCAATGGAATCTCTTCATCCAACTCATAGCGCAACTCCAAAGGAATTTTATGGATAGGTACCTCATAAGATGATTGCAAGATTTCAAGGAGTTGATCCATATTGTAATCTTGGTCATTGAAGTAGTTGCCGTAAAACGACCCGATCGGATTGGTCAGTCGAGAGAGAATTGAAATATCACCTTGCTTAGGTTCGGTGAATTTTTCAGTATCTCGTATTTGAAGAATAATAACGCCACTGGTATTTTTTTCAATCCAGTCTTTAAATACCTCGAGGTACTTGGCCGTGATTTTAGTACCAAGATTATCTCTAAGACCTGCATCCATTACTTCAATTTCGGGATCCGTTGGAAGGTTTGCGTAGGGCATAATATACGGAAAGGTGGCGTTCATGCGCAGTGCAGAGGTGTAGCGCAATTCGGCGGCATCGTGTTGCGCAAAAAGTCTGGTGAACTCTACATTTTCGCTACCAATATTGAGCTGATCTCTCAAATCGGGAAATTCATAACTCAAGAAGGAAATGGGCTGGGAAGAAATCAGTAATCTTCTCCCATCATTGGTAATGGAAGGAGCAATGACGACCATGGGAACCAAGCCTGCGGATACGGGTCTGTAGTAGTCGCTCAGCTTCTTATTCATGAAGTTATCCGTATTCCTGTTCAGCTGATTTTCAAATGTTTTTCCACGGTCGAGGATGTAGGATTTTCCCTCTACTTGTGTTCTTCTGAAGCGAATAAAGATATCGTTGGTGGCAAAAGTGAAAAGAACCCGATTCAGAACGTCATTCGATGCTTTCTCTCGGTATTTCTTGTCGTAGATTTCAGCTCCCAAGGAATCTTGTCTGAGCACCAATTCCCTGAAATAGGAAAGACCGATAACCCCTCCGGAAGAACCGGTCATTAAAACTGTATGATCCATGAGTGCTCCTTGGGACATGCTATCAGCATACTGCAGCGACCGCATTGTCCAAAGTGTGGATCTGAGTCCACCTCCCGTAGCATTTATGATGACGATCTTTGGCTTTTCGGATTTCGATCTGCCGAGTACTGTGGTTTTCTCCTTCAAGATTCGATGGTGGTGATCCATATCTTGTTTCACCCGCACCAAGTCGTCATTCAAACTGTCAATTGTCGCGAGATTGTAATCAATGGGTTCGATATCGTAATTGAGCCCGTAAGCATAATTAGCCTGATTCAGGATATCCCACTTTGAGGAAGCCCAATTGACAATGAGAAAGAGAACGATAAAG
>CAZKXG010000022.1:19846-26494 GCA_964556465.1 uncultured Cryomorphaceae bacterium | reverse complement strand
CTTGCCGTTAAAGAAGATAAACGACTCTTCAGAGCCTATGGGCCTGAATTGGCAATGGAAAATGAGCCTTTGGTATTTAGAGCTGAATTGTACAACCCTTCTTACGAATCAATTAACGACGCTGATGTGGAGTTACTGATCAAAAACGAAGAAGGCACAGAGTTTCCTTACTTCTTTTCCAAGACACCGCAAGCCTATCGACTTGACGTAGGAAGTTTGCCTGCCGGTAATTACACCTTTCAAGCCTTCTTGAATATGAATGGAGAACGGCTCAGCGATTCGGGTAGTTTTGGGGTCAAACCTTTTGCTCTGGAAGGAGCGAGATTAAGAGCAGATCATCAAACCTTGAATTTGGTTTCTGTCAATTCAGGCGGAGCTGTTTACTATCCGGGCGAAGTAAGCGAACTCATCCAAGAGCTCAATCAAGGTCAGGGAGAATTAAAGCCAGTGAGTTACACCAATGAGATATTCAGCTCCATTCTGAACTTCCGATGGATATTTTTTATTTTGCTGCTACTATTGTCAGCAGAATGGTTCATCAGAAAATACTTGGGTAGTTACTGATTCTAGAATTAATACAGTAAAAAACTTCCGCTCTGAATTATTCTTCCTTCGCGACGACTACCTTTTCTCTTGAACTAAATCCATTTGCTCCAACTACCTCTACTACGTAGAGTCCTGAAGGGAGGGCATTGATATTAAAAAAGGTTTTGGGAGAATTCACAAGATTCTTTTCAGTAATCAATTTTCCGCTGATATCGAATATGCTGATTCGATCAATGACTTGGCTTCCTGCATCAATTTTAAGAACATTGGTAGCTGGGTTGGGGAACAGGGTCAATTCACTATTCGCTGTGCTTTGTGTATCGAGAGCAGCACATATTTGAGTGGTTTCGGATGAACCGAATTCTCCTCCCGAAGCCAATACAGTCCCAAATTGGTCTACTACCGAATATGAACCCTGGCCGAAACCACAGCATATTCCATCGTTTGCAGAATCGAAAATAGTAAAGTCGTAACAGCCGTCTTCTAAACACACCGTTTCATTGACAGGATCGTCGTCGTCACTATACGAACCTCCTGAAGCCACGACTTCGTTAAAGTCGTCGGTAATGTTCCAAGTGGTTTCGCCGGGCCAATTATCCAAATTAATGATGACCGATATTTCCAGAGCTTGCTCGAAGGCTTCGAAAATTCTGGTGGCCACATTTCCCAACTCGTCCGTATCCTCATCACCATTTATTGATATGATTTCAACGGTAAAATTGTTCACTCCGTCAGATGGTGTGAATGTACCAAGTGGCACAAAAGTATCTTCCTGAGGAGCTATGTTTCCTGACCAATCTACTGATTCTGTATTTCCGTTGAGGTTTACTTCAAGCACAATCTCCTCGATCGTTTCAACACCAAGGTTTACCACATTGACACTCGAGGTAAAAGGAGAAAGCTCACAAGAAGACTCTGGAATGCCCGTAATAACGCCTAAGCTTGCATTCAAATCAGGTAAGTTGGTATTGCATGAATTTGGTACTATCAGTGTGCCACTACCCGATTGGTCTAAGTAAAAGCGAATAGCATTTGAGGGGCTGTTGCCGAAGGTCCAAGAAACGCCCATTCTTCCATAATAGTCAAAACTGCCGTTGTTCACCTCTCCATCGCAGGCTGCAAGTCCACCTGCTAATTGACCGATAAGGAGCCCATTTTGATTAAATAAAGGCGATCCTGAAGACCCTCCTTCAGTAACTCCTTCTTCCCATTGATCGATAAACCAAGTTTGGTTTACAAAAGTCCCTAAGTTTTGATGGTAAGGAGCATCCTCTTCAAAGCAAATTTTCTTGACATCTCCTCTAGGGTGATGGATTCCGTAAGCAGAACTCACTGATCCTTCGGAGTCTGTGGCGTCCCAGCCGGAGTAGCAAACATTATAAGACGATGGAGGCGTATCGTTCAATTCTAAGAGGGCAAAATCGCTTTCATCATTACTAGACAAAAGGGTACCTCCTGAAATACTTTGATTGGTCGGCCCATTGTTTCCGCTGCAGCCGGGAGTTTCATGATTAAAGTAGAAAATCCAGTTTTGTGTGAAGTTTGTATTTCCAGGCAGGCAGTGATTGGCCGTTAAGAAAAACGGCGTGCCGTCTTGAAGGGTATTGTTTACCATGGCTCCTGAACAAACTCCATTATTGTTCACGACGATAACAGCTACAGACCTCTTTTGAAAATCAATATCAATGTCTGTGGGACAATTCACATTGATGTTGCACTCGTCTGAGTTTCCGAATGCACCCTTTTCTTCTCTTTCCACATTCACAAGGATATCGCGGTATCCATGAGTTACATTGTTGATGTGCAAGTATCCTTCTCCTTTTACGTTTGCGGGCTCGTAATACTCGATAATGGCCTTCTCAGAAAAGATTAATCCCACGCCTAAACTGTTATTTTTGCTGGCATTTTCGTGGGTGAAACTTCCGAGAAGCTGAGTCTTATCCTCCGTGTAAATGAAAATCTGGCCACCTTCAGGAACAATGTAAGAGTCAAAGACAAAATTCAGACTCGTTGCTCCTTTTGAGCTTAATGCCAAACGCCAGATTCCATCGCCATTCTCAAGCTCGGTCCAAATACCATTGTTGTGGATGTCAATATCTACTTCAACGTTTTTTCCAAATCGATAGGGACCGCTCTTCAACTTGTCATTTATGATATCTTCTTCTTGAAGGGTTTTCAAGTCTACCTCTGGAAGTTGGTAGTTCTCGTAACTCAAAACGTCTTTTGAATTCCATCTGTATGGTTCTCCTCCATGACTGATTTGACCAAAAGTGCTCAAAGAGAGCGAAATCAAAAGTAAGCTTAAGACTGCGTATTTCATGGGCTTTAATAATTGTAATCTAAAGTGGTGTCAGTGTTCGTAAGAACCAAAATGATTCTATTGGTTCCGTCGTATTTTAACGGTGATAAATCGAACCAAAGTTTTTTATCCATTACGCCTCGGCAACGGTCGCCATTGCTGTTGTGTTTAAGTGTTATATCTACTTCGGGAGGATAAGTGGCAGTAAAATCGCCTTTGGTTTCCAGCTGAAACTCGTGTTCTTCGCATCCACCTGAATAAGATACATCCAAAACAATGAAATCCCCCATTTGGCTGGCGTCTCTGATGTTAACAGGGTCTAGTCCGGTTAAAGGGTTTACAGAAGGATCAATGAAGATAACCTGACTGTTAGCAGGAGCGGTGGTCCTCATGGGAGTAGAATTCACACTGCAAGCTACAAGGGTGAGAATTATTGAGTACGAGATTACTTTGAGCATTCGAGGCGGAAAGGTAGAATGATCATTTGAGAATTGCACGCTTAAACTTAATCTTGCTTTGGATTCTCAGTGTATAAAAAAAACCCCGGCTACAGCCGGGGTGGAATGTTATTGAATGCTTAGTTTTTTCTCCAAGTCTTCCAGGTATTTTCGGAACTGTTTATCCGTCTCCTGCAAGTTGTTAACCGTCCGGCAGGCATGAAGCACGGTTGCATGATCTTTACCACCGCAGTGCATCCCAATATTGGCCAAACTGCTTTTGGTCATTTTCTTGGCAAAGTACATGGCGATTTGTCTCGCTTGAACGACTTCCCGCTTTCGGGTTTTCGACTTCAACAACTCGATTGGAAGATCGAAATAGTCGCAAACTACCTTTTGGATATAGTCTATGCTGACTTCGCGAGCGGTATTCTTCACAAACTTGTCGATCATCTGCTTCGCCAACTCCAATGTAATGGCCTTTTTGTTGAGTGATGAATGGGCGATAAGAGAGATCAGAGCACCTTCCAACTCTCGAATATTGGTAGTAATGCTGTAGGCCAAGTACTCTACCACATCTCTCGGAAGATCAATTCCATCAGCGTACATTTTCTTTTCAAGAATGGCGATTCTTGTTTCAAGCCCCGGAATCTGAAGATCTGCCGAAAGTCCCCATTTGAAACGTGACAGGAGTCGTTGCTCCATACCCTGCATCTCAACCGGCGCTTTGTCGCTGGTTAGTACGATTTGTTTACCGGTTTGGTGAAGGTGATTGAAGATATGGAAGAACATATCTTGTGTTTTCTCCTTCCCCGCAAAAAATTGAACGTCATCAATGATGAGTACATCAATCATTTGGTAGAAATGACTGAAATCATTCACATTGTTGTTTTTCACAGCATCGATAAACTGATGAATGAATTTCTCAGATTCTACATAAAGAACTGTTTTCTCTGCAAATCTGTTTTTGATTTCAATACCAATGGCCTGAGCCAAATGGGTTTTACCTAATCCTACACCACCGTAAATGAGTAGGGGGTTAAAAGCTGTTCCGCCTGGATTTTTTGCTACTGCATATCCTGCTGAACGAGCCAGCCTGTTGCAATCTCCTTCTACAAGGTTTTCAAAAGAATAATTGGGTTTGAGATTCGAATCTACATTGATCTTCCTCAATCCCGGAATGACAAACGGATTTTTAATCTGTTTGCTACCGATGTCCATCGGTGCCGATACCGGATTGTTCTTGATCGCCCGTCTGTTGGTAGTCGGAACCTTAACTGTGTAAGGGCTCGAGCCGTTGTAATTGTTCTCCATGATGATGCTGTATTCCAAGCGGCCATCATCACCGAGTTCTTTGCGGATGATCTTCTTAAGAAGATGAATGTAATGCTCTTCCAACCATTCGTAAAAAAACTGGGAAGGAACTTGAATGGTCAACACCTGTTTATCAAGCTTCACGGGCTTAATAGGCTCAAACCATGTTTTGTATCCTTGGAGGCTAACGTTGTCCTTGATTAAATCAAGACAATTTCCCCACACTTCCTCGTGTTTATTACTCATTAGTTAGTACGTCTAGAAAATGGTTTATAATGCGTTTTACAGGTGTGGCAAAATTCCCATGCGCATCTGCCAATAGTGAGGCAAATATTTAGAGAAAAAAGTTAAAAAAAAAGCGATTAGGGGGTTGTGGAATAAAAAAGTTTTACAGTTCAGATTTTTTTTCACAGTGCCTTATTTTATTGAGTTTCGAAGCTTTTTTATACTACATTCCCGCCACATCCGAATGAGGTAAAAGGCTATGCCACATCAAAGTGAGTAAACGTGGTAAGTCGAACTTCAAATTCCTCATCAAGAGGGTACGTAGTTTCCCAATATAAAGCATATTTGTTTTAAACAAGAAGAAACTCGCGTTTATTAACAATCGTCGCGAAAGAGCAAGTTGATTTATGACACATTCTACAACATTTAGAGTACGCTATTCTGAGACTGATCGCATGGGCTATATGTACTATGGTAATTACGCTGCTTGGTTTGAAGTCGGCAGGGTGGAGTTGCTGAGGTCTCTCGGTCTTACCTATCGAAAAATTGAAGACGACGGTGTGATCCTTCCCGTTCGTGATTTTTCTGTCCGCTATATCAAGCCTGTCAAATACGATGATGAGGTTTATTTGAAAACCTCGCTTACGGATCTTTCGGGTGCCAAAATCACTTTTGACTTTGTATTGGTGAATGCCCAAGGCGAAAAGCTCTGCACCTCGACCATTGTTTTGGTCTTTTGCGATAAAGGATCGGGTAAACCTACTCGTGCACCACAAAAATTGATAGAAGCCTTTGAGCGCTAAAGGTTTTTCATTAATGCTTTATATAGCTTTTGCATTTCGGCTATATCTTCCTTGTGTACCTTTTCGCCGGGCTGGTGATAATTGTCTTCCGGTGGCCCGATGAAACACCAATCCCAAGCGTAAGAGCTTGACTGTAGCGAGTTGCCGTCACTGCCGCCTGCCTTCTCAACTTCGAGCTGATACTTAACGCCGTGGTCTTTTGCAATCTCTATGATTCGATTGACGAAACTTCTGCGAGGAATTCCACGATCTCGCATAGAAATGGCTACTCCCTTTTTATGTTTGATCGAATTTGAAAGTAAAGTCACATCGGAGATTAAAGCTTGCTGCACTCCGAAATTATCTTGGAGAAACTTTCCTGCAAATTGCGCACCGCCACCGCCATGCTCTTCATAAGTGGTAAATACGAGTGCTCCATTATTAATGGATTTGGCCAACTCCAATGCATTCCAAACGCCCAGTCTATTGTCGAGATAGGCGCTTTTGACGTAATTCTTGGTCTCCTTCCAATCGGGAGCGTAGGTTAAATTAGTCCCCGGGTCAATGGTTCTTGAGGCCTCGTATTTAAAAATCTCTTCCTTCGCTCTTTTTACCTTCTTCTTCTCGATTTTGAGGGTACACTCTATTTTGCCTTTGGAATCTTCCCCAACCATCAAAGTGCCCTCTTTTGCTTTTGGTCCACCGATCTTGTAAAGCTCCTTCTTGTAGGCTACTGTATACCCAACTGTGTCTGTATGTGCTAATACTGCTGTTCGCGGTTCACCGAAAACAGCTATGACCATATCTTGAAAGCCTGCTCCCGAGTATACCTTTGGAGCAACTTTGAAGTCTTTTGAATTTTTGGAAAAGTAGTCGAGAATGAAATCTCTCATTTTCCCTTCATCGCCTGCAGTTGAGGGGATGGCACATAGTTTTTTGAGGAGCTCGGTGTTCATGTTAGCTAATTCCTAAATATTCGGTGCGAATATCGCTAAAGGCTTGAAAAGATCGGGATACTTCTTCCTTCTTTTCGGGAAGTAAGGCC
>CAZKXG010000022.1:18957-19836 GCA_964556465.1 uncultured Cryomorphaceae bacterium | reverse complement strand
CTTAGAAAATTATGTGCCTAATAGGGAAGCCATTTTAATGAATAAAGTTAGAGAAGCATTAGATTATCGTTCAACTTATTACATCGATTTTAAGATATATTACAAAGCTATCAATAAAAAGCCTTTTGAAAGTCTTGATTTGACTCTTCCCAGTCATGGGTGCGAAGTGCCAACATTACTTCGCTCATTCGCTCATAGCCGAAGTATAGGCGGTAATTGGCCATAAGTTGCCGCTCGATGATGGTGCTGTCTTCAACAGCCAGCCCGGCAGCGGTTCTGTAGGCGTCTATCAGTCCGCCCACTCCGAGTTTTGTTCCTCCGAAATAGCGAACTACCGCAATCAAAACGTTCGTCAATTCATACTTCTCAATTTGTCCCAAAATTGGTTTTCCTGCAGAGTTAGAAGGTTCTCCATCGTCATTTGCTCGGTAACGATCCATATCTGCTCCCAGGCGCCATGCATAAGCCACATGTCGGGCAGAGTGGTGTTCCTGCTTTACTTTATTCAGAGCTGCCTCGATGTCTTTTTCAGTTTTGACGTGAAAAGCATACCCAAAATGTTTGCTTCCTTTCACTTTGTACATACTCGTGCCTCGGGTCGATATGGTTTGGTAGTTGAAATTCAAGGACTCAATAAAGTTAACATGGCTATCGCTACCAAAGCCAATAAGATTCCCCAAAGCTTTCTTGGGCTAAGTTTCTCTTTGAATATAGAGATCCCTACTATTGCCGAAAGGGCAACTACTCCCATATTATTGGCTGGAATGGCAGCTGATCGATCAATTAGTCCGCTCCCCAAAATTCTTAACAAGAAGTAGATAGAACCATAGTTGACCAATCCGAGGATCAATCCCGCCGCCACATTTTTCATTTGAAGTT
>CAZKXG010000022.1:11955-18947 GCA_964556465.1 uncultured Cryomorphaceae bacterium | reverse complement strand
GACTTTTTTTAACGACTCCGCGGTATATCAAGATAATCGTACCGATGGTTGCAGCGATTCCAAAAGGCACGGGAACAAAGTCGGTATAGGCAATATCGGTAGTGAGGTAATTCTTTTCGGTTAGGGCCAAAAACAAATCGAGTAAGCCGCTTCCGACAAAAAGAACGATGGGAGTTAGCGCTGCCGGATTGAGACTGCTTTTCTTTTTTCCGGAAACGGTGGTTAGCAAAACCGCGATTATTCCTAAGGTTATTCCCACAAGCTTGGCCCAGTGCCAAGATTCATCTTCGTCAGCAATGAGGAAAAAGAAAGCGGGAATGACCATCGACATTTTGGTGGCAATTCCTGTCACGGTTAATCCGTGCTTTTGACTGGTCAGGGCCATCACATAAAAAAGAGATATGAACAGCACTCCGACTACCCCCGCGTTAATGAGCCAAGGTTCGCTTAGGGAATAACTGCCTCCTCCGCTCGAAATGGTGTACCAAAAACCAAACCCTGATGCGACGAAGTAATTCACCACGATGGCCTGGAAGGTATTGATCTTGTATTTGCCGAAAAGGCTGAATATAGCATAAATAGCCGTGGAGCAAATGATACTGAGTAGGAGGTAAATCATTTGTTTCGATAGAAAAAGACGTTATCGCGGCCGTATGAATACAACTCGGAATGTTCAAAAGGAATTTTGGGAGCTTCCAGTCCGCTATTGAGAGTTCTTGTAGACTGGATAATTCTCGCCTCGTCCCACATCCTGGTCAATAAAAAGTGCTGAAGTGTGTATGCGCCTCCTTCTATGATTACGCTATTGATGTTTCGTTCGTAAAGCGCAGATAGAGCATATTCGGCTAAATCTTCGCTTTCAGCAGTCGCAAAATCAATCACTTCACTGCGCAAGTTTTCTCTATCTTCTCCAATAATCAAGGTGGGTTTTCCATCGGTTAAAACTCGTCGATTTGGGTTCAGTTCTTTATCTCCCACTAAAACGACACGCAGAGGATCCGTTCCAAAGTAATCTCTTGTATCCAATGAAGGGTCGTCAATTTCCATGGTCCTTTTGCCAATGAGAATGGCCCCTTCCTCTGCGCGCCATTTGTGGACCAGCTTCTTTGTTTCGGGCGATGAAATCCAAAAGATCCCTTTTTTATCAGCGGCACGAACACTATCCATGTAACCGTCGGCAGACATAGCCCATTTTAAGATCACATAAGGCCTTTTCTTTTCGTGAAAAGTCCTGAATCTTCGGTTGAGCTCTTTGGCTTCTCGTTCCAATACCCCTGTCGTAACTTCGACTCCCGCTTGTTGCAATTTTTTAATTCCTTGACCTGCTACCTTTGGATTTGGATCTGACTGAGCAATGACCACCCTTGGTATTCCCGACTTAATGATCAGGTCGGCGCAAGGGGGCGTTTTGCCCTGATGAGAGCATGGCTCAAGGCTCACATAAATAGTGGCTTCTTTAAGGTCATCAGGGTTTTTTACTGAATGAATCGCGTTGACTTCGGCATGAGCTTCACCGTAACCTTGATGAAACCCCTCTCCGATAATCGTATCGTTTTTGACGATTACAGATCCAACCATTGGATTTGGTGCAACCCGTCCAAGGCCGTTTTTTGCCAAATCAAGGCAGCGTAGCATGTAGTGTTCGTGGCTCTTCACATGGCAAAGAAAACAAGCTTGTCTGATAATCTCCGTTGATGGTTGAAAAAATACGTGAGAAGTACTTTACTTGACTTGTTAACTACTCTAACTTGGCCTCCTGATAATTTAATGTCATGCTAACTATTGCCGCTCTTAAGTTGAGGTTCAGAGAGGAACTGAGTCATACCTATCCTAGGCTGGAAATAGACCATTTTTTTGCCATGGCGGCTTGCGAAGTTTTGGGTTACTCACGTGCTCAGTTTCAGATCCATCAGAATGAAACCGTAGAGGACTACAAAGTCAAAAAGATAGATTCCATTTTAGAAGGGCTAAAGCGCAATGAACCTATTCAGTACTTGCTGGGATTCAGTGACTTTTATGGATTGAGATTTAAAGTCAATCCGCATGTGCTTATCCCCAGACCTGAAACAGAAGAGTTGGTTCGATGGATTCTAGACGAATCGGGTGATTCCGTTCAGAACATACTAGACCTTGGCACGGGTTCGGGCTGTATAGCCATCAGCCTTAAAAAAGCCCTGTCACATTCGCAGGTTTTCGGTGTGGATAAGAGTGTTGAAGCGCTCAATTTAGCTCAGCAGAATGCTAAGAGCAATGCTGTTAGTATGGAGTTTTTTGGCTTTGATATTCTTAAGCAACAGAGTATGGGATTTATGAACTTCGATATCATGGTTAGCAATCCACCTTATGTGACTTATGAGGACAAGGAAAGGATGGAGAAGAATGTACTGGATTTTGAGCCCCACATCGCACTCTTCGTTCCTGAAGATGATCCACTGATTTTCTATAGAAATATTGTAGACCTAGCTGAGGGGCACCTCAATAAAGGAGGAAAAATATTCTTTGAGATCAACGAAAGTTTTGGTCCCGAGATCCGTTCTTTGTTGACGGATCGTGGATTCACTTCTGTAGAAATTAGAAAAGACTTAAATGGCCGCATTCGAATGGCCAAAGGAATTAAAACTTGAAAAAACTCATATTCGCCCTTTTCCTATTCACCTGCTTCTCTTCTGTGGCGCAGTTTGATCAATCCAATGAGGTTTGGCTCATTGGCGGAGAACGCGAATTGCTTCCTTATCAAAACAAACTGAAGCCCGATTTTAGCTTCGATGCCAGAAGAACCCTCTTTCAGAATCGCTGGGTTCTCGTGGGCGGCTTGAAGTTTGGTATGGAATACAAGAGAATTCACCGATTGGGAATAGGTGTCTATTTCTTAAACACCAGGATATTTGATGATGAAGTGGAGTTTATTCTTGAAGCAAATAAGATCGAGTACGACTTTGGCTACTCCACCCTCTACTATGATCGAGTACTATACTTTGATAAAAAGTGGGAAGTAGGCGGTACACTTCATCTCGGCGGAGGAAAGATCAAGACTTATTATCAAAATGAACTAAACCCTAATGAGCGAAATAAAGGTCCTGAGCTCAACTTTAGCGTAGCGGAGTTTGTAGCCTACGGCGAATACAATGTGCTCTATTGGTTAGGTCTGTCAGCAGGTGTCGGTTATCGACAAGTGTTTGGATTGGAATATGACTTGGGCAGCGATTTTAGTAGTGCTATTTTTGTGATCAACTTACGCCTGAATTTGATTAAACTCGCAAGAAGTTATTTCGACGAGTCCGTAAAAGATGAATTCTGATCAAGCCCGCAAGCGAATTGAGGAGCTCAGCCAAGAGCTTCACCAGCACAACCATAAATACTATGTGCTCAATTCCCCCACCATCTCAGATTATGATTTTGATATGAAGCTGAAAGAGCTTCAGCAACTTGAAGTGTCATATCCTGAATTTGCCGACCTAAACTCACCCACAAAAAGAGTAGGAGGGGATATCACCGATAAGTTTCAAAAGGTGAATCACAAATACCCGATGCTTTCGCTGAGCAATACGTACAATTTTGATGAAATCAGAGATTGGGATAAACGGATTAAAAAGAATACCGATGATGAGATTGAGTATGTCTGCGAACTAAAGTACGATGGAGTGGCGATCGGCATCACTTATGAGAATGGTCTGCTTTCAAGGGCAGTCACTCGTGGCGATGGTCAAACAGGAGAAGATGTAACGACCAATGTCCGAACAATTTCCTCCATACCATTGCGCGTGAGAGGTGATGATTATCCCGATGAGTTCGAAATAAGAGGAGAGATATTTCTTCCTCTGCAAGTCTTTTCTGATTTGAATGCCGAGCGAGTTGAAGCAGGTGAAGAGGCATACATGAATCCTCGAAATACCGCTTCGGGAACGCTTAAACTTCAAGACTCAGCAGTTGTAGCTTCGAGAAATCTCGATTGCTTTCTCTATGCCGTTTACGGCGAAAGCCTTCCTGCCGAAAGTCATATGGAAAATTTGAATTTTGCGGCCAAGCTCGGTTTCAAAGTTCCTGAAGAAAGCAAGAACCGTATTGCCTTGTGCAAGAGTATTGAAGAAATAGAAAGCTTCATCAATTATTGGGATAAGGAGAGATCAAATCTTCCTTTTGAGATTGACGGAGTGGTGATCAAAGTGAATGCCTATTCGGCACAAGAAGAATTGGGCTTTACGGCCAAATCTCCAAGATGGGCAGTAGCTTATAAGTTTAAGGCTGAACGCGTCTCTACAAAGCTTGAAAAAATCACTTACCAAGTTGGTAGAACGGGAGCCATCACTCCAGTGGCGAATCTTGAGCCCGTTTTGATCGCGGGAACCACCGTGAAACGAGCCTCCTTGCATAACGCTGACCAAATCGAAAAGCTCGATGTGCGTGAAGGAGATACTGTTTTTGTCGAAAAAGGTGGTGAGATTATTCCCAAGATTATTGCAGTGGACTTTACCAAAAGACCGTCCGATTCGGTGAAGCATGAATACATTACTCATTGTCCCGAATGCGATACTGAACTTGTGCGAAGTGAAGGCGAGGCACAACACTATTGTCCGAATTCTGATGGGTGTCCTCCACAGATTAAGGGCAGGATTGAACATTTTATTTCCCGGAAAGCCATGAACATCGACGGCCTGGGATCTGAAACCGTAGGGGAACTATACGATGCGGGCCTGATAAAAAATATGGCCGACCTCTACGATCTGACAATAGAAGAAGTAATTCGATTGGACCGAATGGCCGAAAAGTCAGCAGAGAACCTTGTGAAGGGAGTCTCAGCTTCCAAAGTCATACCCTTTGAAAGGGTGCTTTTCGCATTGGGAATCCGATTCGTAGGAGAAACCGTCGCAAAGACTTTGGCGCGAAAATTTAAGTCCATCGATACTATCGCTGAGGCTGATAGAGATGCCCTGATTGCTGTGAACGAAATCGGCGATAGAATTGCCGATTCTGTTGTAGATTATTTTACCGATGAGGCCAATTTAAATTTGATTAACCGATTAAAGAATAAAGGCCTTCAATTTCATATAGAGGAAGTTGAAAGTGATTCGGACAGTCTCGCCGATAAATCTTTCGTCGTATCGGGTGTATTTGAAATTGATCGAAAAGAGCTTAAAGCGCTTATCGAAAGAAATGGGGGAAAGGTATTAAGCGGAGTTTCCTCCAAAACGGATTACCTAGTGGCCGGCGAAAATATGGGGCCATCAAAACGAACAAAGGCAGAAAAGCTGGAAGTTCCGATAATATCAGAAGCTGACTTAATGAAGATGATCAATTAGTGTGAAGTGGTTTGACGACATAAAAAAAGCTTGGGGCCGCAGAAAGCTTTCCTCCAAGATCAACAAGAGTAGGGAAACGTCCGTATCCAACTTTCACAATGCTCATAGCGTTGCCATTCTTTACGAAGAGAAAGGCGAGAGCTACTACATTTTGGTGAAGCAATACGTGAAGTACCTTAAATCAGAGTTTGGTGTTCGCGATGTTTTAGCCCTTTGCTATATAGATGATAAGAAGCAAGTTCCACACTACCATACGCACCGTTTGAAGTTTGATTATTTTCTCAAGAGTGAGCTTAATTGGTGGTATGAGCCCAATTGCGACCAAGTGAAAAACTTTGTGGCCAATCCTTATGATATTTTGATCAATCTGGAACGGACGCCTTCTTTGCCTTTAGAGTTTATTCAAGCAGAGAGTAATGCCAGATTAAAGGTCGGTTACTACCGCCAAGAAAGAGAAGACCATTTTGACCTCATGCTCGACTTGCCCGAAAAAGCCACTTTTGATGAATTTGTCAAGCAAGTCAATCACTACTTAACCCGAATCAATTATGAAAGAGCTTAATGGCGTCGGCGTAGCGCTGGTTACTCCTTTTCAGGAAAAAGGGATGATCGATTTTGCAGGGCTTGAAAAGCTGGTGCGTCATGTGAGCACAGGAGTCCACTACTTGGTGGTAATGGGCACTACGGGTGAATCTCCAACACTCTCGGTCGATGAGCAAATGACTGTACTTGATTTCATTCTTGAAATCAATTCCGGTAAACTGCCTGTCGTTTTTGGAATTGGCGGAAACGATACCAAAGCCGTGGGTGAGCGCATGAAAAACTTCACCACGAAAGGGGTTTCTGCTTTCTTGACTGCAAGTCCTTCTTACAATAAGCCCACCCAAGAAGGAATTTTCAGACACTACAAACACTTAAGCGAAGTTTCACCATTACCTATTGTAATGTACAATGTTCCAGGACGGACAGCCAGCAATGTGCTTCCTTCAACTGTTTTTCGCATAGTAGAGGAAACAAATAAGATCATAGGCATAAAGGAAGCTGCAGGGAGTATCGATCAAGTCAAAGAATTGGCTGCCGGATTACCCAAAGATTTTCTACTTTTATCCGGTGACGATCCTTTATTCGTTGAGCATATGACTACAGGTGGCCATGGAATTATTTCCGTAGTAGCCAATGCTTACCCAAATAGGTTCAGAACAATTTATGAGGCTTGTGCTCAACGCAATTTCAGCGAAGCTCGGGAGCTCCACACGCAAATGATGCCCTTGATTGATGATCTTTTCACTGAGGGGAATCCGGGAGGTATTAAAGAAACGCTTCAGTACTTGAGTATTTGTGAAAACCATATGCGACTTCCCTTGTGTCCTGTTTCCAAAGCTCACAGTCAAAAGCTCTACAGGCAAATTGCCGAGTTGGGAGAGAAATAAACAATAGAACGCTTTTTGTTCTTTAGTAGGCATAAATCAAACGTTATGTCCGTATATCGCCTTCAAGATGAAATTCTTATAAATGCTCCTCTGGATGAGGTTTGGGATTTCTTTACAGATCCGAGAAATTTAAAGAAGATCACCCCTGAAAAAATGGCTTTCCAAAACGTATACGAGCCTGATGCTGAAAAGGTCTATCCGGGAATGCTATTGGTTTACAAGGTATCGCCATTATTGGGAATTCCGTTGACATGGATTACTGAAA
>CAZKXG010000022.1:8738-11945 GCA_964556465.1 uncultured Cryomorphaceae bacterium | reverse complement strand
TCGAACAGAAAAAGCGATTTGTTGATGATCAACTCAAGGGGCCATTTGGAATGTGGCACCATATACACGAGTTTGAAGAAGCTGAAGGAGGAACTTTAGCAAGAGACATTCTTTATTACAGCATGCCTTTTGGTTTTTTCGGAACATTGGCACACTCCTTTACAGTGGCCAAGCAGACCAAGGAGATTTTTAAGTTTAGGAAAGCAGCATTAGAGAAATTATTTCCAAGACTTTAAGTTGACATTGCGTCTCATTGTAAGTATCTTTCCGCGTCTAAAACGAGTAAAATAGTTTTGCTCGTTTTTTATTTAACCTTTTATTTTAACTAAATCATTTAAGATGAAGAGATTTTTTCTTTTTTGTGCAGCAGTTGCGTTTTCCGCATCCTCTGCATTTTCGCAATGTGAAGCAGGAGTTGCTGATTTCTCGGCTACGGATGCAACGGTGTGCCCTGCCGTCAGCACAGAACTAACAGTAACGGGCATTGTTGTTCCCCCGGCTGGTGGTTTGGCTGTTGAGTTCATTCCCGTACCTGGTTCAGGTGCAGGAGGAACGGGTGCTTCAGTAGTTATTACTGGCTATGAGGTTGCAGATTTTGCTCCTTACATTATCGATAATGACATTCAAGGTGTTTTGTCTTTCAATGGACTTCCAGCCTTAGTTGGTGAGTGGGAATTAAAGCCATATGCTTATGCCGATGCGGCAGACGTTTTTACGAAGTGTGACTCAACTGCCTCAGTTGTTGTTGATTTCCTTGGAATAGGAGCCCCAGGTTGTGGCGGTACTTCTGTAACAGATTGCGAAGCAGGTACGCTTGATCTTGCCGCTATCCCTTCCGAGGTTTGTCCTTTTATTCCTTTCGATTATGACGTTACAGGGGTTACTATTCCTAATAGTCCTGTAGCAGGAGCATTCAGAATTGATTTTGATCCTGTTCCCGGTTCAGGTGCCGGTGGTCCATTCGCTGGTGCATTTGTTTTGACTTTCGCAGTTCCGGCTGGATCTGTAGATGAAGACATTCTTGTTGGTATTGACAATATATTGACTACTGCAGGAGGAGCTCCTGCTCTAACTGGTCAGTGGACTTTGACCGGTAGAATTATTACAGGTGCTACATCTTGCGATTCACTTCCACCGGTAACTGTTGATTTCCTTACGGAAGCAGCTCCTGGTTGTACTCCAGTTACCGCTTGTGAAGCAGGTGTTTTAGATCAGGCTGGAATCGACAATGATCTTTGTCCTGATGAAACGACTGACTACAATCTTACAGGTTTTACCATTCCAAATACACCTGTACCGGGTGAGTACATTTTAGAATTTGACCCCGTTCCCGGATCAGGTTCAGGTGGTCCATTCGGAGCAGAGCCAGACCCTGCTTTCTTCTTGACATTGACTGCTCCCGCAGGTACTGAAAATGCTGATGCAACCGTTACTATTGGTGCAGATCTTTTGGATGCTGTTGGCTCTTCATTACCACCTTTATTAGGCGAATGGAGTATTCGTGGTGCAATTCTTACGGGTGCAGAACTTTGCGACAGCGTTCCTGCCGTAGTTATCGACTTCTTGGACGAGAATGATCCGGCTTGTGGTGGTGTAGTTCCTTGCGAAACTCCTTACCCTGCTGTTGATAACGCAAGCTTGAGTGCAGTACAAAATCCAAATGGCTCAATCACCTTCTCTTGGACACCAATCAACGGTCAAATTGGCTGTCAGGTAAATGCACGAGTTGGAGATATTGCCAATCCTGATGCTCAAACAAGTATCATCGTTGGAGGACCTACATCTAGTTCCTTTACAGCCGGAGTAGGTGCGTTGGCACCTTATCCGTTCGCTACAATCAATTTCAGAGTGCGCTGCGGATGTCAACAAAATCCCACCACAATTGCCGGTCCTTACTCCGATTTTGTAAGTGTGTTCAATTTCCCACCTGCAGGTTCTGCAATTAGTATAGTATCTGATCAGCCAGAGAGTCTTCAGTCTGTTAAAAAAGAGTCTGTAAGACTTGTACCTGCGGTATCTCAGACAATGGATAATTGGAATCCTGTTTACCAGAACCCGAATATCATGACTGGAACTGTTAGCAAGAGCGCAAGCTCATCGGTGAAGAAGTCATTTGACGTTTTCCCTAACCCAACTGCGGGATCAGTTAACTTGAACTACGCAGCAGCTGCTGAAGGGCTTGTTAACGTTCGTGTATTTGACTTAGTTGGAAAGGCTGTGGCTGATTACAGCTTCGCCGTAAACGAAGGTTCAAACTTCCTGAGCTTAGATCTTTCTTCTTTCGAGAAAGGACTATATGTTATTGAAGTAGTTGAAAATGGAACTTCTTCAACTTCTAAAGTTGTTTTGAAATAATCCATTTCAAATATGATTACCGAGAGGGGCGCAATTGTTGCGCCCCTTTTTTTATTTTCGCGTTTCAATTATGTAACCCTTATGATTTTTAGATTCTTTCTTCCATCTGTCTTACTGATACTATTATCCATTGAGTGCAGCAACGCACAAATGATTCAAGACTCTTTCCGAGAAATTGATGTGCTTGAAAAGAGTGAGTCGGATCAAAATAGCAATAAACCTTTCTTGGTGAATACAAGACTTTTTGATTTTGACTCTTCAGTTTTACACCCGTGGATAGAAGGCATTACTCACTTGAGAGTTTTTGGTGTCGATTTTAAAGCTGGAAAGGATTCACAAGGGCTCTACCGCTATGTTGATCAAAACAGAGTTGATGACTTTGTTTCATTCTGTAAAGAGAAGAATCTAAAAGTTGTTTGGACCCTTAATGTGACAAGTTTCACGTTAGACCAAGAGATGTCATACGTAAGAGGTCTAATTAATCGAGGTCTGAATATTGTTGCATTCGAATATGGGGGGGAGTTTTATTTAAAGAAGTATGCACTTGGCAACATGTCGGCAAAAGGAGTGGTGGAGACCATCCGCATGGATGGAGAGAATCGAGACTATTTGAATCTCTTGGACATGTGGCTGCCGCCTTTCATGGAAGAATTCCCTTCCGATAGTTACGAGCATATTTTAATCACAGCCTCTGCAAGTAAGGAGAGGAACAAAATGATGAACTACAGGCGGGAGTTCAATAGAAAAGTCTTTGAATACGTGAAAGGGAAGCCGGAATTACAGGGGAAGGTGAGCTTCTCTTACCACATATACGCAGGTGCGAAACCTGATTCGTACAACAACGATGAGGAA
>CAZKXG010000022.1:5770-8728 GCA_964556465.1 uncultured Cryomorphaceae bacterium | reverse complement strand
GCTAACTCCTGAAAAGGTTGACTGGTCTTTTTTGAATGAAAAGCCTGAAGAAAGCAGATGGGTCGTTACCGAGTCAGGTTATTATGTCAGGGACTTTTCTCAATCTGAACTAGAGCAAGCCAAAAAGTTCTATACGAAACAGTATCAAAAATTGGGGAGTAAAGGTTTGATTGGCGTGCATACCTTATATATTCCTTCTAATAAAAAGAATCCTCTATCAATGTATGATCAAAATGGTATCACTCCAGTAGGAGAAATGATTGACAGTTGGATAAAATCTAGGGATACGTCTAGCAGTGAAAACTCTGATGAGACGGGAGATCAAAACCCTACAGTTACTTCAGAAGATAACTCAAGCAGTACGGCAAGCTCAGGTTCATCATCTGCAAATAAGAAAATCACTTTAGTTAAGATATATCCGGAATTTGATGGATTTTTCGATTGGATTCATTTCAGCCAAACACTTGAGTTCAGTAATGGCAAATCTTACAATAGGTCATATTGGTTTTCAAGTCCTGATTTTTCTAAAGAGGATTTGGGTAAGCCGATCGGATATTTTAAAAATGTAATTAAGTCCAACTAAGCCTCCTATTTCAAGAGTCAATTTGTGGATAAAGTCTTGACTGCTTGGTAAAAAGAAAGTATCTTCCCCACCTGTCTCACCTCTTAAAAAATCACAAGAATGAAAATGTTAACCTTAGGCAAGCTATGCCTAATGAGTGCCTTCTTATTTTCCAATTTATTCTCGAATTCCCAATCCTCTGATCACGTGCCAGGGGAAGTGATCGTGATGCTTCAACCGGGAATGGATCATGAAAGTTTGAATAAAGGGCTCTTTCGAGAGTCAGGTTTGGAATCCAATCTGAAACACCTCGAACTGCTATCAGACTTATCCAATATTCACTTGTTCTCATTCGAGCAATCAAATATTGATGAAGATATTCTATTGCGATCAATTCAAAATTCTGATTACGTTCGCGCGGCTCAGTTTAATCACTTTGTGAAAGAAAGAGGTTTGCCGAATGACCCACAGATCGGCACCCAATGGCACCACGTGGATGCTTCTGACAACGACATTGATAGTGATTTAGCATGGGATATCACTACCGGTGGCACAACGGCCAATGGTGATGAAATCGTTGTTTGCGTAATCGAGCCTGGAGGAGCCAATTATAACCACAATGATTTGGTGGCCAATCATTGGGTGAATACCAATGAAATCCCAAATAATGGAGTCGATGATGACGGGAATGGCTATGTAGATGACTACGACGGTTGGGACCCCTCTACCAATTCGGATAACATTTCCTCTGGTGGTCATGGAACTGCTGTGTCAGGAATGATAGGAGCCAAAGGAAACAATGGAATTGGTGGAGCCGGAGTAAACTGGGATGTGAAAATCATGCAAGTCGAAGTTGCCAGTCTTACGGAATCAAACGTGATTGCCTCTTACTCTTACCCTCAAACCATGAGAAGTCTTTACAATTCTTCAGGTGGTACTCAGGGTGCATTTGTAGTTGCTACCAATGCTTCATGGGGAATTGACAATGCCAACCCGGCAAACTACCCTGTTTGGTGTGCCTACTATGATGACTTAGGGTCAGTGGGAATTTTGAATTGTGGGGCGACAGCAAATAATAATGTAAACATTGACGCGGTGGGGGATATGCCAACTGCTTGCGGCAGTGATTACATGGTAGCTGTAACAGCTTCAAATAGCAGTGATCAAAGAACTTTTTCCGGATACGGTGCCACAACGATTGATTTAGCCGCACCAGGCGAATCAGTATATCTTCCTTCGGGATCTTCCAATTACAGCAATACCAGCGGAACTTCTTTTGCAAGTCCCTGTGTAGCAGGAGCAATAGCTTTGGTTTACTCTGCGCCGTGCGCTACATTAGCTTCAATGGCGGTCTCAAATCCTCAATTAGCTGCTGATATGGTTCGCGGTTATATCTACGATGGTGTTGATCCTGTCGCATCTCTTCTTAATGAAACCGTAACAGGTGGAAGGCTCAACGTAAAAAATGCTTTGGATTTAGCCCTACTTTCTTGTGGGCCACCTCCAATTTGTGACCCTCTTAGCATCAGTCTTTCAGAAAAATGCGCACTGAATGAAACCAATGGAGTGGTTGAAGCCTCAATAACCGTTAATGCATCTTTTGATTCAGACTTTTGCAATGCAGAAACATTGTGCTACCAGCCTCAAGGTGGTGCTTTAAACTGTATTGGTTTAGCTTCGGGAGCTTTGTCCAATTCGTCAAGTTTTGAAATCGACGGACTCAATTCAAATACGACTTACAATATTTACTACACTGCTTCGGACGGAACGTCTGAATCTCAATCAATCACCACGAGCGATTGCTCAAGTCTGGTAGCAGGCTGTACTGACCCTTCAGCACTCAATTACAATCCCAATGCAGATGTTGATGACGGCTCTTGTCAATTTCCTTGCACAGAGGTAACACTTTCTGTCCTTACCGATTGTTGGGGTAATGAAGTGAGCTGGGAAATTTCCGATGATCAAGGAAATGTAGTCGCGTCTATTGGACAAGGCGACTATCCTGATGAGACGCTCAACACATGGTCTGAATGTCTTGATTCCGGTTGTTACACTTTCAACATCTTTGACTCTTTCGGAGATGGTATGAGTGGAGCTTCTTACAGTTCTTGCGGAGTAGATGGAGATTACGAAATGATCGGTCCTGACGGTGAGATACTCTTTGAGATGGGTGCTGCGGACTATGGTTCTCAGGCCACTCATACTTTTTGCATAGATGGAACAGGAGTTCCTCCTTGTGCCCAACCATACCCCGAGGTTACAGGACTAAGTTCTACCGTTCAGAGCGGTGGTGTACTCTTACAATGGAATCCGATTATCGGATCGATAGGCTGTCAAATTCAAGGATTGAACCTTGTAATGGAGCGTGATCAGCAAATTAGAAACAGGGTAAAATT
>CAZKXG010000022.1:2697-5760 GCA_964556465.1 uncultured Cryomorphaceae bacterium | reverse complement strand
TCAAATTCAAGGAGGAGTGATAGGCGGAGGAAACGCTTCCATCACTGTCGGCCAGCCTGAGGCATCACAGTACTTTGTGGGAAACAATAGCTTACAAGCAGGTCAAAACTACCAGTGGAGGGTAAGGTGCGGTTGTTCCAACAATCCTTTAATTGCCGGCCCTTGGAGTGCATATGATCAGTTTTCACTTGCTTCGGCGCTTGAGGCCAGGACTTCATCTACCCATATAGATTCAGGCCAAGAGGTTGTTATAGCGCCTAACCCAACCAATGGATTTACCCAACTATTTCTGAATTCAAATGAATCCTCAAATGGGGTAATATCGCTTTTCGATATTACAGGCAAGCTAGTCCTTCAGCAAAATATCGCTTTGTCAAAAGGTGTCAATATACTTCAACTTGATTTGAGCGATTACAAATCAGGACTTTACGTTTTGACGACCCAATGGGAAAACAGAGTGTTCCAGACAAAACTAATCATCCAATAATATATAAATATGAGATATAATATCTTGACTAAAGCGGGAATCGCATTGTTACTCCTTGCGGCTACTAGCTTTCCCGACACTACTTATGCACAGACTACAGATGTAGGAGAGCCATTTGGGTGGCAATCCAAAACACCATTACAAATAGATAAAGTGCCACTGGCTAAGGTGGACGTTGATCAATTAAAATCTGAGGATGCCGTTAACATGGCCAATAAGGTTGGTCCTTATCGATTTGGTCACGAGCACATCGTCAACCTTGATTTATTGCAGTCTGCTACCATTACTTCAACTCCCGAAGGGGAAATATATCAGGTAGAATTCATCTCTAAAGACGCGTTGACGATGAATGTCTTTTTCCAAGAGTTTGACCTTGGTCCGGGCGAGTATGTTCACGTATTTGATAGTGAAGGAAAGTTTTATGATGGAGCTTACACTTCTGCAAACAATCAACCTGACCTCTTACTTTCTACATTGCCCATTCCGGCAACAAAAATTGTAGTGAGTTATTTTAAGCCTACAGGTTCCACTTATGATTCAAAACTCACGATCGGACATGTAATTCAGGGGTACCGCCAAGTTGCTCAACACTTCGTCGAAGCATTACACGGCACTGCAAAAGGCTTGAACGACAGTGGAGCTTGTAACTATGATACGGGATGCTCTCAGTTGCCGGGAAACCCTTTCGGTACTCCGGGAGAGTGGGATGAGGCTATAGCCTCTGTTGCGATAATTCTGGTAAATGGTTCAGGTATTTGCAGTGGCGCCTTAGTAAATAATACAGCCAATGACGGCACACCTTATTTCCTTTCAGCGAATCACTGCGGTACTTCTGGAGGTGGAGGTAGATCATTCCTGTTTGGTTATGAGTCGGCAACCACGAGCTGTGCTACGACGGCGAATAGCAGTAATGGCCCCACAACAGCCCAAATAAATGGAGCTACTTTACGCGCTAATAATTCTGGATCCGATGTTGCCCTTTGGGAGCTAAACAGTCCGATTCCTAATTCTTACAACGTCTACTTCGCCGGATGGGACAATAGTGGGAATATTCCTACAGAGATTACGGGAATCCACCATCCTAGTGGAGATGTTAAGAAAATTTGCCGTGAAGAAGATTCACCTTTTTATGACACTGCAGCCGGTGCTCAAGTATGGTGGATCAACGAATGGGAGTGGGGTGTAACTGAGCCTGGTTCTTCAGGGTCACCTATTTTCGATCAAAACAAAAGAATCGTTGGTCAGCTATATGGCGGACTGGCGGCTTGCTCAGGAACAGTAAACAACGGAACGTATGATTACTACGGCCGCTTCGATGTTTCTTGGGACAACGGAGGAAGCGCTTCAAATCAACTCAGCAATTGGCTTGACCCACTCGGTTTAAACCCAATAACACTTGACGGGTACAACCCCAATGAACCAACTGCGAACCTCGATGCGGCTGTACAGTCAATAGAAGGTGTTTCAGGGTTTTTCTGCAATCAGGAGACTTTCAGCCCTTCCGTTCAAATTAGGAATGCAGGTATTACTACACTTAACTCTGTTACCATAGCCTATTCACTTAATGGCTCTTCACTGGGATCAATCCAGTGGGCGGGCAGTTTAGCTTCAGGCTCTACTGAGTCTGTGAGCCTGCCTGTTTTGAGCATTAGTGAATCAGGGGTTTACAGTTATGAAGTTACAGTGTCAAACCCGAACGGAGGAGTAGATGAGAATGCCTCTAACAATTCGGGAGCTTCAAGCCTCGAAGCGGCAATCGACGCAAGCTCAGCTCAATTGGATTTAACTTTTGACTGCTGGCCGAATGAGGTGAGCTGGGAATTGGTGAGTGATGCGACCGGCAATGTTTTGGCCACCGGAGACGGGTATCCCGGAAATGCTGACGGTACAACGGTTTCTGAAATTTTCTGCTTGGCAGAAGGCTGTTATACATTCACAATTTTCGATTCATTTGGAGATGGTATGAGTGGGGCATCTTACACTAGCTGCGGTATTGATGGAGATTATGAAATACTAGGTGATGATGGGACGGTTCTCGTTGAAATGAACGCGCCGGAAGCGGATTATGGTGACTTTGCCACACATACTTTTTGTATTGATGGTGGTGGCTCTGTGCCATGTGTACAGCCTTATCCTGTGGTACAAAATCTCACCACCGATGTGCAAGCCTCAGGAGTCGCACTGCAATGGGATCCTATTGTCGGATCTATTGGTTGTCAAGTACAGGCTGGTTTAGCTTCATCTTCAGGCTTAGCTTCATTCACCGTTTTTGAGGACAATGTGAGCTCATTTTTTGCTCCTCAAAATCAACTTCAGAATGGTGAAACATACCGATGGAGAGTCCGATGTGGTTGCACCACTTCAGTCATAGGCGCCTGGTCAGAATTTGATTTCTTCGGTTGGAATGTTCCTGCTAAAGGTTTGAATGAAAATGGAACAGGGCTAGCTCTCTATCCCAACCCTGCCAACACTGAAATCAACGTGGCTTTGACACTTGACGAAGGTGGAATGTATACGATTACATTCTTTGATCTTCAGGGCCGCATAGTGAAGGAGAAGACGGTACCATTAGAAGC
>CAZKXG010000022.1:2169-2687 GCA_964556465.1 uncultured Cryomorphaceae bacterium | reverse complement strand
CTTCTCGTTGTCAAAACCAGCTGCTTTTGCCATTAATGCACCCCCCTCAAGGTGTAGAATAAATTTTTTAACTTACCCGCCACCAAGCTCTGGCGGGTAGACAAAAAAAGGCGGCCAATTGGCCGCCCTTTTTTGTTCTATTTGTTTCGGTATGACTAGTCTACCAGCTCAATTACCATCGCTGAAGCTCCACCGCCACCGTTGCATATTCCTGCGCAGCCGCGCTTGGCATTGTTTTGTTTCAAGACGTTCAAAAGCGTCACAATGATTCGCGCTCCCGAACAGCCTAGTGGGTGTCCCAAAGAAACAGCCCCACCATTTACATCTACCTTCTCAGGGTCTAGCCCAAGTTCCTTAATATTGGCCAATGCCACTACCGAGAATGCTTCGTTCAGTTCCCAAAAGTCGATGTCAGATTTTTCCAATCCCGCTTTTTTCAACGCTTTAGGTATAGCCTTAGAAGGAGCCATGGTAAACCATTGAGGCTCACGAGCTGCATCAGCATAGCTTACAATTTT
>CAZKXG010000022.1:0-2157 GCA_964556465.1 uncultured Cryomorphaceae bacterium | reverse complement strand
GCCTAAAGCTTCCGCTTTTTCTTTGCTCATCAAAATCACCGCTGCTGCTCCATCGTTCAAAGTTGAGGCATTTGCTGCGGTTACTGTTCCATCTTTGGTAAATACCGGACGCAAGGCAGGAATTTTGTCCATTCTTACATTCTTGAACTCTTCGTCTTCGGCAATTACAATCGGATCTCCTTTTCTCTGAGGTACAGAAACGGGAACAACTTCGTCGCTAAACCTTCCTTCTTTCCAGGCTTTAGCAGAACGCTCGTATGATTCGATAGCAAAGCTGTCTTGATCTTCACGACTGATGTTGTATTCCTTTGCGCAAAGGTCACCGCAAGTACCCATATGCTTTTGGTCGTAAACATCCGTGAGGCCATCGAACACCATTCCGTCCAACATAGTAATGTTGCCTAGTTTAGTTCCCATTCGTGAACCCGGAAGGTAGTGTGGTACACGACTCATGTTTTCCATTCCACCTGCTACTATTACATCGGCATCACCGAGCATGATAGCTTGAGCACCTTGTGAAATAGCTTTCATACCTGAAGCGCAGACCTTGTTCACAGTTGTGCAGGGTACCTGGTCACCGATGTCGGCAAACATTGCCGCTTGTCGGGCAGGAGCCTGACCCAAACCTGCTTGAAGGACAGAACCCATCAGTACTTCGTCTACTTCAGAAGGGGAAAGGTTGATTTTTGAAAGTGCGCCTTTTATTGCAGTTGAGCCAAGTTTTGTGGCGCTTACAGATGAGAGACTACCGTTAAAACTTCCTATCGGAGTTCGCACGGCAGAAACAATATATACTTCTTTCATTTGGTTAAATTTTCAGTGGTTTTAAGGCGGCAAATGTAATGATTAAAACCGTCGAAAGTTAGGAAGATGTGTATCTGAACAGCCTAAGGGCTTAAGGTGTAACGAGATAAAAGTCTTGAGTTCCACCCATATTTACCGTGTCGTTATTGAAGGTGAATCGTTTGGAAATATTGTTGTAATCACAATCTCCGTCGTATTCGCCTTGCAGCTCAATATTTTCTATAACACCTCCATAACTTGTTGTGGGATCAACAATCGTATAGCCATATATAGTGAAGTAAGGGGACTGGCGGTTAACAAAAGGATATTCATCATTGATGTAAAACCGCCCTCTTCCCGAAGGGTAATTTCCATTCAAAAATACAGTATCGGCTAGCAGTGGTTCACTAAACGGAATGAAACGAACGATGAATATCTCATCCAGTGCCTCATCGGAAAAACCATCGGAACTTTGGTCAAGCTCAAAGTAGAGTGCATTGATGGCTTGAACGTCGGGATCATCGCAATTCTTGCTGCATGCACTAAAAATTGCAGCAGCCGATACAAGTGCAGTAAGGCAAAGGAAATTTTTCATTCGCGGCAAAAATAAACAAAACAAACTTTGAATCCCTTCTATTCTTAATTTTGAGCTCATGCAGAAAATTCTATTGACTAACGTCGTTTTCCTCTTAATCTTACTTGGCGGTTGCAATACTACCTACCACTATACCGAGTTTATCAAACCTTCCAATCGATATGTGCCGTCATCTACCTATGTAGTGGGTGTGGCTCAAAGAAGTACAACGCAAAAAACAGTTTGTTCTGTTTACACCAATGGAATCCCCTATGGCGAATTGGAGAACATTCCCTACAAGTCTGCCAATATGACCATCGAAAATTTAAAGAAGCTTTGTGAAAAGATGGGGCGATTCAAATTCGTAGAAATTGAAATTGACGATGCAGAAGTAAATGACGAAGAATTCGCTACAAAACCTCTCAGCGAAGCTGACATAGAGAGCCTTTCCAAAATTTATGATTTAGATGGAATCTTATGTCTTGACGGTCACAATATGGTTATCCGCACTTCGGGATCGGTGAGCGTAGTTTCGGTGACCGATGGTAGCGGTATGCCAACTCAGGTACCTGAGTTTTCCAAGGAAAGTGAGGTGAGTATGTCACTTCTCTGGCGATTCTACGATTCCTCAACGGGACAAATGATTGACGAATATCAGGAGAATTATGAGCGAGTTTTTGGCCGTATAGCATATTCAGAAGAAGAGATTCAAGAATTTAAAGATGAAGATATGGGCTTGATGGATGTATCGGGCATGGCCGCGTACGATTATTTTGAGCGAATTTCACCGCACTGGGAGC
>CAZKXG010000021.1:23087-27498 GCA_964556465.1 uncultured Cryomorphaceae bacterium | reverse complement strand
TG
Source organism: uncultured Cryomorphaceae bacterium (assembly GCA_964556465.1). GTDB lineage: Bacteria > Bacteroidota > Bacteroidia > Flavobacteriales_D > Cryomorphaceae > JAKVAV01. Next base: position 27,496 of record CAZKXG010000021.1, on the reverse strand, counting down.
GACTGTATCGGTACTTTTCTCAACTCATACGCTACCATAGAGCCGAAAATCATGCCGATCCACAAAAACTGGCAAGAGCAATGGGGGTAAACCCATACTTTGTGAAGGATTACAGGCAAGCTGCTGTTAATTACCCCAGAGTCAAGCTAATGAAGGTGATGGAGATTCTACATGACATTGACTTGAAAATGAAAGGACTTGGAAATTCAACGGCTCGCCACAAGGAACTCATGAATGAGATGGTCGCTAGAATTCTGAGGGTCTGATTGAACCTTTTAACCTTGGAATCCAATACTGACTATTTCAGACTTACTGCCTGACTGAAATCAAGGCTTACATTGTTTACATTTGCCGACTTTAAGAAAAACCACCCGAATGTTGAATCCCACCAGATTTTCTTTTCTCCTGATTTTTGCCTTTGTCTCTCTCTTCGCCCAAGCACAGAACGGAACTGTTCGTGGATTTGTATACGAAGAAGAAACGGGTGAGGCGGTGATATTCACCAATGTTTACCTCAAGGGTACATCAATAGGAGCTGCGACGGATGTCAACGGATATTTTTCCATTACGCAGGTTCCTGAAGGACAGTACACACTCATGGTTACGTATTTGGGTTACGATACGCTTTCCAAGCAAATAGGCGTTTTAGCCGGAGAGATCCTCACCGAGAAGCTTTTCCTCTCTAAGTCCAGCGTTCAAATGCAAACGGTAGAAATTTCTGCTGAAAAGCAGGAACGGCAAACGAACGTTACCATGTCGGTTACGAAAGCTACTCCGAAGCAAATCAAACAGATTCCGACGATTGGTGCTACGGCAGATCTAGCCCAATACCTTCAGGTGCTGCCAGGTGTCATCTTCACGGGAGACCAAGGAGGTCAACTCTATATACGAGGTGGATCGCCCATTCAAAACAAAGTACTTTTGGACGGGGCAACGATATTTAACCCTTTTCACAGTATCGGGTTGTTTTCGGTTTTTGATACAGAAGTAATCAAGAATGCCGACATCTATACCGGCGGTTTTGGCGCTGAATACGGGGGTAGAATTTCGTCTATTATGGATATCACCACCCGCGATGGAAATAAAAGAAGGTACTCAGGAAAAGTAGGTTTTAGCACATTTGCAGCCAACGCACTCTTTGAAGGGCCACTTAAGAAGCAAACCAATGACGGGAAGGCTTCTTCCTCTTTTTTGCTTTCGGCAAAACACTCCTATTTGGATGAGTCATCAAAATTGCTGTACGGTTACATAGACGAGGATGGCCTACCTTTTAGCTTTACCGACCTTTACGGAAAGATCTCTTTCAATACTTCCAATGGAAGTAAATTTAACCTATTCGGCTTCAGCTTTAATGACGAAGTGCAGTTTCAGGAAACCAGCAATCTGAACTGGAACTCATTCGGTGGAGGTGCCGACTTCATATTGGTTCCAAGCTCTACGGCCGCCTTATTGGAAGGAGGGCTAAATTTCAGTAGTTATGAAATCACTTTAGAAGAAAGTACAGGACCTACCAACCCTACTTCAGACGGTACGGAAGAAGTACTACTTCAGCCCAGAACAAGTTCAGTAAACAGCTTTAACTTATTCCTCGATTTTAAATATTTCTTTGGTGATGACGCATTGAAATACGGAATAGACATCTCGGGATTCGGGACGGAGCTCTCGTTTTTTAATCCTTTGGGACAGAGAATAGAACAGAACGACAACAACACGGAACTGGCAGGGTACGTAACTTACAAGAAAAAGATCAACAACTTAATTCTAGATGCTGGATTCAGGTTGCAATACTATGCTTCCATCAGGACTCTCAGACCAGAACCAAGGCTTGGGGTAAAATACAATTTGACTGAAAATCTGCGCTTAAAAGCAGCATTCGGAATGTTTTCGCAAAACATCATTTCAGCAAACTCGGACCGTGACGTAGTCAACCTTTTTTATGGTTTCTTAGTAGGGCCTGAAGATCTTCAGGATGAAATCACCCTCGAAGATGGAAGTACCAGAGAAGTCAAAAATCCATTGCAAACGGCTATTCACTATATCGCGGGTATTGAGTACGACGTTACGAATAGGATCTCAGTAAACTTGGAAGGATACTTCAAAGATTTTACACAGCTAACGAATATCAATAGAAACAAAATATACAGCAGCAGAACCCAAGATCCTACCGTGCCCGACATCCTGAAAAACGACTTTATTGTAGAAACAGGAACAGCAGTAGGACTAGACTTAACCATTGGTTATGAAAGCCGAAAAGTTTACATCTGGACAGTCTTTTCTGCTGCCAATGTGGACAGATGGGATGGAGTGCGAAAGTACGATCCTGTTTTTGACAGAAATTACAATGTCAACCTAGTTGCTTCTTACCGATTCGGAAAAGGACTCGATTGGGAAGTCAATGGAAGATGGAACTACGGAAGTGGTTTTCCATTTACACAAAACCAAGGTTTCTACCTTCAAGAAAACTTAATAAACGGATTGAACACTGATATTACTCAGACCAATAGTGACGAAGCTCAAATTCAATACGCAGGCTTGAATGAAGGCAGACTGCCGGATTACCACAGATTGGATCTTACTTTGAAAAAAACATTTAAGTTTTCTGAGAATTCGTCTTTGGAAACAAGCTTCAGCGTAACAAACACGTACGATCGTGAGAATATTTTCTTTGTAGACCGTGTGACAGGCGAGCGTGTAAATCAGCTTCCTATTCTTCCAAGTTTCGGAGTGCTCTATTCTTTCTAAAGATTTCGAGCGGATATAGTATTGCGATCTGCCTCATAAAAGTTTTTGAAATTGAGCAGAATCTAATCCTTGAGACCTGCTCAATTATATTACTTTTGTTTCCCGTAGTTACACTTCTTAAATCACGGCGATCATGGGTCAAAAGACCAAATACATCTTTGTAACTGGCGGGGTTACTTCATCTTTAGGGAAAGGAATTATTTCAGCCTCTTTGGCCAAGTTGCTTCAGGGCAGAGGCTATTCCGTTACCATTCAAAAGCTCGACCCCTACATCAACATTGACCCGGGAACCCTCAATCCATACGAACACGGAGAGTGTTTCGTAACAGAAGACGGCGCCGAGACTGATCTTGACCTGGGACATTACGAACGGTTTTTGAACATTAATACTTCTCAGGCAAACAATATCACAACAGGTAGAATTTACCAAAACGTAATCAACCGCGAAAGAAGAGGAGACTTCCTGGGCAAGACCGTTCAAGTGATCCCTCACATTACTGATGAAATCAAGCGCTGCATCCAGATTCTAGGAAACGAGAATGACTACGACTTCGTGATTACTGAGATAGGTGGAACAGTCGGAGATATTGAATCCCTTCCATACGTAGAGGCAGTAAGGCAACTCAAGTGGCAAATGGGAAATGATTGTGTAGTGGTGCACCTCACCCTTGTCCCCTATTTAGCAGCAGCCGGAGAACTGAAAACTAAACCTACGCAGCACAGCGTGAAAGCCCTGTTAGAGCTCGGAGTTCAACCTGATATTCTTGTTTGCAGAACCGAACACGAGTTGGCAGATGACTTGCGTCAAAAGATTGCACAGTTCTGCAACGTTGGTCCTAATGCCGTTATAGAATCCATTGATGCCAAAACCATTTACGATGTTCCGATTCTGATGGAAGAAGAAGAACTCGATAGGGTAGTAATGGAAAAATTGGGTCTTTCAACCGATCCCAAAGGAGCTGATCTCACACATTGGCGTCGATTCTTAAGACAACACAAGAATCCGACTAATTCAGTGAAGATTGGACTGGTTGGAAAGTACATCGAACTTAAAGATGCCTACAAATCCATCGTTGAATCATTCATCCACGCTGGTGCCGAAAATGGCGCTAAGGTTGAACTGGTTTGGCTTCATAGCGAAGGAATCACTAAAGATAATGTAGCAGATCAACTGTCAGGACTTCAAGGTCTTTTAGTAGCACCTGGATTTGGAGAGCGAGGAATTGACGGTAAAATTGAAGCCATTCGTTATGCACGTGAAAGCGGACTACCTTTCTTGGGAATTTGCCTTGGGATGCAATGCGCAGTGATCGAATTTGCCAGAAACGTTCTTGGACTTAAGAATGCCAATACAACTGAAATTAATGAGAATGCAGGCGATCCCGTTATCGACCTAATGGATGAGCAAAAAGACCTCGACACCAAAGGCGGCACCATGCGCTTGGGAGCTTATGATTGCAAATTAAAGCCTGGCTCAAAGGCTCACATGATTTATGGGAAAGAGCGCATATCAGAACGTCACAGACATAGATATGAGTTCAATAATAAGTACCTTGAAGATTTTGAAAAGCACGGTATGATTGCTTCAGGGATGAATCCGGATAGTGGATTGGTAGAAATCGTTGAGATACCCGAGCACCCGTGGTTTGTTGGTGTACAGTTTCATC
>CAZKXG010000021.1:19859-23077 GCA_964556465.1 uncultured Cryomorphaceae bacterium | reverse complement strand
AATACAAGAGTACCGTTGCTGAGCCGCACCCACTCTTTGTAGGCTTTGTAAAAGCTGCAGTAGAATCAAAAAAGATTTTGGCGAAAGCCTGAATCCTTTAATCCCTTAACTTTCTTTCTCTTGCCACCTCCGCTTAAGGGGTTATCTTTGTCGCCTTAAATTATTTTGAATGGATAAGAATTCCGTAATCGGATTGGTATTGATCGCTATTTTATTGGTTGGCTACTCCTTGTTTACTAAACCAAGTGATGAGGAAATAGCAGCTCAACAAAGAGCCATCGATAGTGTAGCAGCGCTTCAAGCAGAAGCAGATGCAGTTAACGAAGCAGAGGCCTCGGCCTTTATCGAAAATGAAATAGTAAGCGATACCGTAGTTCTGGATTCTGCAAGTAAGGCAGAAGTTGGAGCCGAGCTGAAAGCGCGCTATGGAGTTTTGGCCGCGGCTTCAGAGGGAGAAAATAAAGAGATTACAATCACAACTGACTTCTTGGAAATTACCTTTAGTAACAAAGGTGGTGTACCTGTAAAGGCCAATTTGCTCGAGTATACCACATACGACTCGATGCCGCTCATTCTCTTTGATCAAGAGACAGCAAAAATGGGCTATGAATTCACCTATCCTTCTCTGGGAAACTTGAACAGCTCCAACTTCTTTTTCACCACAGATGAAAGGAGTAAAACAATTAGCGGAGAAGACTCGGATCAAATCACCTTTACACTTGAGATGGAAGGTGGACGAAAGATTGAAAACATCTATACCATTTCCGGAAACGCCTACGACATCGGGATGGAAACACGTTTTTACGATGTGGATGGCATTGTAACTTCGCCTAAATTGGTTTGGGAAATGACTGCCCGACACAATGAGAAAGGAATCGAAATTGAACGAAATAATTCTACCATCTTTTACAAAGCTGAAGGCTCAGGTCGCGATTACCTTTCTGAAACAGGTGACGACGATGACGTAATTGATGATGAGAAACTTCAATGGGTAGCCTTTAAGCAGCATTTCTTTTCGGCCATTCTTATCGCCAATGGAACTTTCAATCAAGGTGTGAGCATGGAAAGCAAACCTTTTGAAGAAGAGGTTACTGATTTTACTCAATTCTATCATGTTGAATTCCCTGTCGACCCTACTGCTGCCTCTACCGTATTTTCCGCACAACTCTACATGGGCCCCAATGATTACAAGGTTCTGAAAGAATATGGAATGGAGCTCGACAAAGTCATCAACCTTGGTTGGGGCATCTTCGGATGGGTAAACAAGTGGGTCGTTATTCCCATTTTCGATTGGCTTGAAGGTACCGGACTTTCTTTTGGTATCAACATCTTGATTTTGACCATCATCATCAAATTGGTGCTTTCTCCATTGACTTTCAAAAACTATCTGAGCAGCGCTAAGATGCGCGTCATAAAGCCAGAGGTGGACGAAATCAACGAGAAATTTAAAGATGCTGACCCGATGAAAAAGCAGCAAGCCACAATGGACTTGTACCGGAAAACGGGAGTAAATCCATTCTCAGGTTGTATCCCAATGATTATTCAGATGCCGATACTGTATGCTATGTTCAGGTTCTTTCCATCGAGCATCCAGCTGCGTCATGAACCATTTCTTTGGGCTGATGACCTTTCTGCATATGACAGTATTTACACCTTGCCTTTTACCATTCCTGCCTATGGCGATCATGTGAGTCTTTTCACCATTCTGATGGCGGTGAGTATGTTCTTCTACACGATATACAATACCAACCAGATGCCCCAGCAGAACCAGCCCGGGATGCCAAATATGAAGGTGATCATGTACATATTCCCGTTCATGATGCTTTTCTTCTTCAATAGTTTTGCTTCGGGTCTGAGTTATTATTATTTCTTGGCCAATATGTTCTCCATTGCACAAATGTTGGTGATCAAAAATTTCTTTATTGACGAGGACAAGATCCACGCTAAAATTCAAGAGAACAAGAAGAAAAAAGCCAACAAAGGCAAGTCTCGTTTTCAAAAGAAATTGGAAGAGATGGCAAAACAACGAGGCATCAATCCGAACCAATGAGGTATTCTATTCTTTTCTTTTTCGTTCTCCTTTTTGGAGTAGGCTGCAATTCAAAAAAAGAAGCGGCTTCCGCTGAAGTAGCCAGCGTGCCCGATACTGTAGTGGTGATTATGGACCCCCCTGCCCCAAAAGATTCCTTAGCTGTTCACTTTGAAAAAACCCCTTGTTTCGGAAGATGTCCTGTTTTTAAAATCAACGTATATCAAAGCGGCTTCGCCACTTATGAAGGTTTGAACTTTGCCGAAAAAATGGGGCTTTACTCATACCGTTTCAGTGAAGCTGATCTGGAAAAGATTTATGACATGGCAAGCTCCATCGACTACTTTAATTTAGATTCAGAATACAACGACCCCAGGGTTACAGACCTCCCATCGACGATTTCTCAAATTCAGCTCAACGATGAGTCTCACAGAGTAAAGGCCAGAATGGGAGTTCCTAAAGCGCTAAAAGACTTTCACGAGAATTTGGGCATCATGCTCAATGAGAGGGATTGGAAGCCCTATTCTCTGCGCTAGGCAAGCACCGCTTCGAAGAAATAGTAAATCATGACCCCGCAATAAATTAGTTTCAGGCCTGTCCCCAGCAGAAATCCCAAGAAAGAGCCGGTGGCGCTTTTCAATGCCTTCTTAAATTCTTTTCGGTTAGCGAGTATTTCTCCAATCAAAGCACCTGCGAAGGGGCCGATGATCAATCCCAACGGTGGAAAGAAGAGCCCTACGACCAAGCCAACGGTAGAGCCCGTAACCCCTGCTTTGGTTCCCCCGAATTTTTTGGTTCCCCAGATGGGAATAAAATAATCTAACACCGTAATGACGGCAACGATCGCTGCCGTAGCGACTAAAAAAGTGGTAGAGTACTCCGCATACTCTGTGAAATGCAGAATCAAAATTCCAACCCAAGAAATAATCGGCCCGGGCAGAATGGGCAGTACTGCTCCAAGCAATCCGATTAAAAGAAACAAGCCACTTAAAATGGCAAGTGCAATATCCATGGGATCAGGTTTAATACGAACATACATTTTTCGTAGCTGTTGGACAAAAGAAGCTGCACTTTTTGGTTTGCCAAAAAATGTGGATTTTTGCGCTTTCCATATACAAACGACATGAGCATTACGGCCATCTCCCCCATCGATGGGAGATACGCATCTAAGACATCGAGCCTCATTCCA
>CAZKXG010000021.1:16539-19808 GCA_964556465.1 uncultured Cryomorphaceae bacterium | reverse complement strand
GAAGGTGAGATCAGAAAAATCTACCAGGACTTTACTGAAGCCGATGCCGAAAAAGTAAAAGACTTTGAACGGGTGACAAACCACGACGTGAAAGCCGTGGAGTATTTCATAAAAGAGTCATTTGAAAAGTTAGGGCTAGAGAAGTACAACGAGTTCATCCACTTCGGACTCACGTCACAAGACATCAATAACACGTCCGTTCCTATTTCGATCAAAGAATGCTTTGATGATGTTTGGTTTCCGCTTTATGAGGAAGTATGCGACATTCTTTCCCAAAGAGCCATTGACTGGAAAGATGTACCCATGCTGGCTCGTACTCATGGCCAACCCGCCTCTCCGACCCGACTGGGAAAAGAGATTCAGGTTTTTGTAGAACGATTGAGAAGGCAAGCCGAGGGGTTAAAAAACATCCCCGTTTGCGGGAAGTTCGGAGGCGCCACGGGAAACTTTAATGCTCACTTTGTAGCATTTCCTGAAATTGATTGGGTGAAGTTTTCGAATGACTTTCTCGCGAATCAATTGGGAATTGAGCGACTTCAAACCACTACTCAGATTGAGCACTACGATCAACTGGCAGCTCGGTTTGATGCTTTTAAGCGAATCAATACCATACTCATTGATTTATGCCGGGACATCTGGCAGTATGTTTCCCTAGACTATTTTAAACAATCGATCAAAAAGGGTGAAGTAGGATCATCGGCGATGCCGCATAAAGTCAACCCAATTGACTTCGAAAATGCCGAGGGCAATCTAGGACTGGCCAATGCCGTTTTGGAACACTTGTCTGCAAAACTCCCCATATCCCGACTCCAGCGCGACTTGACCGATAGTACTGTTTTGAGAAATATCGGAATGCCTTTTGGTTATAGCCTGGTGGCCTTGCATTCTTTGAAGAAAGGATTAGGAAAGCTGCTTTTGAATGAAGAAGCCTTTCTAGCCGATTTAGACCAAAATTGGAGTGTAGCGGCAGAGGCCATTCAAACAATCTTGCGACGCGAGGGCTATGAAAAGCCTTACGAAGCTTTGAGAGACCTTACGCGAACAAATGAAGTGATCAATCGAGAAAGCTTGCATGCTTTCATAGAAAGACTGAAGGTAAACGACAAGGTGAAAAACGAATTAAAGGAAATCACACCTTTTAATTATTTGGGCATCCAACTGGTGCAAGAATGAAAGGATTCGTTCAAATACTGAAGCTTCTAAAAAATTACAAGTCCGAGGTAGTCGGGAACTTGTTTTTCAACGTATTGGCTACCATATTTTCGCTGTTTTCACTTGCGGCAGTCGCACCTTTTCTGACCATCCTCTTCAGTTCAGAAGAGCTCACACTTCCCGAGACAGAACCTGCCTTCGGTTTTACATCTTCTCAGTTTTTGCAGTATGCCGATTACCAAATTAGCGCGTTCATTCTGAAAAATGGGCCTGAATCAGCTCTGGTTTACTTTTGCATCTTCATCGTGGTAATCTTCTTTCTGAAGAATGTCACTCGATTCATGACCATGTATTTTCTGGCCCCCATTCGCATCGGAGTGATCAGAGATGTTAGGGAAGCCATGCACCGAAAAATTCTGAAGTTACACCTCGGTTATTACAGCGAAGAGCGAAAAGGAGATATCATTTCGAGGGTAACCTCTGATGTGAATGAAATCGAGAATTCAATCATCTCTTCGATGGAGATGGTCTTTCGCGATCCCATTCTGATCATTACCTACCTCGCAACCATGTTCTTCATGAGTTGGAAGCTCACACTATTTGTGTTAGTGCTATTACCAATCAGCGGAATCCTCATTTCCATCATTGGCCGAAAACTCAAGGGAGCAGCAAAAAGCGGTCAATCGAAATTGGGAGAGGTGCTTTCCGTTTTTGAAGAGTCGCTCGGCGGATTGCGGGTTATCCAAGCATTCAATGCACAAGAGGCAACACAAACACGCTTTGACCGAAAAAATCAAGAGTTTTTCACGCTAATGGTGAAGCTGTTTCGGAAGCACTATTTGGGTAGTCCCTTAACCGAAATTCTTAGCTCCATCACCTTGGCCATCCTTATCTACTATGGCGGTCAACTGGTTTTAGATGCAGGAGATAACGGGTTTACAGGAGAATTTTTCATAACCTTCATTCTTATCTTTTCGCAAATTATTACACCAGCGAAGTCCTTCAGCCAGGCTTATTTCAAGATTCAGAAAGGACTTGCCTCCGTGGAGCGGATTAATGACGTATTGGATGCCGAAGAAAAAATTCAAGAGCCCGAAAACCCGGTAGATCATCCTGAATTCAAAGAGGACGTCATCCTTGAAAATGTTGGCTTTCAATACGGGAGCGAGAAAGTTTTGAGCGGCGTAAATCTGGAAATCAAGAAAGGTGAGACGGTAGCTTTGGTAGGCCCTTCAGGAGGAGGAAAGAGCACGTTGGCCAACTTAGTTCCACGTTTTTACGACGTAACTGAAGGAATGATCAGCATTGACGGAATAGACATCCGCAATATTCCACTTACTCAGCTCAGAGGTATGTTTGGCGTTGTATCGCAAGAATCCATTCTGTTTAACGATACTATTGCGAATAATATCCTCATGTCAAAACCTAACGCTACTCGAGATGAACTGATTCAGGCTGCTGAGATTGCCAACGCTTACGAATTTATCGAGCGACTGGAAGATGGGTTTGACACGAATGTCGGCGACTCAGGAAATAAGCTCAGCGGCGGACAAAAACAACGCATTAGCATAGCGCGGGCTGTTTTAAAAAATCCACCATTCCTCATTTTGGATGAGGCCACTTCAGCACTGGATACAGAGTCGGAACGGTTGGTTCAAGACGCGATCAACAAGTTGATGAAAAATAGAACTTCATTGGTCATTGCCCATCGTCTTTCAACGATACGTCACGCCGATAAAATTGTGGTTCTAGAAGGCGGACATGTCGCTGAAATGGGAAGTCATGAAGATCTTCTTGAAGCAGAAGGAGTATACCACAGGCTGCATCAAATGCAAACTTTCCAATAAATCGGTTAGTCGATATTACTTCGGCGCGACATCTTTTCGGCCTCTTTTTCGCGATTGAATTCAATCGCGTCCTCCCGATACTTCACGAAAAAGTTAATCCAAATTGCTCTGGAGACTCGATACAGCAAAGGAAGAAGAGCCACAAGGAGAATTATTCCCAAGATTAATAGTAGGAAACCATCATCGAAGAAATCGAACTCCAGGAAGGCCTGCAGCGGGAACTCCCAGTTGTGTTTATCGTTCCAGGCCTTGGAGCGAAAGTCAAAGTTG
>CAZKXG010000021.1:0-16529 GCA_964556465.1 uncultured Cryomorphaceae bacterium | reverse complement strand
TAGAGGGCCACCCAGAGGGCAACCGTCAGTACATAGCTCACATAAGCCGCTCCGAAATAAAAGCCGGGTTCACGTTCAAAATTCTCTCCACATACTTTGCACCGCTTATTCAACTTGGTAAATCCGTTGGCATAGGTCGCTTTTGTTTCAAAGAGCTTTCCTTCCTGACACCGCGGACAGGTAAACGTAAAAATGGAGTACAGTTTTGTTCCTTTTAATCCCATAAGAAGACGCAAAGATAGAGAGGATTAAAGGAATGGAGGTGACCAAAGTCGCAATTCACCGCGGGTTCAGGTTGAAAACTTTGTTGATAATAGGATCGACTACCCCCTAACATCTACCCTTCTTTGCCTTTAATTTTGTTTAATTATAGGTTCGAATCAAAAAACCGTTTTAGTTGTATGATCACCTTATTCGGGAAGAAAAAACTTACAGAAGAAAAAGTAGCTAATATCTTCGTTAACGGATTGCAGCTATTGATCGATGAGGGTTTTGAAGATGTGATAGGCTTAATTAATGATTCACCTGAATTTCTATCTCCTCCTGATTTAGATCCTGAGGATAGCGCTGCATTCACCATTATCATTTTGGCTGGAAACCTTCAGGCGATCCCAAGCTACTTTGAAGCAGGTCAAGATCGCCGAATCACTCAGTACATTCTTGAGAAATTTGCCGCACTTTACGAAACGGACAAAATGAAACTGGCTCAAATGGTAAGTGAGACCAGAAAGCTGATGATGCGTAAAAATCATCCGAGTAAGAGCGTCACAAACGCAATGGCTCGAACGATGTTCTGTCGTTACGATCTTAATAAGTACCAGGAGAAATATTTCAAATCCTTGGATTCGCCGAATCCAATTTTTATTCAGCGGCTCAAAGAAGCCATGGAGACTTTCCTGTGGAATTGGGATACTTTGTTGGAAAAATACAAGGTGATTCAGGCGGGCTGATTCACATTTTTCAAATCAAACTTTTCTTCGGCCATATCACATATCTGGCCGCCAATCGCCAAAGCAGCAGTGGCAGCGGGAGAGGGTGCATTCAGCACATGAATACTGTTGTTGCCATACTCTATCCGAAAGTCATCGCGGGTATCTCCATCCGTTCCCAGCAATAGCGCACGCACTCCTGAACGCCCTGGTTTTAAATCGTCCATTTCGAGGGATGGCACCAAGCGCTGAAGAGTTTTGAGAAAAAGCTTTTTAGAAAAGGCACGTCGGTACTCATCAATTCCAAACTTCATATTCTTGAAAAAGAGCTTCCACGTTCCACCGTAGGTCAAGGCATCAAAAGTATCACGTAAACTAAAATCAGTTTTACCATAACCCTCGCGTTTGAAAGTGAACACAGCATTGGGACCACATTCTATCTCACCATTGGTCATACGGGTAAAGTGGACTCCCAAAAACGGAAAGTCGGGATTGGGCACCGGGTAAATTAAATTCTTGATTTTATGCTTTGCCTGATCGGTCAATTCGTAGTAATCTCCGCGAAAACCAACGACTTTTTCCTTAAGATGAATTTGATCTTTCTTGGCCAAGCGGTCAGCATGTAAGCCTCCGCAGAAAACCAAATACTTGGCTTTGTATTTCGACTTGGATGTTATCACCTCCTCGTAGTCTTCTACCTTGTTGATACCCGTTACCTCTTCACCCAAAACGAGTTTAGAGCTTTGATTAGTAGCCAAGGCCAGTTCAACCATTTTCGCGGTCGCTGCGCGGTAATCGATAATTCCTGTTACGGGAACCCAAATACCCGCAATTCCTAAACAGAATGGTTCACGTTCTTTGATTTGCTCTGCGGTAATTTTCTCGATACCCTCTATGCCGTTTTGTTTGCCAATTTCAAAAATCTTATCCAGCATGGGAAGTTCGCTCTCATCAGCAGCTACCACAACCTTTCCACAAACATCATGAGGTACGTTGTTCGCTTCGGCGAAAGCCACAAGTTCTTTTCGCCCTTTAACACAGTTTTCTGCTTTAAGGCTTCCGGGCTTATAGTAAAGTCCGGAGTGGATTACTCCTGAATTATTTCCCGTTTGGTGATCTGCGAGTTCCTTTTCCTTCTCTATCAATACGATATTGAGGTCAGGATGCCGAAGCTGCATTTTATAAAAAGTTGCCGCCCCCACTATTCCTCCACCCACAATAGCTACATCAAAAACTAGATCTTCAGTCATGCTTTAAAACTTTGCTGCAAAGTTAATCGAAACGAACGATTGCTGAATGATACGATGATTGACCCGCGTCGTCTTATCGGCAAAATATTCTCACCTTTGTGATAACGAAATGGCCCTTTTATATGACCATAGATGAGTTTATCCGCAATGCGGTACAAGAAGACATTGGTGAAGGCGATCACACCAGCTTAGCATGCATTCCGGAAGGAGCGGTAGGTAGAGCTAAGATGATTGTCAAAGAGAAGGGCGTCATTGCCGGCATCGGTATAGCAGAGCAAATTTTCTACTTCATTGACCCCAATCTTCAAGTGAAATCCTTACTGGCAGATGGCACAACAGTAGAGCCCGGAACGGTTGTAATGACTGTGAGTGGGAAAGCCAGAAGTATTTTGATGGCAGAGAGATTGGCATTGAACTGCGTGCAGCGGATGTGCGGTATTGCCACACTTACGCGAAAAACAGTTGACAAATTAGCAGGACTGGACACAAAAATTCTAGATACTCGAAAAACGACTCCCGGAATCCGCTTTTTAGAAAAACTCGCAGTGCAAATCGGCGGTGGTGAAAACCATCGCTTCGGACTGTATGACATGATGATGATTAAGGATAATCACATAGACTATGCAGGCGGCATTGAAGCAGCGATAACTATGGCTGATGACTACCGAAAAAACCACGGCCTCGACATCAAGTTAGAAATCGAAGCGAGAGACTTAACTGAAGTAAACGAAGTCCTCAAGGTAGGATTAATCGACCGAATCATGCTGGACAATTTCAGTTTTGAGGATTTGAGGACAGCAGTTTCAATCATTCCCAAAGAAATCGAAACAGAAGCCAGCGGTGGAATCACGATGGAAAACGTACGACAGTACGCCGAGTGTGGTGTTGACTTTATATCAATGGGAGCGCTTACACACAGCGTCAGTAGTTTGGACATCAGCTTAAAGGCATATTAAGTAAAATCTTTTACCCTCACTTTTTTACCTTCGCATCCCATGGGCTTTGCACTTTCTGAATGGTATGAAGAAAAGAAAAACCGCTTCCTTGAATCGGCTCTGGTTCGAAAGACCAAGTTTGCGTTAAAAAGAATTAAGCTACCGGGCTTTGGTGGGTTAAATCTTTACCAAGTATTGCAGTTTTTTCTCATCGGCTTGATGGAAGGGAGAATTACGACCAGAGCTTCCGCCGTATGTTTTCGCTTTATCTTGGCTATTCCACCTTTACTCATCGTATTTCTGTCGGTCATTCCGTTTGTACCCATTGACAATTTTCAGGAGAGTATTATGATCTATCTCGATCGGGCCATGCCGGGCGATACTTTCAGTTTGGTCGAGAGCACCTTAGATGATTTGGTAAACAAGAAGCAGGAAACCCTCATAAGTCTCTCGTTTTTGCTAACGCTTTTCTTTTCCACCAATGCGGTTCAAGCATTGCTGGACGGTTTTAGTCACAGCTACAACCTGGACAAAACGCACGGAATTGTTCTGCAATATGTCCGATCCTTCGGGTTATTGTTCGTCTTCAGCCTTACCATCGTCCTTGGCGTAATTCTTATTACCATTAGTGGTCCCGTGTTCCAGTACCTTCAAGACTTGGATATCATTGGAGGCGATGTCGTGGTATTCTTTCTTGAAGTTGCAAAGTGGATTCTGGTAATTGTTCTTTTTGAAATTGCCATTTCAGTGCTTTATCGCGCAGGTCACAGCGGAAAATGGAGGGCCATCAATGCCGGAGCTTCTTTTGCAACGTTGGGACTCATCATTGTCTCGTCGCTATTTGCTTGGTATGTGAATAATTTTGGCAATTACAACAAGCTTTATGGCTCCGTAGGAACGGTTCTAGTCGTCATGCTGTGGCTATATCTCAATACCATCGTTTTGATCTTAGGCTTCGAAATAAATGCGGGAATTGAGAAAGCCAAAGGACATGCAATCGGTGAGATGGAGGCAGATGAAATATTGCATAGCTAACTATACGCCAATTTGTCACTTTCCCTACAGTGGTCTGCTATTTGCCAAAGCAGAAATGAAAAATTGATTACGAATGTCAGAAAAAGATAAAGTAGAAAGTCAAGATATAGAGGAAACTCAAGCCCAAGGCGAAGAGCAAGCTTCCGCAAAAGAAAATAAAGCGAATTCTTCGAATGGCAATTCGACGAATTCCGGAGAAAGCACGGAAAACGAGTATGAAGCAGCTATGACGGAATTGCAGAAAAAGTATGACACGGTAAATGACAAATACCTGAGACTTTACTCTGAATTCGAAAACTTCAGACGAAGAACAGCTAAGGAAAAACTCGATTTGATGAAGAATGCGGGAGCAGACTTTGCCGGCGATATATTACCTGTTGTAGACGACTTCGAGCGCGCAATCAGTTCAAATGAGAACAACAATGACGTAGAAGCTTTAAAAGAAGGCTTTAAGCTGATTCACCACAAATTGCTGCACCTACTTCAAAACAAAGGATTGAAAGCGATGGATTCCATCAATCAGCCTTTTGACACCGAGTATCACGAAGCCATCACGAACATTCCAGCCCCATCAGAAGACATGCAGGGTAAGGTGATTGACGTTGCTGAAAAAGGGTATTTCTACAATGATAAAGTTCTTCGATACGCCAAAGTGGTTGTAGGACAGTAACAAAAAGAACAACGCAGAAAATGGCGAAGAGAGATTACTACGAGGTATTGGGCATTTCCAAGAGTGCTACTCAGGTTGAAATGAAAAAGGCCTACCGGAAGCTAGCCTTGAAATATCATCCAGATAGAAATCCCGACAATGCGGAAGCCGAAATAAAATTTAAGGAGGCTGCCGAAGCATATGAGGTGCTGAATAATCCTGAAAAAAGGCAGCGCTATGATAGATTCGGACACCAAGGTGTAGGTGGCGCCGCAGGTGGCGGAGGTTTCGGCGGCGGAATGAGCATGGACGATATCTTCTCCCAATTTGGCGACATCTTCGGAGGTGCTTTTGGTGGAGGAGGTTTCAGCAATGGATTTGGTGGAGGAGCTCGTCGACGCAGAAAAGGCTCCAACCTTCGAATTAAAGTAAAACTTGACCTCGCTGAAATATTAAATGGTACGACCAAAAAAATAAAAGTCAATAAGCTCGTAGCAGCTGAAGGAACGACTTTCAAGACTTGTACCACCTGCAGAGGGACGGGACAAGTGAGTCGTGTAACAAACACAATTTTGGGTCAAATGCAGACTACATCTGTGTGCCCTACCTGCCAAGGAAGTGGAGAAATGGTGGACACGCGCCCCCCGGGATCTGACGAAAATGGCTTGGTAAGAAAAGAAGAGGTGATCAGCATTGACATTCCTGCCGGAGTTGAAGAAGGGATGCAGCTTAACGTAAGCGGAAAAGGAAATGCCGCACCAATGGGTGGTGTGCCCGGAGATCTGCTGGTAGTTATTGAAGAGGTGGAACACGATACCATTAAGCGCAATGGAAAAAACCTGCATTATGACCTTTATGTAAGCTTTATAGATGCTGTACTTGGCGGTACTGCCGAAGTTCCGCTGGTAGAAGGCAAAGCCAAAATCAATATTTCCGCAGGTACCCAAAGTGGTAAACTCGTTCGTCTCAAAGGCAAAGGACTTCCTAGCGTTCAGAGCTATGGCAAAGGAGACATGCTGGTGAACATTAACATCTGGACTCCGCAGGAGCTCAGCAAGGAAGAGAAAAAAATCCTGGAGAGATTAAAGGAGAGTGAGAATTTTCAACCGACTGCAAACCACGATGAAAAGAGCTTTTTTCAGAAGGTGAAAGACATGTTTGAATAAAAAAAATCACTTTGAAAACTTAACCGCTTTGCCTTTCAGGTAAAGCGGTTTTTCATTTAGATTTGACTGCATTAATCAAAAAAGATACATGGCGATACTCGAAGCTCAAAACATTACAAAGACCTACTCAAATCATGTGGCGCTTTCTGATGTGAGCATATCTGTTCCTATGGGAAGCATCTTCGGATTGCTAGGCCCGAATGGTGCCGGTAAGACTTCATTGATTCGAATCATCAATCAAATTACTGCTCCCGATGATGGCCGAATAGCCTTTGATGGCAAAGACCTCAAACCTGAGCACGTTCAAAATATCGGCTACTTGCCCGAAGAGCGCGGGCTTTATAAGAAAATGAAAGTGGGAGAGCAGGCCGTTTATTTGGCTCGTTTGAAAGGAATGAGCAAAGCTGAGGCGACCAAAAAGCTCAAAGAATGGTTCCAACGCTTCGAAATTGAAGGGTGGTGGAACAAGAAAGTAGAAGAGCTTTCGAAAGGAATGGCTCAAAAAGTGCAATTTATCACAACCGTATTGCACGAACCGAAACTACTCATCCTTGATGAACCCTTTAGCGGCTTCGATCCCATCAATGCCAACCTTATCAAAGAAGAATTAATGAGACTTCGCGACGAAGGTGCTACGATCATGTTGTCTACCCACAACATGGGATCCGTGGAAGAAATTTGCAGTCACATCGCCTTAATCAATGATGCCAAAGTGGTGCTTGAGGGCAGCGTCAAAGAAGTGCGAAATAGATTTAAAGAAGGAGTTTACGACCTCGTGTTTTCGGGCAATATGCTCAGTTTCACCAATGCACTATGGACCAACTTTGAGCTCATCAGCCACCACGAAACGGAAGATAAGCTCCGCAGTGCGCGAATCAAACTGACCGAGGGTGCTACTGTGAATGACCTCTTAAAAACCGTCATTACAGTTGCCGAAGTTCACTCACTCAATGAAGTCATACCAAGTATGAATGACATCTTCATCAAAATAGTTCAACAAAAAGGAGAAAGCGATGAGTAAGATAAGCCTGATTATTGAACGCGAATACTTGAGTCGTGTGCGCAAGAAGTCCTTTATTATAATGACTTTTCTCGGTCCCATCTTGATAGGTGGCCTGCTGAGCCTGGGAGTATTCTTGGGAATGAACGATTCCAGCATATACAATGTCTTGGTGGTAGACCTCACCCCTGAGATAGCTCTTGACAGCACTAGCAGTCCGAAACCTATGTTTATGGATGAGCTGAAGGAAACGTCTCAAGTTCGGTTTGACTATACCACAGAAGGACTCACCAATGCTGAGTTCGATTCCACTGAATATACACTGATGCTCGTTTTACGAGAAGACATTATGACCTTCCCCGAGGCGGAAATGGTGTTTCGCAAGCTGCCCAGCATGAAAGCGAGGAGCTATATCAAATCGCAGGTGGAAAGGGTAATTGAGGACAATAAATTGATCCTCGAATCGATTCCTAAAGAGAAGTTTGACGAAATAAACACTGATCTAAATATTATTACCGTCGACGCCGAAGATGGCTCAACTTCATTTAAACAAGAGCAGGCATTTATCGGATTTGGCTTTGCAGTCTTGATTTACTTTTTCATTTTTCTCTACGGCGTTCAGGTGATGCGTGGTGTTATGGAAGAGAAAAGCAACCGAATCGTTGAGGTCATTATTTCATCGGTTAAGCCCTTCCAATTGATGATGGGAAAGATAGTCGGTGTCGCGTTAGTCGGCCTGACACAGTTTTTACTTTGGGTCATTCTTTCGGGAATTCTATTTTCAGTGGCTACATCCATTCTTGCCCCTGAGCTTGCTAATGCGGGAACGATGGCAGATCAGATTCAGGCAACGGAAGAAGTGGCGAGCGAGGTATCAAAAGACGCTATGGAGCAAGCGGCTATTGGTGAGATGGCAGAATTAATTCTCTTCAGAGTTAATTGGCCATTAATGATAGGTATGTTCATTTTCTATTTCTTGGGAGGATACTTGCTTTACGCCTCTTTATTTGCAGCAGTAGGAGCTGCAGTTGATAATGAAACGGACACACAACAGTTTATGATGCCAATTACCATTCCGCTGGTTTTTGGTTTCATCGTCTCAGAATTTGCACTCACGAATCCCGAGGGATCCATGGTGTTTTGGTTTTCACAATTCCCCCTCACCTCGCCTATCGTGATGATGGTGAGAGGAGCAATGGGCTTCGACAGCGGCTCTATCTGGGAACTGGTTCTTTCCATGACATTACTTATTGCAGGATTCGTTTTCTGTGTGTGGCTCGCAGGAAAAATATACCGTGTAGGAATCTTGATGTATGGGAAAAAAGTAAGCTATAAGGAATTGGCAAAATGGCTGAAGTATTGACTCCACGCAAATCAATATCAAAAAAAGAGTTCGGGCGACTACCTGCCCTTGCTTTCCACCAAGTTGATAGAACTCGATATTCCTTTATATTTGGGTAACCGAAAAAACACGAAGTATTGAAAATAGGAATCATCGATATGGGAACGAATACCTTCAACTTGCTCATAGCCGAGTTGGACAATAAGGGAGGTTATAAGCCCACGTATCGTTCTAAAGTCGGTGTAAAACTCGGCGAAGGCAGTTTCGAAAAGAAATACATCACAGAAGCAGCCATGCAGCGAGCTTTTCTAGCCCTTGAAGCGCAAATCACGGCTATCAAAAATCAATATTGCGATAAGGTTTTAGCCTTTGCCACTTCTGCCGTCAGAGGAGCCTCAAATGCCAATGATTTTGTCAGAAAAGTAAAGGAGCGCTTCGGAATCAGTATTCATGTGATCGATGGCGACAGAGAAGCCACAATGATTTACAACGGTGTACAACTGTCGGGAGCACTTACTAGCGATAATTCGCTGATTATGGACATTGGCGGAGGCAGCACTGAATTTGTTGCAGCCAATGATCAAGAGATCATTTGGAAAAAAAGTTACGAATTAGGCGTAAGTCGTTTGTTGGAAAAATTTCGACCGGAAGACCCCATTAGTAATGCCACCCTCCAAGAAATCGAAGCCAGTCTCGAACGTCAAATCAAAGATGTTTTTGACGTGGTGGAAAATGAAGGTATCAAAACCCTGATAGGCTCATCAGGATCTTTCGATACTTTTTCCGATGTCATCTCAAAGCGAAATGGCAACTACGAAGAGACTGTAAATCTCACGAGCCTAAACTTTGATAGAGACAATCTGGACCAGCTCTTGGATGAATTGGTAAACTCCAGCAAAATGCAACGTGAGGCTATGGATGGCATGGTAGCTATGCGGGTAAACATGATTGTCATGTCGGCCATATTTGTGAGGCTCGTATTGAAAAAAACCTCTGTCGAAACGGTAAAATTATCGAAATACTCTTTGAAAGAAGGAGTCCTATTCGAAGTATTAAAAGGAAATCTATAAGATGGCATCCATTCTGATTATTGACGACGAAAGAAGTATTAGAAATACGCTTCGCGAAATTCTTGAATTCGAAAAATTCACTGTTGACGACGCGGAGGATGGACCATCAGGATTGAAAAAACTGACAGAAACTTCATACGACGCAGTGCTTTGCGATATTAAGATGCCTAAAATGGATGGGATGGAAGTGCTTGAAAAGGCGTTGGCAAAAGGAGTAGAGTCTCCCATCATCATGATTTCGGGACACGGGAATATTGAAACAGCTGTGGAAGCCATCAAAAAAGGCGCTTACGATTTTATCGAAAAGCCTCTCGATCTCAATCGCACTTTGGTGACGTTGCGCAATGCAATGGACCGTTTGAACTTGGAAGAAGAAACCAAGACACTACGAAAGAAAATTAAGTTAATCAAAGGGTCAGACATTGTCGGGGAATCAAAAGCCATAGGGGAAATCAAAGAAATGATCGCCAAAGTGGCGCCTAGCGATGCCCGTGTATTGGTAACCGGCCCGAACGGATCAGGAAAGGAACTGGTAGCTCGCCAGCTACACGAAAACAGTAACAGGGCAAAATCCCCATTTATTGAAGTCAATTGTGCCGCAATTCCGTCAGAGCTGATCGAAAGCGAATTATTCGGTCACGAAAAAGGAGCTTTTACCTCTGCCGTAAAGCAGCGCAAAGGAAAGTTTGAGCAGGCTGACGGAGGTACGCTTTTCTTGGATGAAATAGGCGATATGAGCGCATCGGCTCAAGCCAAAGTGCTGAGAGCGCTGCAAGAAAACAAAATCAACAGGGTAGGCGGCGACAAGGACATTAAGGTAAATGTACGCGTTATTGCCGCTACCAATAAAGACCTCAATGCTGAAATCAAAGAAGGAAACTTTCGTGAAGATCTCTTTCACCGCCTGAGTGTAATTCTCATCCATGTACCTTCTCTGAATGAGCGCATTGATGACGTGCCATTGCTGGCTGATCACTTTCTAGACTCCATTGCTCAAGAGCAGGGAAGTCCAAGAAAAGAGCTGACAAAAGACGCTTACGAAGCCCTGCAATCACTCAACTGGACCGGGAATATCCGAGAATTGAGAAACCTAATCGAGCGCTTGATTATTCTTTGCGACAAGGTGATTAGTGGCGAAGATGTAAAGCGGTATGCCAATCCGGGCAAATGATTCTTATTCTTTGATTGCCTCAATAATTGGGCTACCCGTCATTCCGGATGGAAAAGGAACACCCATAATCACACTAAGTGTGGGTGCTATGTCGCGAATATTCGTTTCACGATAAGTCTTGCCATTTTCAACTCCAAAACCATAAAGAAGTAGAGGTACATGTTGATCGTATACCCAAGGACTTCCATGGGTTGTTCCGGTCTTTCCGTAGCGCATCCATCCGCTTTCCAATACGAATACGACATCTCCCGACAGGTAAGGGTGCAGGCCTCGCTGCAGGTTCCCAATGGGAAATTCAGCAGAACCCGCCATCCTAATTTTATCAGCCGAATATGCCGCGTAAATCCCCGGGAATCGACTTATCTCCATTGCCAAATAGTCGACCAATTCGCTGATGGCTATTCCTGCTTCTTTCAACTTCTCGCGATTTAAAAAGATCTGGTTTCCCTCCATTTCTTCAATCAACTCTTTCCCAAGAGAATGATAATCCAGTAAAACTTGCTCAAGTAATTCCTTGCTTGCATTCTTGTCAAAGTAACCACCGGGCAGATTGTTATCGATGGAAAACTGAGCAACATCTGCAGCACCGTGGTCAGCGGTGAGCATGACAGTATATTTTCCCTTTCCAACGTACTTATCCAAAAACTCGAAAAACATTGCAAGGTCATTGTCCAATTTGAGGTACATGTCCTGAATCTCCAATGCCCTCGGTCCGTAAGCATGCCCCATGTAGTCGGGAGATGAAAAGCTCAGTGCTAGAAAATCGGTAACGTCATCTTGCCCCAACTCTTCTTTAATAATGGCTGCCAGACCAAATTCAAGAATCAGACTGTTGCCCCAAGGAGATCTTTTTAAGACTTCCTCCGGATCGTTTTGATCAGCTAAATCCAGTAAATCTTTTGGAAGCGTCGGGTATTTCTCACCTTCATAAAGAGACTCGTACGGATTGTTATCAGGAAGACTAGCAGAATATACCGACTTTGCCAGTAATGGCTGCCATCCCTTCATGAAGAAGGTATCCACCAGATTCAGGTTATTAAAATCAGTGACCCACGATGGTAACTCATCCATGTAGTAAGAACTCGTGATAAACTTTTTGTCATTGTACCAATAAGCACCGTCGGCGAGGTGACCACCTGGCAAAACGGCTCCACGATCTTTCAGCGAAACGGCAATTACTTTTGATTTCTGATTCCAAAAAAGTTTGAGTTCGTCGGTAACGGTCGTTGTCTTAAGATTCTTAGGGCTCATCTGGCCTGCAGCCTTATCCGCGCCTACAGACTTGACACTCTTGTCTTGTACACAGTACATTCCTTCTTTGAGAATGGGGTCGTACCAATCATTTGCGACAATAGAGTGAATGGCGGGAGTAGTTCCTGTATAAACCGATGCGTGGCCGGGCCCCGTGGTCGTGGGCATGTAAGAAAAGCGATGATTGGCACCATAAAATCCTTTGTTCATCAAGCGCTTAAAACCACCCTCACCATATAAGTCCGCATAACGAGTCAGATAGTCGTTTCTCATTTGATCGACTACAATTCCAATGACCAGTTTAGGACGATCATCCGTGTCTTGCGCAAGAGCCAATACTGATAAGAAAACCGCTGCTATTATACCTATTGTCCGTTTCATGCAATGAGTTTATAGAGGTAGTACAAGATCACCATGCAAACTACTAAACTAACCAATACATTGGCCCCTGCCATAAGAACATGACCGTCATTCAAAAGCTTAACGGTTTCATAACTAAACGTGGAAAAGGTGCTGAACCCTCCGCAGAAGCCGATAATGGCGAATGAGATCCACCACTCTTTCATACCATCTTTGGCGATAAGCCAAACGAAAAAGCCGAGAGCTATACAGCTGAGAACATTGGTAGCCAGCGTGCCCCATGGAAAGGAACTCGGAATAAGCCGCATCATGGCTTTTCCAGTAAGGAAGCGAGCTACTGAACCCAAGCCGCCGCCCAAGAATATCGCAATGATATCTCTTAGGGTAATTTCCATATGAACCGATTAAAGGTTTTGTACACGAGCCAACCTATGGATGCCCCGAAAATGGCTCCGCAAGCTATATCTGCAGGATAATGTACTCCAAGATAAATGCGCGTATAAGCGACCAATCCTGAAAAAAGGAAAACAAAAGGAGCTGTTTTCGGGTAGGGCTTTCGAAATATCATGTAGAGAAAAGTTGCGATACCAAAGAAATTGGTAGCGTGGGAGCTCACAAAGCCGAATTTGCCTCCGCGGTAATCATTCACAACGTGCACCAG
Source organism: uncultured Cryomorphaceae bacterium (assembly GCA_964556465.1). GTDB lineage: Bacteria > Bacteroidota > Bacteroidia > Flavobacteriales_D > Cryomorphaceae > JAKVAV01. The sequence goes on along the minus strand of CAZKXG010000021.1, from coordinate 3,710 downwards.
ATCGTAGAGCTCTAAATTCCTTGATGGCCGGTAACGCTGAAAAACTTCCTTGAATAATTCAACCGAAAGTCGATCGCCGATGGTCACAACTATGGCGACACCGAGCAATGTCCAAAGTGCCATTTTCCAGTCATAGGCCTTGGCTACAGCCCAAAGGAAAAAGAGGTACAAGGGAATCCATACCAGCTCGTCGCTCATATAGTACATGGGCTGGTCTAGCCAATCGGCGTGCAGGCCGTTTAACCAAAGAAACAATTGCCGATCCCACTGTTCCAATTGCTCAATCATGGCTACGAATTGAGTTTTTTCCAGATTTTGTCTTTGAGTTCCGACAGTCCGATTTGCGCCACAGATGAAATGAAAACGTATTCCACAGGTGGCATTTCAGCTTCCATTTCTTCTTTAAGCTCGTCGTCCAGTAGGTCGCTTTTAGTAATCGCCAAAAGTCGATCCTTATCCAGTAATTCAGGATTGTAAGCTGATAGTTCGTTTATTAGGATTTCGTATTCCTTGGCAATGTCATTGCTATCGGCAGGAACCATGAAAAGCAATAGGCTGTTCCGTTCGATATGCCGAAGGAAACGGGTCCCCAAGCCCTTACCTTTGCTGGCACCCTCGATAATACCCGGGATGTCGGCCATAATGAAAGAGCGATCGTTTCGGTAACTCACTATTCCCAAATTGGGAACAAGCGTCGTGAAGGGGTAGTTGGCTATTTCGGGTTTCGCTGCGGAAATAACAGAAAGGAGAGTTGATTTTCCGGCATTTGGGAAACCGACCAAACCTACATCGGCCAAGACCTTAAGCTCAAGAATTCGCCAAGCTTCTTGTTCGTCTTCTCCCGGCTGTGAAAAACGCGGAGTTTGGTGAGTAGATGTTTTGAAATGAGCGTTTCCTTGTCCACCGCGCCCACCTTCAAGCAAGATGAACTCTTGGCCGTCATCCGTAATTTCTGTCAGCACCTCTCCCGTATCAGGGTCTTTGGCTACTGTTCCAAGCGGTACCTCAACATATGCGTCTTGGCCCGACTTTCCGGTGCTGGTTTGTTTACCGCCGGACTCGCCATGCTCAGCTTTAATATGCTTGCGGTATTTGAGGTGGAGGAGTGTCCAAAGCTGTGCGTTTCCGCGAATAATCACGTGACCCCCGCGCCCACCATCTCCACCATCAGGACCTCCTTTTGATGTCAACTTATCTCGAAAAAGGTGTTTACTCCCTGCTCCGCCTTTTCCCGAGCGGCAATGAATTTTTACGTAATCGACGAAGTTGCGATTACTCATGGCTACTTATCGCGTCGAATAATTTTGCACTAATCTCGTCAATCGACCCAACCCCGTCTACTTCTTCGTACTTATTCTGAGCCTTGTAATAATCGGCTACCGGAGCTGTTTCCGTCTTGTAAACTGCTATTCGATTGGCAATGATTTCAGGCTTCGCATCATCCGTTCTGCCACTTACCTCCGCTCGCTTTTTCAAGCGCTCTTTCAGTTCGTTGTCTTCTACACTCAACGCGAGCATGACGGTGATAGCTGTATCCTTTGATTCCAAAAAAGAATCCAAGGCTTTCGCCTGAGCAGTAGTTCGAGGAAAACCATCGAAGATGAATCCATTGGCGTCAGAATGTCCGTCGACTTCAGCCTCCAGCATTTTGATGGTTACCTCATCGGGAACGAGCTCGCCTTTATCGATGTAGCTTTTGGCCAGATCCCCAAGCTCCGTATGTTGCTTAATATTTCTGCGAAAGATGTCGCCCGTAGAAAGATGGACCAAGTTGTGTTTTTCAACGATTTTTTCGGCTTGTGTACCTTTTCCTGCACCAGGAGGGCCGAATAGAACCAAGTTGATCATAATCAAGATTTAATTTGATAAATATCGTTTAAGTTTCTTCCCAAGCCATCATAGTCGAGGCCATAGCCCACCACGAATAGATTCGGAATGTCAAATGCCGTGTAGTCGGGTTTCCTGTTACCGATAAATGCATCAGGCTTGTAAAGTAAGGAAGCCACTTTGATGGAAGCAGCATTCTTCTCCTTCAAAATTTCCATCAAATAATCGAGCGTATGCCCCGTATCTACAATGTCTTCCAAAATCACGACATGCTTATTGCTCAGTTCGGAATTGAGTGACATCAAGTCGGAAATCTTGCCACTGGACTCGGTCCCGCGATATGACGAGAGTTTGATAAAATTTACTTCGGAATTGAACTCGATGTATTTCATCAAGTCTGAGATAAAACGGAAACAACCATTCAAAACACCAACAAAAACAGTGTCTTTTCCTTCATACTCCGCAGCCAGTTGATTTGCCATTTCGGCAATGGCACTTTGAATCTTTTCTTCCTCAAGGTAAAGGACAAACTCCTTGTCGTGAAGGGTTACTGAACGCATACCAATCATTTTTAGAAAGGCGAAGGTAATGAATCCTATTGCCTTTCTCGATAGGAGTCCTGAAGGTTTTCCTCTCTTCTATTCACATAAAGGCGATTGGTTTTGATGTAGAATTGATATCACTACAGAAAACTGCATCATTTGACATTAAGCTTATCTTTGCCCGCATGTCAAAAGCTCCATACCACAAGGATTTTAAACTAGGTGTACTGGGAGGGGGCCAGCTGGGAAGGATGATGCAGCAAGAAGCTGTGAATCTCGATATCAAATTGGCTTGTCTCGACCCGAACGAAAATGCACCCTGTGCGAAACTGGTTCCTGAATTCGTAACGGGAAGTTTTAACGATGAGGAAACGGTCTATGAATTCGGTAAGAACAAAGACCTCATCACGGTAGAAATCGAACACGTGAGCATCCCCGCATTGAAGAGACTTCAGGCAGAAGGAATCAAAGTATATCCGCAGCCCGAGCTGTTGGAAATCGTTCAAGATAAAGGCCTGCAAAAAGAGTTTTACCGCAATAAAGGCATTCCGACTGCAGAGTATAGATTGATCGATTCCAAAGCCGAGCTAGGAGAGCACAAAGACTTTTTGCCTTTTGCTCAAAAGCTCAGAAAAGGAGGCTATGATGGGAAAGGCGTTCAAATCATTCGCACCGAAGCCGATTTCGATAAAGCTTTCGACGCTCCCTGTGTATTGGAAAAATTTGTTCCTTTCGAAAAAGAATTGGCAGTAATCGCCGCTAGAAATGAACAAGGCGAGACTTCGGGTTTCCCGGCAGTAGAGCTGGAGTTTAATCCTGAAGCCAATTTGGTAGAACTACTTTTTGCCCCTGCTGAAGTCTCTGAGGAGATTGAACAGAAAGCACGTAAAATTGCCATGAAAACCATTGATGCCTTTGGCTTTGTAGGGATTTTGGCGGTAGAACTTTTTCTAAATAAGGACGGTGAGATTTTGGTAAACGAAGTAGCTCCCCGACCACACAATTCGGGTCATCACACAATCGAAGCAAATATCACGTCGCAGTATGCTCAGCATTTGCGTTGCATTTTGGGTTTACCTCTTGGCGACACTACCCTCCGAGTACCTGCCGCAATGGTCAACCTGCTTGGGGAGGCAAATTTTTCAGGACCCGTTCGATACGAAGGCCTCGAAGATGCACTTGCTGAAAGTGGAGTTTATATTCACCTTTACGGGAAAGCTGATACCAAGCCTTTTCGAAAGATGGGGCACGTTACGATTACTGCCGAAAGTGCTGAAAAAGCACGCCATCTCGCTCATAAAGTTAAAGACACCATTAAAGTAAAATCTGAAGAATCATGGT
>CAZKXG010000020.1:26876-28485 GCA_964556465.1 uncultured Cryomorphaceae bacterium | reverse complement strand
TGTGTCTGTAGACGGCGTAAAAATGGCATTGAGCGTTCCTGGAGGAGGGGGTGTCCATCCGGCTGGACCAGTCCATGTACCTCCTGGATCAATAGGAAGTCCCAAAAGAGTTGAAAGGTCAAATGGAGTAGTCCCGCAGATGTTGATAGGGCCAGCTGGCTCTTCTCCTGACTCAGCATCGCAACAATCAACTTCAATGGTTTCTGTTGGACCATCGACAAAATCGGATGAGGGACATCCTGTTCCCGTTCCCCAGCTTCCTACTTCACTATCTGAGTATGCTTGAATTACTGGTGTGATGTCCGCTCCGTCAAAAGGGTTGCCTGCCCCACCGCAAGCGGCGTCAATGGTTATATCGAAGCAAAATGACCATCCGTTGCAAGGAAAACTTCCATCCCCCCAGTTATTGCAAGGATTGCCATCTTGAGGACCACTCACATTCGTATCGTAATAGAAGCCTGGATTGTTGATTACCAAACCACCGCAGGTCAAAGTTTCTAAGTAGAGCCATTCTCCGCCCCCACAACCTGTAGGTGGAACAATGTTGGCGATGCTTGCAACATCCCAAGCCGGAGGAAAAACAATAGCCATACCTGAAAGCCAGTTTGCCCCTCCTGAAGAATAATTGGTTACTTCTCCGCAAACATTAACGACTGTTCCTGCGTCATAAGCTCCTCCGGGAGGTACAGGGGGATCAAATGTCCACTCCGTATCTATGCTACATTGCCCGAAAACGGTGCTCGCGGAAAAAAGAGATAAAATAAAAAGTAAGGGTAAAAATCGCAGCTTATTGAGCATCTTCAGCATTTCTGAAAGGTTTCCTTTATCGATTTTTATCGATGTGATTGGTGATCTCGAGAGTTTAAAATCAACTTCTCCTATAAAGTGACGTTCAGACTTTATTTAAGTTGCCCTTAAAAAAGCATGAATTATTTGGATTTCAAACAGTGAAAATAGGACAAATATTGGAAAGTGCGGTGTCCCTTTTTTTCAGTAATATCAACAGATGGGAGGCAATTGACCAGCCTTCGTTGCCTAATGTTCCTAAATGGCTAGTTCACAGCAAAACAACGGTAGGAATACAGGAATAAAAAAAGGCCCGCTAAAACGGGCCTTTTTTCCAATTTCATAAAAAGTTTAGCGCACATTTAATGTGCCGTGATAGATGTTAAAAACATCTTCGGAGTCAACTACCATCATCCATTCGTATTCTCCTCTGCTTACTTCTTCTCCTTTTTTATTCTTGCCGTTCCATCCTTTGGAGCCTGAAGACTTAAAGACTTCTTCACCCGTGCTTTTTTGGAATACTCTAAAATCGGTTACTGCGCCATTGTCAACAATAGCACCGGGAGCAAAATCGCTTGCATAAGCTGAAGAGTATAGCTGTGGAAATTGATTTCCTGCTTTGATAATATGAATCTCCTTGTTCAAGCTGTCAGAGCAGTTTCCGGCGTTTTCTGCGATGAGTTCTATATCGAACTTGGTGTTATCAGCTATACTAAGGAGAACATCAACTTCTTCTGCCTTTTTCTCTTTGTTATCTATAAACCACTGAAATTTAGCAGCATTCGTGGACTTTTCTCGTAATCTAATATCCGTCATCGAATGA
>CAZKXG010000020.1:14547-26866 GCA_964556465.1 uncultured Cryomorphaceae bacterium | reverse complement strand
TTAGGTGCCTCGTGGACTTCGATCATGGCCTGCACCACGTTGGAAGAAATCTGTCCCGATCCAACAGCAGTTACGGATAGGGAGACATCAAAAATTCCTTCTTTGTTAAAGGCGTGTGTTGGATTTTCTTCGTTGCTAAAAAAGCCATCTCCGAAATTCCATAAATATTTGGCATTTGAGCCATACTCTTCAGGTGCGTCGAAATTAATCGTTAGACCTGTACACCCTCTCTTCACGGAAGAAGCTGAATAAGTTTCCTCGCTACTTTCAATTGTATTACTCGGCTCTTTAGAATCTTCAGAAGAAGCAATCTTTTTTGCTTCCGCAAGAACTGCAACCACTGTAGATTTCTGTTCCTCAGTAAAGGTTATATCATTACTCTCATCAGATTCTGTTTCGCTTTGGCTTAAACCCGAAAGTGCTTCTGAGTTTGACTGGTTTTGAACTAAGTCATCACCATTAGTGGAACGATTAGGCTCAACTTTTTCGACTGATTGATTGAATGCAGTTTTCGAATTGTCATTTATTGATCCATCACCTGCCTCTATTTTTTGCTCTTCAGCAATAGGCGTTAAGGAGTTGAAATCAGAAGTGAAAATGAGCATCGTTGCAAAAACAGCACCTGCGATTGCTAATCCGGTGGTGACGGATTTGAAAAAATCCAATATCCCCGGAGATGTCGCGCCTAGGTCCTTCTCAACACCATCCCAAACGGAAGAATCATATGGGAACTCGTGACTTTCATACGTTTCTTTGATCAATCGATCAAAATCATTTAGCTGATTGGCCATTTCTACTTTTTAATTCTATGAGTAGTATCTTCTTCATGTTAGCCCTGGCTTTTGCCAAGTTTGACTTGCTGGTACCAACACTTATATTCAATTCTTCAGCAATCTCTTGATGAGAATAATTCTCAAAAACATAAAGATTGAAAACGTTCCTGTAAGCAGTTGAAAGCTCATTCATACCTCTTTTGATATCTGATACTTGTAACTGAAATTCTTCAGGAATTTCCTCCTCATCCTCAATTGCTATATCTCCATATTCCTCGATGGGCTTTGTCTCGTTTGACGATTGATTGGAGCTTTTTTGTTTTCTAGTAAAATCAATGGCTGTATTTACCATGATTCTTCTAATCCAGCCTTCAAATGAACCTTGGTAATTAAACCGTTCAAGGTTTTTAAAGACTTTGATAAATCCGTCTTGTACTATGTCCTTAGCCTGATCGTCATCAGACGTATATCTCCTGCAAACGGACATCATTTTACTGTAGAAGGAGCGAAAAATCAACTCCTGGCTTTTGCGGTTGTTTCGCAAACAGCCATCAATCAGTGTTTTAAGCTGATTATCATCTATATTTTGCAGGTCGATCATGTGTTAGACGTGGCCAAGGGGCTACGGTTGCCATCCTTCCACCAACGCCAAGTCCATACGTAGCCAAGGTGCAATGGTTTCCGCATTTTTCGGCCCCTAAAGATACAGTTGATAGTGAAACGACAAAGTGCTGACAAGGCAGTACCTTTTTTCGTGATGGTTTTACTCATGAAGTTATTGTTGATTCCGGAGCAACGGCGTAAAGCTATCTCTTATATTTGTGGAAATTTTGAAAATTTCAACAAATACAATCATACCATGAAAGTTACTGTAGTAGGTGCGGGAAATGTAGGAGCAACCTGTGCCAATGTTTTAGCCCATAAAGAAGTGGCAAATGAAATTGTTCTTTTGGATATCAAAGAAGGATATGCAGAAGGAAAAGCACTGGATATCTGGGAGACTTCTCCAATTAACCTTTACGATTCTCGAATGACGGGGTCGACTAATGATTACTCGAAAACAGCAGGGTCTGAAGTTGTGGTTATCACTTCAGGATTACCCCGTAAACCAGGTATGAGTCGCGATGACTTGATAGCGACTAATGCAGGTATTGTGAAAAGTGTGACGGAGCAAGTTGTCAAGCATTCTCCAGATGCTAAAATAGTGATCGTAAGCAATCCTCTGGATGTTATGACCTACGCTGCTTACCTCACTGCTAAAGTTGATTCCAGCCGTGTTTTCGGTATGGCAGGCGTTCTCGACACAGCGCGATACAGATCTTTCTTAGCCACCGAGCTTAATGTTTCGCCAAAAGATATTCAGGCCGTTTTAATGGGAGGTCATGGAGATACTATGGTGCCACTACCAAGATACACTACAGTTGCAGGAATTCCTGTTACTGAAATGATCTCTGAAGAGAAGCTGAATGCAATTATTGAGCGAACTAAGAAAGGTGGGGGAGAGATTGTCAATCTTCTTGGAACAAGTGCCTGGTATGCTCCGGGAGCAGCGGCAGCTCAAATGGTTGAAGCGATTGTTAAGGACCAAAAAAGAATATTCCCGGTTTGTGCGTGGCTAACAGGTCAGTACGGATTGAAGGATATGTACTTGGGAGTTCCGGCTAAGCTCGGAAGCAAGGGTATCGAGCAGATTATCGAGCTTGACTTAAACGAGCAGGAAAAGGGTCATCTATACGAATCTGCCAATGCGGTAAGAGAAGTAATGGAAGTCTTGGATAATATGAATGCAGCAAAAGCCTAATTGTGCTTTTAGTCTGAATTGAGGGGCCGTCCGTATGGGCGGCCTCTTATTTTTTAATCAAAATTTCAGATGCCAAGCCTGAGCTCAGCTCGATGGTCACAATGTAGGTTCCCGGAACCAGTCTGCTTATGTCATAAGAACTTGCCCGCATATCACTTTGGAGAACAGTCCTTCCATCTATGCTTGAGATGATCAGCTTTTGAAATTGCTCTTGCTGATTGTCAAATTTTATCCTTAACTCACCTTCTGAGGGATTGGGAAATATTTTGAATTCGACACTCTTGCGGCTTCCTTCGAAATCAGCTCTCAAAAAGCCGTCTCCTGCAAAGTATTCGAGTCCTCCCGTTACAAGTCCTGTAACAACTTCCGGGATTTCGTCATTATTCAGATTAATAACAACCGGTTTTGTGCTCAATCCCGAAGGTGAAGCGTTAAAGGAGCTGTAGACTTCAAAACCTTCTTCAATTATTGCCCATTCTTCACCTTCACTTCCTACTTCGTACTGGAATATTTTCCCTGACTTTGAACCTACAGCTACATAGTTCATTCCCTCAAATTCAAAAAAGAAAGGGGCGCTTTGACCTTCAAAATACGGAGGTGTAATAGTTGTATTGATTCCACCAAGTTGGTCGTTTTCTAAAGTGAAAATTGGGCCGTCTGAATTGCCTGAATTTCGAAAGTAGTTAAGGTTACCTTCTTCTTCACCTGCGACTAAATCGAGTTTCCCATCGTTGTCAATATCGCTTACACTTGGAGTGGCTGAATTACCAATATTATTGATTCCATCAGTGGTAGGGATAGGCCCTGTGTAATTCCAACCATTTTCATTTTCGAAATAGTGCAAACTGCCATTTATAAAGCCTACTATCAAGTCTTGATCGCCGTCGTTATCAAAGTCGCCAAAAGCGGGTGAAGGATTGCTGCTTGAAAATATGGTTGGTAATTCCAGCCAGTTTTCGTCGATCACCTGAAAACCGGGCTCTGTCGGTGTGCCTATGTTTTCTAGTAATATCAGTCTGGGTTGACTTGCTTCGCTCTGGGATAGATAGCTGCTGCAACCAATAACCAGATCCATCAGGCCATCACTATTGTAATCTACCGCTGAGGGTGAAGCGTGACTTCCCCAATCCAACATTTCATTTTGAAGAAAAGAGTTTGTAACAAAAGAAAAGTCCGGGGCACTTTCGCTTCCAGAGTTAAGGTATAGCTGAACTGATTCATATGTAGCGGCACCTGCGGATGTGTTCACACTGACGATCAAATCTGAAACATCATCTCCATCAACATCTTCGTAGAAAGCTGCTGGAAAATTATCAATGCTTACAGCGTCTCCTCCCATATTAGATGGGAAATTGGGTTCAAAATCGATAATCTGATCAGGGGCTTCACCTTGGGTGCTGTTCTCCAAGTAAACCAAGTTTTCGAAACCAACATCACCCAACACTAAATCGTAGAGGCCATCATCATTGCCATCCAGCGCTAGTATGGTGGAGCCGATATGTCTCAATCCTCCTGTTCTCGGATCGACTACATTAAAGGTACACTCGTTCGACACCTCTTCCGGGTCTAGAACAATATCGTTGCTATTCTCACCTTCAATAAAGCCTCCATAGCAGCGATTCGCTAAAAAGTACTCCAATCCGCACTGGCCCGAGTTATCGACTGACGAGTTTAGATGCAATTCAATAAAAGTTCCGCCAACATTAAAGCTCATCACATCCAAGTCGCCATCACCGTCGTAATCGAAAATGGCAGGAATATCTTGAGAGGACGTATATATGTTTGTGGTGTAGGAAGTAGATCCGAAATCATAAAAGCTCAAGACTGCGTCAGATGTTAGTTCCCAATTTAAACTCTGGTTGATACTCGTATTTTTATAAATGGCCATCGCACCACCCAAAAGACTGTAAGTAAAAATGTCTTTTCGTCCATCGCAATCGAAGTCTCTGAGCAATGAGAAGTTTCTCATATTTGGGAAAGAAGTTCTGAAAAACGGATCATATACATAGGTCTGTTCGCCATTAGAGTCTTCACCAATTAGAATTATCGTGCGATTTCCCGCCCGATCGAATAAAAAGATATCATCTTCATCGCCATCGAAGTCTGCGTCGAGCTTTGAAAGTTGAATAGCATTGAGTCCTCCTGTCCACGGATTCAAAAAAGTAGAACCTCCTTCACGCAATACCGTAATATCATTCGTTGCTTTTACAACAAACTGTCCTTTGGCAATCGAATAGAAAGCGAGAAAAAAAGAAATGAAGAATACTCGTAAGATAAGTGAGGACATAGTGAATTACCAGTTAAATTAATTTGAGCGCAAACAAACAGAATACAGTTTTATCCTTTAATGCCCTATTTTTTCGGCAAATGCGAGAATTTCCTGATTGGGAAATTATGCATTTAAGTCTATATTTGCCGCTCGATAAAAAATCGCAAAACCGCACCTATGCAAAATAAAGGCGCTATCTGGCTGTTTACCATATTGTTAACAATGGCCTGCCTCTACCAAATTTCGTTCTCTTTCGTTACCTCAGCTTTTGAAAAAAAGGCCGAAGAGTATGCCGTAGTCAAAGTTGATTCGGTTCGAGATGCTCAAAATGGAGAAATGGATCTTCTTGAAGAGACTTTGCTTCAAGATGATTTTAAGTCAGAGTTTCTTAGCAGAAATTCCAATGAGGAGATTTATCCCGTGTTTGGATACACTTACCAAGAATCCAAAGAAAAGCAGATCAACTTGGGTCTGGACTTAGCAGGTGGTATGAGTGTTACTCTTGAGGTTTCCATTCCGGATCTCATTATTAATCTTAGTAACAACATTAAAAATGAAGACCTACTCAAAGCAGTTCGTTCAGCTAAAGAAAAGCAGAAGGATTCTCAAGATGACTTCGTGACTTTATTTGGCGAATCTTGGGATGAGATGTATCCTGACCAGCAAATGGCGACTGTCTTTCATAGCAGAGATAACAAAGACCGTTTTCCAAGAGAAGCTTCCAATGATGAAATTCTAGAAATTCTTAAAGAAGAAGCTCAGGTTGCTATCAACAATACAGAGAAGATTATCAGAACGCGTATCGACAAATTCGGAGTAACTTCACCTACCATTCAAAAACAACAATTCTCAGGAAGAATTTTGGTAGAGCTGCCTGGGGTTAGCGATAAAGAGCGCGTAAGAAAGCAACTTAAAAGTACGGCGAATCTTGAGTTTTGGAACACTTATGAAAGTTCAGAAGTTCTTGGTTTCTTGGATCAAGCAAATTCTGCTCTTAGCGAAAAGTACTACCCTGAATTTAGTTTGGAAGATGAGACTGCAAACGAAGACTCTGTCTCGACTTCTTCAGAGGAAGCTGGCTCAGATGGAGCGGTGAACGATTCATCAGATGTAACTACTGAAGATGATCTGTTAGGACTTTCTGATAGCGACTCAACAGAAGCATCTTCTGATGAGCCACTCGAAGAACTCAGTGATGCAGAGCGTTTGAAAGCAATCCCGCTATTCTCAAAATTGAGTCCTGCGTTCGATCCACAAACTGGTCAAGCCATGACAGGTCCTGTTGTTGGTTTTTCTCAGGTTTCTGATACAGCTGAGGTTAATAAAATGCTCGCCGAGCCCGAGGTGCAAGAATTACTCCCTCGTGATCTGAGGTTGCTGTGGGCTTCAGAGCCATCGGCAAGATTCAACAACCTCATGCGCCTATATGCGATCAAAGCTGATACACGAGATGGTAAAGCCCCTCTTGATGGATCGGTAATAGTTGATGCTTCGCAGCAGTACGATCTAGGAGGAAATGTTGAAGTTGAAATGGTGATGAATAGCCAAGGCGCTCGTACTTGGAAAGAAATCACCGCCGAAGCAGCTTCTCAACAGCCAAAAAGAAGTGTTGCAGTTGTTCTTGATGACTATGTATTTACAGCACCAGTCGTTCAGGGTGAGATTCCTACCGGACGTTCTTCCATTAGTATTGGTGCGGGGACAAGAAATGAGCAAATTCAAGAAGCGCTTGACTTAGCAAACTTGTTAAAAGCCGGAGCTCTTCCAGCTCCTGCCAATATTGTTGACGAGAGTATCGTAGGTCCTTCATTGGGTCAAGAAAATATCAATGATGGATTGAAGTCATTTATCATCGCATTGGTTTGTGTATTGTTCTACATGCTCTTCTACTACAAAGGAGCAGGGCTTGTATCTGATATTGCACTTGTAGCGAATTTATTCTTCTTGATTGGAGCACTTGCCTCTATTCAAGCAGCGCTTACCCTTCCCGGTATCGCTGGTATCGTACTTACCATAGGTATGGCGGTAGATGCCAACGTGCTCATCTATGAGCGTATTCGCGAAGAATTGCGAAATGGTAAAGGGACTAAGGCGGCAGTAAAGGAAGGGTACCAAAAGGCCTATTCAGCTATTATCGATGCTAACCTAACAACCTTGCTTACTGCAATTGTCCTTGTTTCTTTAGGAACAGGGCCAATTAAAGGATTCGCAACTGTATTGATTATTGGTATTTTTACTTCCCTTTTCTCAGCGATATTCATTACTCGACTGATCTTCGACAGTCGATTGACCAATTCTAAACCGGTGAGTTTCTTTATGGAATGGTCAAAGAATATTTTGGTTAACGCCAATATTCAGTTCATCAGTAAGAGAAAGATTTCATATACCATTTCATTGATCTTAATAGTCATCGGTGTTGTGAGTATGGTGACTAGAGGACTTAACTTGGGTGTAGACTTTACCGGAGGTAGAACTTACACTGTTCGTTTCGATCAAACAGAAGATCTTGATGCGGTTCGTAATACGTTGGCTGCGTCATTTGTCAATGATGAAGGAAATCAAATGCAACCCGAAGTCAAAACCTACGGAGCGGCAAATCAAGTTAAGATTACAACTAAATTCTTGGTAGATGATGACAGCCGAGATGCTGACCAAAGAGTAGAGGATGCCCTTAATTCAGGTCTCGCTGAATTGGGTACGGGTTATACGATTGAAGAATCGAGAAAGGTTGACCCATCTATTTCAGATGACTTCCAAACTTCTTCTACTTCAGCAGTAATTTTCTCACTGATCATCATATTTGCTTACATCGTATTTCGATTTAAAAAGTGGCAATATGGTGTTGGTGCAATTACAGCGATGTTCCACGATGTATTCGTCGTATTGGGAATATTCTCCCTATTCCACGGATGGCTTCCATTCTCTTTGGAAATTGATCAGGCATTTATTGCTGCAATACTCACCGTGGTAGGTTACTCCATTAACGATACGGTAATCGTTTTCGACCGTATCAGGGAGTATATGACCGACCATAGAAAAGAACATATGTCAAGCGTTGTAAACAAAGCATTGAACAGCACGCTTTCCAGAACAATAAATACGTCTATGACCACTTTTGTGGTGCTTCTGATCATTTTCGTCTTCGGTGGAGAGTCAATTCGCGGATTCATCTTCGCCTTGATGTTGGGTGTACTTGTGGGAACTTACTCTTCATTGTACATCGCATCACCGATAGTTGTTGATCTTACTGATAAGACAGGGACTTCACTAGAAGAGAAAAAAGAAGAAAAAGTAGTTCAGACTGCTTAAACACATTAAATAAAATTAGAAAAGAGGGGCGACACGCCCCTCTTTTTGTTTTATCTCAATTCGTCACCTTTCACGTACATTTGCCCATATGAATCTGCTCAGTGTTTTATTAATTGGAATTAGCGGGGGAGAAATTATTGTGGTCTTCCTTTTTATCCTGATTTTCTTCGGGGCTGATAAGATTCCCGGTTTTGCACGTACTATGGGCCGAACCATCCGGCAGGTGAAAGATGCGACGGGAGATATTCAGCGCGATATTCAGAATTCCGTTAAGGACGTAAAAGATGAAGCGAAAAAAGCTGAATCCTCAGTTCGTGGTACATTGGATCAAATGCACAAAGACGATAAAAAGGATTAAATGGAATTTATCCAAATAGTTGCAGGCCTGATATTATTGGTTCTAGGCGGTGATTATTTAGTAAAAGGAGCTTCAGGAATTGCCCTCAAGATAGACATTCCGCCCATGTTGGTTGGGATGACAGTCGTTGCACTGGGTACTTCATCTCCTGAACTCGTTGTCAGTTTAAGGGCTGCCTTAGATGGAAAGCCCGATATCTCTGTAGGTAATGTGGTGGGGTCCAATATTGCCAACGTTGCATTAATCCTTGGGGTTACCACACTAATTTTTCCTTTAGCAATCCAAAAGCGCGCTCTAAAAGTAGACTGGCTCGTCATGATGGTAGCCAGCGTTATTTTCTACCTCTTCGCGCTCGACGGTGGTTTTTCTCGATTTGAAGGGGGGCTGTTTGTCTCGTTATTGGCCATTTTTATTGGAGTGAGCTTTTATCAAGCTCGAAAGAATAAATCCAAAGAAACCAATGTTGCTGACCTGCCAAAAAATGAGAAGGGTAGGAATTGGTGGCTGCTCTTCTTATTTGTCGCCATAGGTACAGCTGGCCTTATTATTGGTGCGCAATGGTTTTTATCAGGAGCCGAATCGGTAGCCAGAAATCTTGGAGTTTCAGATAGAGTTATTGCCATAACATTGGTGGCTTTCGGTACGAGTGTTCCCGAGCTTGCCGCGTCTGTTGTAGCAGCTTTCAAAAAGGAGCAAGACATCTCTTTGGGAAACATAGTTGGATCGAACCTTTTTAATCTTTTTGCCATTCTCGGAATCACATCCATAGTCAGCCCTGTCAGAGTAGCTCCCGAAATATTATCAAATGATATTTTTTGGATGTTGGGAACATCTTTTGCCATTTTACCACTTGCCTTGTTTAGAAGCAGACTTGGTAGAATTGATGGGCTGATTTTTATCTCGACCTACCTCATTTTTGTGTATTTGCTTTTAATAGCCCCTTAAAAATACATCCTATTTCCTATTTGATATAGCCTTTATTTCGTTCCACCCCTAAAAAATAGGGGGTGTTGACAATTTGTTAGCTTTTTTTCGTCAGTTTACTCATGTTAAAAATTATTTTTGCTGGGTAATTTCAAAAACCCATAATGGCTACTTTCAGATTTAAAGCACTAGAAGATGTATTGGACAGAAAAGTCCTGACACATCAAGCTCCATCAAGTAAGATTTCCGACTACTTCGGTAAACACGTTTTCACGGCTAATAGAATGCGCGAGCATCTGACAGGGCAAGGAATGAAAGATTTGACACATGCCATGGAGACTGGTTCGCGGATTACAAGAAGCCTTGCCGATCAAGTCGCTCTTGCCATGAAAGACTGGGCTTTGGCGAATGGCGCTACCCATTACACGCATTGGTTTCAGCCATTGACAGGATCTACTGCTGAAAAGCATGACTCTTTCTTTACACCTTTGGATAACGGGCTTTCCATGGAGCGTTTCTCAGGCTCCAACTTGGTGCAACAAGAGCCCGATGCTTCTTCTTTTCCAAACGGAGGTATCCGAAATACTTTTGAAGCTCGTGGTTATACGGCGTGGGATCCTTCATCTCCTGCATTTATCATCGGAAAAACACTCTGCATTCCTACCATCTTTATTGCATATACCGGGGAGGCACTGGATAACAAAATGCCGCTGCTTAAATCCGTTCACGCCATTGACAAGGCTGCTGTAAGAGTTTGTAAGTACTTTGACAAGAATGTAAACAGAGTGACCACAACTCTAGGATGGGAGCAGGAATACTTCTTAATTGACAGCGCACTGTATAATGCTCGTCCCGATATTCAGTTTACAGGGAGGGCACTTTTCGGGCATAATCCTGCAAAAGGACAGCAGCTGGACGATCACTATTTCGGAACCATTCCTGAAAGGGTTCACGCTTTCATGCGCGATTTCGAAATGGAGTCACATCTTTTGGGGATACCCGTTACCACTAGGCACAATGAGGTTGCTCCAAATCAGTTTGAAGCAGCACCCATGTTCGAAGAGGTCAACCTCTCAAATGACCACAACCTTCTGTTTATGGATATTCTCGAGAAGGTGGCTCGTAAGCACAACTTTAGAGTACTTCTGCATGAGAAGCCGTTTGCGGGGTTGAATGGTAGCGGAAAGCACAACAACTGGAGTTTGGCAACTGATACGGGTGTTAACCTTCTTGCACCCGGTAAGAACCCAAAGTCGAATATGCAGTTTTTGACTTTTTTCATCAACACCATCAAAGCCATTGCAGACAATGCCGACGTTTTAAGAGCTACTATTGCTACAGCCGGAAATGAACATCGCCTTGGAGCTAATGAAGCACCACCTGCAATTATCTCTGTTTTCATCGGTTCACAATTAACAGGGCTTCTTGATGATCTTGAGAAGAGTATAAAAGCGGGGAAAATGACTCCTGATGACAAGACTCAGTTGAAATTAAACATTGGGAAAATTCCTGAGATACTTCTTGACAACACTGATCGTAACCGTACATCACCATTTGCTTTTACAGGTAATAAATTCGAATTCCGCGCAGTAGGATCAACCGCAAATTGTGGCGTGCCCATGACCGGATTGAATGCCATAGTTGCAAAGCAATTGGATCTTTTTGCCAATGATGTAGACGCCGCAATTAAAAATGGAGTAAAGAAAGATGAGGCGATTTTAAAGGAGCTTCAGAAGCTGATTACTGCTTCTAAGAAAATTAGATTTGAAGGGAATGGTTATGGCGAGGAATGGGCAAAGGAGGCCAAGAAACGCGGATTGGCCAATATTAAGGATGCACCGAGAGCTTTGATGACTCTGCAAAGTAAAAAGGTAAAAGACTTATACAAAGAACTGGATATCCTGACGGAACGAGAGTTGGACGCGCGGGTTGAAATAGAATTGGAGAAGTATCAAATGCAGATTCAGATCGAATCGAGAATGTGTGGAGAAATCGCAAACAATTACATTCTACCTGCAGCTTTGAGGTACCAGAAAATGTTGACCGACAATGTGAGAGGAATTATGGATGTGCTACCAAAATCTGCTGCGGCCAAGTCTGCCAAGGTTCAGTTGGGTCTTATCGAAGAGATATCTGAAAGGGTAGAGGTGATCAAGACTTCGATTGATGATATGATTGAAGAAAGAAAAAAGGCCAACGCCATAGCAGATGCTGAAAAGAAAGCAATAGCATATTCCGATAAGGTCAAGCCTTTTATGGACGCCATTAAATACCAAGTTGATAAGCTGGAACTTATTGTTGATGATGAGATGTGGCCATTGCCAAAACTCAGAGAAATACTCTTTACCAGATAATTTTAAGGGCTCCAATTGGAGCCTTTTTTTTTTGGACTTCAATAGTCTTGCTCTTCCTTTTAGGCTCGTTTGTAGGAAATAATTATTTTCGGGCATTCATTTCACTACATGACTAATCTCAACACGATGATTTTTACAAAAGGGTTGTTTACTTTTTGCCTCGCTACGCTGATGTCTTTATCGCTTATGGCACAGGCTGATCAGTTTACAAAAGAGGCTGATAATGCCTACAAAAACGAAGCGTATTTTGAGGCTATCGACCTCTACAAAAAGGCCTATTCGAAAGAGAACGACTCGGAAGAAAAAGCACGTATGCTTTTCCAAATTGCTGAATCATACCGAATGATTCTGGATTATGATCAACAAGTAATTTGGTACAATAAAGCACTGAAGGCACAATACGATGCTCCTGATGCGTTCCTTTATTTGGCCCAAGCTTATCACCGACAAGGTGATTTTACGCAGGCTATAGAGTACTACAACAAGTACATCGATGCAGCGCCTGACCCAATGAAAGGTGAAATTGGTTTG
>CAZKXG010000020.1:3637-14537 GCA_964556465.1 uncultured Cryomorphaceae bacterium | reverse complement strand
GAGCAGGCAGAAATCGCCAAAGAATTCAGAGACAATCCTTCTCGTTACATCGTCCAAAATGAAATACTGCTCAACTCGGCCGAGTATGATTTTTCACCCGGATGGGCAGGAGATGATTTCAATACGATTTACTTTAGTTCTTCTCGACAGGGAGCTCAGGGTATGGAGATTGATTTAAGAACAGGAGAAAGCTTTCAGGATATTTTCTTCACTACGCGCGATCAAAAAGGAAAGTGGAGCGAGCCGGAGCGTTTGACGTACCGAATCAATACCATTCACAATGAAGCTACGCCTAGATTGACCAATACTTTCGATATGATGCTATTTACGCGTTGCGAGAGTACAAAAGACGATAACAAGGGGTGTAATGTGATGATTACCCGCAAAACAGCCGATCAATGGTCGACAGCGCAAGTGGTTGAAGTGAAAAATAATGAAAGTACTGAAATAACCACGGCTGGTCACCCCGCTCTTACTCCTGATGAAACCCATATCATTTTTGCAAGTGATATGCCAGGAGGAATGGGAGGGAAAGATCTTTGGATTGCACCTTTTGACAAAGCTTCGATGACTGCAGGCGAAGCTGTTAACCTCGGTCCTTCAATCAATACGAAAGGTGATGAAATGTTTCCGTTCGTTCGAAAGAATGGTGCTTTATATTTCGCCTCCAGCGGCCTCGTTGGAATGGGAGGTTTAGACAATTTTGTTGCTGAAAGCAATGGAGAAAATTCTTGGGGCAACGTTGAAAATCTTGGTGCACCAATTAATTCCATCGGTCATGACTTTGGCATTATTTGGGAAGGAGATTCTGAAAGAGGATACTTTTCTTCAGATCGAAACGGAGGAAAAGGCAAAGATGATATCTACTCTTTCAACCTTCCACCACTCTTGTTCGCTCTTGACGGTGTAGTATATGATAAAGATACTCAACAGCCGGTTCCTGAGGCAACTATCAAAGTAATAGGTAGCGATGGAGCTTCATTCGAAGCTGCAACAGACGCAGGCGGTGCATTCTCTTTTGCAGAGAAAGGAGAGGAGCGCTACATCAACCCCGAGACGAATTACTCTATCGAAGTGTCAAAACCAGACTACCTGGTTGCAAAGGATCAAATCAGCACTGTGGGTATTGCTGAGTCCACCACTTTCTTGAAAGAATACTTTATCACATTCACTGCTCCCGATAAGGCTATCGAATTTCCTGAGGTACGCTATGCTTACAACAAGGCAGAGCTTCAAGTGAATGATGAGGTAAACTCCTTGGATTCGCTGGACTTCCTCTACAACGTTTTGGTAGACAACCCAACGATCATCATCGAGCTTCAGGCACATACTGACTCCAGAGGTAAGGACGCTTACAACAAAGACCTTTCGCAAAGAAGGGCGGAAAGCTGTGTGGAGTACTTGTCTTCAAAGGGAATACCTGCTGAAAGAATGGTTGCCAAAGGTTATGGTGAAACCAGACTTCGTATATCAGACAAACAAATTGCTGCTTTGGCTACTGAAGAGGAGAAGGAAGCGGCTCACCAGAAAAACAGAAGGACAGAGTTTACTGTACTCAGTTTTGATTATGTACCGATGGAAGAGTCGGACAACTAGATACCTTTAAATACTTTTCAGGCATCCCAAATTTTTTTTGGGGTGCCTTTTTTTATTTCATAATGAGTCAAGAGAAAAGATACCAAGCTCGAGGAGTAAGTGCCGGAAAGGAAGATGTGCATGCTGCAATCAAAGGCATGGATAAAGGCCTTTTCCCCCGAGCTTTCTGTAAGATAATACCTGATTACCTTACGGGTAGTGAAGAGCATTGTTTGGTGATGCACGCAGATGGTGCAGGCACGAAATCATCTTTAGCCTACGCCTATTGGAAGGAAACGGGAGATCTTTCCGTCTGGAAAGGAATTGCACAAGATGCCCTGATCATGAACATTGACGATTTGCTTTGCGTGGGATGCGTCGATAAAATATTGGTGAGTTCAACCATTGGTCGAAACAAAAACCTCATAACGGGTGAAGTCATAAAAGCCTTGATCGATGGAACGGAAGAGGTGCTGGAAAATCTCAGGTCCCTCGGGATTGAAGTAAGGAGCACCGGTGGTGAAACTGCCGATGTAGGCGACTTGGTAAGAACGGTGATAGTAGATAGCACCGTTACCTCACGGATGCGCCGTGATGAAGTAGTCGATAATTCGAACATTAGACCTGGTCAGGTGATTGTAGGCCTATCATCAACAGGTCAAGCTTCCTATGAAAGCGAATACAACGCAGGTATAGGTAGTAATGGTTTAACCTCTGCCAGACACGATGTTTTTCGCTCGGAGGTGGGGCAGAAATTTCCTGAAACATTTGATCCTGCAGTGCCCAAGGATCTTGTTTATTCAGGAGCTTATAGCCTTACGGATAAAGTAGATTCAATGTCTATCGATCTAGGCAAAGCCGTTCTTTCCCCAACTCGTACTTACGCTCCTGTTATCAAAGCAATTTTAGAAAGAGGTACAAATCAAATTGGTGGAATGGTACACTGCAGCGGCGGTGCGCAAACCAAGGTTTTACACTTCATAGAAGAGCACCACATCATCAAAGACAATTTATTTCCCGTGCCACCATTGTTTCAGGTGATTCAAGAAACATCAGGAACTGACTGGAAGGAGATGTACAAGGTCTTCAATATGGGGCACCGAATGGAAATCTATTGTGATGAAGCCTTTGCCAAAACGATTATTGAGATTTCAAATTCCTTCCATATCGACGCCCGAATAGTAGGAAGAGTAGAAGAAGGAAAGAAAGCATTGACCATTACAGGTGAAAATGGAACATTCCAATACGACTAAGCCATGGATGAAAAAGAAATACTGTCAAAATTGGGTGCCATCAAGGATCATTACCTCGAAGTAGGAAAGAAGATCATTGACCCTGAAGTTATCTCAGATACGAAGAGGTACGTCAAGTTTTCTAAGGAATATAAGGACCTGGAGCCTGTTGCCGAAGCCTACGACAGCTATAAGCTTCTCTACGAAAATATTGAGAACGCAAAGGAGATCATCCAAAGCGAATCGGATGCTGACTTTAAAGAGATGGCGAAAGAAGAACTCAACGAGCTTTTAGTCGAAAAGGAAAAGATGGAAGAGGACATTAAGCTCCTCCTCATCCCTAAAGATCCTGAGGATTCTAAGAACGCCGTGGTAGAAATTCGTGGTGGAACAGGTGGTGACGAAGCGGCCATATTTGCAGGAGACCTTTTTCGAATGTATTCGAAATACATTGAAACCAAAGGATGGAAATTGGAGCTGGTAGATACCAATCATGGATCGTCGGGAGGATTTAAAGAAGTCATATTCAACGTAACCGGAAATAACGTTTATGGAATCATGAAGTACGAGGGTGGCGTTCATCGCGTACAGAGGGTTCCTCAAACCGAGACACAAGGAAGGGTGCACACTAGTGCAGCCACCGTGATAGTATTGCCCGAGGCCGAGGAGTTTGATGTAGAAGTAAAAGAGTCGGACTTGCGAGTGGATAGTTACTGTAGCTCAGGTCCGGGAGGGCAATCCGTAAACACGACATATTCGGCTATTCGCCTTACCCACATTCCTACCGGAATAGTGGCTCAGTGCCAGGACCAGAAGTCGAAGTTGAAGAATTACGACAAAGCTCTGAGCGTTCTCCGATCGCGTATTTACGAAATCGAACTTCAGAAGAAATTGGCGAAAGATGCCGAAAAGCGGAAATCCATGGTTTCTTCAGGAGATCGCTCTGCGAAAATCAGAACCTATAATTATCCCCAAGGTCGAGTTACTGATCACAGAATTAATCTCACACTTTACAATCTTTCAGGTGTTATGGACGGAGATATTGATGAAATTATTGAAGCTCTTCGCGTTGCAGAAAATGCTGAAAAGCTTCAAGCCAGTATAGACGAATAGCCATGAAGAAAGCCGATCTGATTCAATTGATACACGAGAGAAAGAGCTTTCTCTGTGTAGGTTTAGATCCGAATCCAGAGAAAATGCCTCGTCATATTCTGGAGATGAAGAATCCGATTTTTGAATTTAACAAACGTATCATCGACGCTACAAGGGATTTTTGCGTGGCTTATAAGCCGAATACGGCATTCTATGAGTCTCATGGGGCAAAGGGCTGGGAGGCGTTGAAGAGAACCAGAGATTATATTGGCTCATCTCATTTTACCATTGCCGACGCTAAGCGCGGAGATATCGGGAATACCTCGGGAATGTACGCGAAGGCTTTTTTTGAAGACTCCCATTTTGACTCGGTAACGGTAGCTCCATACATGGGCAGCGATTCGGTCAAACCTTTTTTGGGGTACGATGATAAGTGGGTAATATTACTTGCACTCACTTCGAACCAAGGTGCAGAAGATTTTCAGTTTATTTCTTCCGATGAGGGTGAAAAGCTTTTTGAAAGAGTCTTGAGAACCAGTCAAAATTGGGGTAATGATCAAAATATGATGTACGTTGTGGGAGCAACACGTCCCGAGAAGTTCAAAGAAATTCGTGAAATTGTCCCAAACCATTTTCTTTTAGTACCCGGAGTGGGAGCTCAAGGTGGCAGTCTGGAAGAAGTGTGCAAATATGGCATGAATGCAGATGTAGGTCTACTAGTAAACTCAAGTCGAGGGATTATTCACGTCGGTTCCGATCGTAATTTTGATGAGGTGGCACGTTTTGAAGCACGGAAGATTGCGGATAAAATGAAGGCCATCTTGTCTTAGATTTTTCTATCTTGAAGAAAATTCGCGCCGATGAACGAGGATTTTCTCCACTATTTATGGAAGCATAGGCAATTTGATGGAACAGACCTCCAGACAGAGCAGCAAGAGGAACTGGAAATCATCCATTGTGGCTATCACAACGAAAATGCGGGTCCTGATTTTTTAGACGCACGTATTCGGATCAACGGCACCTTGTGGGCTGGAAATGTGGAAATTCACATCGCCTCATCGGATTGGTACAAACATGGTCATCAAAACGATCCTGCTTACGAGAATGTCATTCTTCACGTCGTATTTAATCAAGATAGAGAAGTAGAAGCAATAGAAGGAAGTATTATCCCCTCCCTTGTTTTGAGAGATAGAATAGACTATCAGTCTTTTCGAAAATACAAAGCCTGGTTGGCTGCAGGAAAGTTTATTCCTTGCGATAAGATAGTCAATCAAGTGCCACAGCTCATAAAGACATCTGCCGTTCATTCGGCAGCAGTAGAGCGTTTGTCATTGAAGTCAGGAATTTCTCGCGACCATCTTTTGCAAACCAAAGGCGATATGGAGGGAGCGTTCTACCGAATTTTTTTGCGAGCGCTTGGAATGAAAGTCAATGCTTTACCTTTTGAGCAGTTGGCCCGTATTACTCCCTTCGAGCTCATTCGAAAAGTGAGGCCCAGTAAGGATCAGCTTGAGGCTTTGCTCCTAGGGCAGGCAGGTTTTTTGGTTGAAGCCAAAACTGATCACCCTTTTATTTCGCAGCTCATAAAGGAGTTTGATTTTTTGAAACGGAAACATCAGTTAAGTCCAATGCCCATGTCGGCTTGGAAACTCTTCAGATTGCGACCGCAAAACTTCCCTCAGGTTCGACTGGCTCAACTTGCAGAATTTTATCACCGAAATTCTTCAGTGGCCACAACTATTTCTGAAATGGAAACTCCCGATGAGCTGTTCGACTTTTTTTCGGTCAATATTCATGATGGTTTTTGGCTGAATCATTACACTCTAGACACCGAGTCATCTGATCGCAAAAAGTCTTTTGGAAAAGAATTTCTCAAGCACCTGGTCATCAATGCTGCAGTGCCATTTATTTTTTCATTGGCAGATTATAATCGTGATGAATCCTACAGAGAAAGGGCGATCAAACTATTGGAGCGACTTCCTTCGGAAAAAAACTCAATTATTCGTAGTTTTGGTGAACTCGACTTTAAAATAGAATCTTCTTTCGACTCCCAAGGAATCATTCAATTAAAGAATAGCTTCTGTGATAGAAAGAATTGTCTGCGTTGTAAAGTTGGAATACACTTAATGAAGAATTATGCAGAAGTTGGTTAACCATATCTATACGTTTTTCGAAAAACAAGCATTTGGAGTTTGTGACTGGTGGGGCAGAATATTGGGAATTTCTTCTTCAAAAGTGCGGATGTACTTCATATACATTTCTTTTATCACGCTAGGGTCGCCTCTGATCATTTACCTCTTTATGGCATTTTGGCTTGAGCAAAAGGACCTCTATCGTCGACGTCACAAGAAGACCATTTGGGATCTTTAACACCTCCTTCCTCGACTTTTCTATTTTGTCAAAACATCGATTTTTAGTTCTTTAGCGGATTCCGCACACTCTTAGGTGTGAGCATAAACCAAACTATGAAGAAATTTCTCTCCCTTTTCGGAGCCATTTTGTTAACAGCCTTAGCAGTAAATGCTCAGCTTGAGGCAACTCTTGAAGTTTCAAATGACAGTGAAAAAATAAAAGATGGGAGGGCTGAAGTAGAGGTTATCGGGGGAGTACCGCCTTATATATATAAATGGTCGAATCCGGATACACCGCTTAGTTCAGCTTCTAGTAAAGGTTTGGTTGAAGGTAGACCATTTACTGTAAAAGTGACTGATTCTGGAGGGAATGAACTTGCGCTTGAAGGAGAAGTACCTGCGCAGTCCGCGGAAGAAAATATTAATTCTGTCTTTCTGCCTGTTGTCAGTGGGTTATCATCAGTTCTCTTTTGGGATCCTTTTGAGGCCATTGGCATCTATGATCCTGTCGTCTATGCAGACCAGATGCCTGTGTTTGCCACCGGATTTAAAGAGGATCATGTCCAACGCATTTTTTTGATGAAGTGGTATGCATCAAATAGTTCTGAGGTAGAAGAAGGGGATAAGATCGCTTTGATTCGAAGAAATTCAAATGATACGCTTACAATTTATGCCAAGAATAGTGGTACGCTCGTTCATGAGTTCTCAGAAGGAGAGATGGTTTTTGATCGAGATGATATTGAGGCCATGGCAAGTATCGAAACAGGAATAATGGCTCGGATCAAGTACGATGAGCCGAGGCCTTTACTAACTGCAAATGGAGACGAACAGAAAAAGAATATCCCTTTTATCGTAGTTTGGCTGGTTGCAGGTGCAATTTTCTTTACGGTAAAGATGAAGTTTATCAACTTCAAAGGAGTCAAACATGCCTTTCAATTGGTGGCCGGTAAGTATGACGATCCGGAAGACAAAGGAGAAGTTTCGCATTTTCAGGCTCTCACTACAGCGCTTTCTGCCACAGTAGGCCTAGGAAACATTGCAGGTGTAGCCGTGGCGATCGTCATAGGAGGACCGGGAGCTACATTTTGGATGATCGTGGCCGGATTACTCGGAATGGCTTCTAAGTTCACTGAGTGCACACTGGGGGTAAAATACCGCCTGATCAATGATAAAGGTGAGGTGTCAGGTGGACCGATGTATTACCTAAGCCAAGGTCTCGAAAAAAGAAATATGAAAGGTTTGGGAAAAGTCCTTGCCGGTCTTTTCGCCATTCTCTGTGTAGGAGGTTCTTTGGGTGGCGGTAATATGTTTCAGGCCAATCAAGCTTTTGTTCAGGTCGCCAGCAAAGTACCGCTTTTTGAAGGTAATGGAGCGCTATTTGGATCGATATTGGCTATTCTGGTCGGCTTGGTCATTCTGGGTGGAATTAAGAGCATTGCTAAGGTTACGGACAAAATTGTTCCGATCATGGTTGGGATTTACGTAGGATTTGCAGTAATCATTATCCTGATTCACATCGAGAATATTGGTGCAGCGTTTGCAGCGATTTTCAATGGAGCATTTTCCCCTTCGGCGCTCAAAGGTGGTGTGATCGGAGTTCTAATAGTTGGTTTTCAAAGAGCAGCTTTTTCAAATGAAGCAGGAGTCGGCTCCGCTTCTATTGCTCACTCAGCCTCTAAAACAAAGCACCCGGTTAGTGAGGGAGTAGTTGCCCTGCTCGAGCCTTTTGTTGATACGGTTTTGGTATGTACAATGACAGCTTTGGTATTGATCTTCACAGGATTTGCTACTGACCCTGCCGGCCTTACTGGTTCTGAGCTCACTTCCGCAGCATTTAGCAATGTGTTCCCTTGGTTTGACTGGGTCTTGTTGATCGCCATTGTTCTGTTTGCATTCTCTACTATGATCTCTTGGTCATATTATGGACTTAAGGCGTGGAGCTACCTTTTTGGTCGAACTAAGAAAGTGGAATACCTTTACAAGCTTATCTTCCTCATTTTTATAGTGATAGGATCTTCTGTGGGGCTAGGGAGTGTTTTAGATTTTTCAGATTTGATGATTCTTGGAATGGCTTTTCCCAATATTCTGGGGCTACTTCTTTTATCAAGCGAAGTCAGAGACGATTTAAAATCGTATTTTAAGCGCATCAAATCAGGGGAGATAAAACAGTTTAAATAAAAATTTCGATGAAGGATGCTTGAACGGGTCAAATCATATTTCAGACATTACCGTTCAGAGCGTCAGGGAGTGATAGTTCTAGCCATCATCGTCTTCTTAGCAATTGCAGGTGTTGAGGTTTTTAGGATGTTATACGAGCCTGAAATTGAAAGAATAGACATCTTATTGGTTGGTGCGAATGAAACTACCCGATCTATCGAATTGGGGGGCAATGAGTCCGTGGTTGACCAAAAGGAAATACGTTTTTTTCCATTCAACCCAAATACTCTGAGTGATTCGGGCTACTCCGTCCTTGGGTTTTCAGAAAAAGAAATCAAGACACTCAGGAATTATCAGCAGGCCGGCGGAAGCTTTGGAATAAAGCGCGATTTTGCCAAGCTCTTTTTTGTAGATGAAGAAGAATACCTAGAGCTCGAACCATTCATAGACCTACCTGATTTCAAGCCCAAAAAAGACTCCAAAGATTACTCGCAATCATTCGAAACACATTCGGAAAAGACTAAAGTGAGATGGTCAGACACCGCATCGACTCAAAGCTATTCGTTCAAAGAGTTCACCTGCCATATCAATACGGCTGATACCAATGAACTGAAAAAGCTGAACGGTATTGGTTCGTTTTATGCTGGGAAGATTATTGAATACCGTGAAGAATTGGGAGGTTACCACAGCCTGGCTCAACTTTTAGAGCTATGGAAAATGACACCAGAGAAAATTGACAAATTTGCTGAACAAATAGTAATTGACCCGAAAGAGATTGATCAAATCAAAATCAACTTTGCCTCTGCTTATGACTTATCCCGGCACCCTTATTTGAGTTTTGGTGAGGCAAACAAAATAGTTTTAAAAAGAGAAGAGATAGGTGGCTTTTCCAATTCGAAAGCATTCTGTTCATCGGGTTTGTTAGATGCTGATTTATGCCGTAAACTTGTGCCCTACCTTAATTTTGTCGAATGAATCTTCGAGAAGAACTTCTTACTATTATTCGCGATGTGCCTGATTTCCCGAAACCAGGCATTCTTTTTCGTGATATAACGCCCATACTTGAAAACCCAACGGTGAGCAGAGCTGTTATACAGGAAATGATGCACCAGTTTGAAGGGATGAAGATTGATGCCGTAGCTGGTATAGAAAGTCGCGGTTTCTTGTTTGGCCTTCCACTGGCTATGGAGATGAATGTTCCTTTTATTGCCATTCGTAAGAAGGGGAAGCTACCTGCAGAAACTGTAGAGTATAGCTATAACTTGGAGTATGGAAGTGCCACGATCGAAATGCACAAAGGGGTAGTGGAGCGGGGAATGAATGTACTTATTCACGATGATCTTCTGGCGACTGGAGGAACCGCCGTGGCTAGCAGGGAGCTCATTAACCTTGAAGGGGGTACCGTGGCAGGTTTCTCTTTTCTTATAGAATTGAAGAGTTTGCTCGGAAGAGAAAAACTCGCATCTATTGACAAACCGATTTTAAGTGTTGTCGATTACGATTGAACCACCAACTCAAAAATAAATGAATTCACAACTAACGGAAAACCAAAGGATGATTGCCCAAATGGTGCAGGATTTTGGTGAGCGGGAGATTCGCCCGCATTTTATGGACTGGGACGAAAACCAACATTTTCCCATAGATATCATGAAGAAGATGGGAGAGCTTGGGCTCCTTGGTGTCTTTGTACCCGAAGAATACGGCGGGTCGGGCTTCGGTTATTATGAATACTATACGGCTGTTTCCGAAATCGCAAAAATTTGCGGTTCAGTAGGGCTTTCAGTTGCCGCTCACAACTCACTTTGTACAGGTCATATTTTAGCTTTTGGATCTGAAGAACAAAAGAAAAAGTGGCTACCAAAGCTGGCAACAGGAGAATGGATCGGAGCATGGGGTTTGACAGAAAGCAATACCGGTTCTGACGCATTGAGGATGAAAACCACTGCCGTAAAAGATGGTAACGAGTGGGTTATCAACGGTACAAAAAACTGGATCACTCACGGAATTAGCGGTGATGTGGCCGTAGTTCTTGTAAGAACAGGTGACTTATTGGACTCCAGAGGAATTACGGCCTTTATAGTAGAAAGAGGAACGCCTGGTTTTAAGGCAGGAAAGAAAGAAAATAAATTGGGAATGCGTGCTTCTGAAACCGCTGAAATGGTTTTTGAAGATTGCAGGGTTCCTGAAGAGAATGTTCTCGGGAATCTGGGAGAAGGTTTTATCCAAGCAATGAAAGTTTTAGACGGAGGTAGAATTTCTATTGCAGCCCTGTCTATCGGAATAGCAAAAGGTGCTTATGAAGCTGCTTTAAAGTACAGTAAAGAAAGAGAGCAATTTGGTAAACCGATTTCAAGCTTTCAAGCCATCGCTTTCAAGCTGGCTGATATGGCTACTGAAATTGAAGCAGCCGAGTTATTGACGCTTCAAGCTGCCGACCTCAAGAATAGAAAGGAAGAGATGACGAAGGAGTCTGCCATGGCCAAAATGTATGCC
>CAZKXG010000020.1:0-3627 GCA_964556465.1 uncultured Cryomorphaceae bacterium | reverse complement strand
GTAGCCGTAAGAGCTTCAACAGAGGCGGTTCAGATTTTTGGCGGCTATGGATATACTAAAGATTTTCCCGTTGAAAAATTCTACAGAGACAGCAAACTCTGTACAATTGGAGAAGGGACAAGCGAAATTCAGAAGCTCGTAATTTCAAGAAAAATTCTTTCTTGAGTATTAGTTAATTTTATTCATATATTTGCAGCCCAAATTTGAATTCAGACACATGCTTATTATACCAGTAAAAGAAGGCGAAAACATTGAGCGAGCGCTCAAGAAGTTTAAGAAGAAATACGACCGCACAGGAGTAGTAAAAGAGTTGCGTCGTCGACAGCAGTTTATAAAACCTTCTATCATTAAGCGCCAAGAGAAGCTGAAAGCTATCTATGTAAATAAAATGCACGGCGATAACGAATAGTAAGTTTGTAATTTAGATATTTAAGGCATCCGTCGCAGGCGGATGCCTTTTTTTATGATCGAAAAATTTCTGGCATATCTTCAGCTTGAGAAAAATTACAGCCATCATACTGTAAATGCCTATCGGGGTGATCTGGAGAATATTTCCTTCTATCTGACAGAGCGTTTTGACTGTAATCTGGAAGAAGCGACACACCAATTCCTGAGGTCTTGGATGGTCGATGCCCTAGAGTCAGGAACATCGGCATCAACCATAAAGCGACGAGTAAGTGCACTCAAGTCTTTTTACAAATGGAGAAAGAAGACATTTGGAGTCCAATTTGACCCCACGGCCAAGTTGGTAATCCCAAAAATGGCAAAGAGGCTTCCCGTCTTTGTAGAAGAAGTGGTGCTTAATGCTGATCGGCAAGAAGTGTATTTTGACGAATCTTATCATGGAATACGAGATCAAGCTATCATTGAGCTTTTCTACAATACGGGTATCAGATCAGCCGAGCTTGTTGGTCTAAAAATGAATTCGGTTGATTTTGAGCAGGGTGCAATAAAAGTACTGGGAAAGCGGAACAAAGAGAGAATCGTGCCCGTAGGACAACCAATGATCAAAACCCTTAAATCTTACCTCCAAGCCAGATATGATCTCCAAAGTGTTCAAGACAAAGAATACTACTTTCTTACGCAAAAAGGAAAGAAGCTCTATCCGAGACTTGTTTATAGAATTGTCAATGACTACCTTTCAAAAGTCAGTTCGATCAGCAAGAAGAGTCCACATGTTTTAAGGCACACTTTTGCTACGCATATGCTCAATAAAGGAGCAGATATAAATGCGATCAAAGAACTGTTGGGTCATTCGTCATTGGCCGCGACTCAAGTATACACGCACAATAGTGTGGAACAATTGATCAAAGTGTACCGAAGCAGCCACCCGAAAAGTTGAATTTAATTAGTTACTAACCATAAAAAATTGGACAATATGCAGATAAGCGTTCACTCCATTCAGTTTAAAGCAGACGTTAAATTGATAAACTTCATTGAAACACGACTCCAAAAGCTTGAGCAGTTTCACGACAAACTTTTAGATGCGAATGTGTATCTCAAAGTTGAAAAGAACAATGAACGCGGAAATAAGATTGCCGAAATAAAATTGAATATGCCCGGAAAGGACCTGTTTGCCAAAAGGCAGGCCGCCAGCTTTGAAGAAGCTACGGATCATGTTATTGAAGCATTAAGGCGTCAGATAAAGAAAACCAAAGAAAAGCGAGCATTAGCCTAGTTCATTGCAGATCGAAATCATAAATTTGACCACTCCAAACAGGGGTGGTTTTTTCGTTTATAGCCCCCTGAAAGAGAGCATCATTTTCTTTTTTAAGAAACTCGTCAATTCTTTTTTTTGCTTTCTTTTTTTTCGACTGAAAACTTTTATACATTTGCAGACCTTTTTGGACAAAGGTTGGGCCAAAGTGCCCGAAACGTTCTAAAATTATTTTTTTGCCGATGTAGCTCAGCTGGCTAGAGCAGCTGATTTGTAATCAGCAGGTCGGGGGTTCGAGTCCCTCCATCGGCTCATAATTTTTAACTCTGGGGAGATACTCAAGCGGTCAACGAGGGCAGACTGTAAATCTGCTGCCAACGGCTTCGTAGGTTCGAATCCTGCTCTCCCCACTGATTAAGAAGTTTAAGCGGGAGTAGCTCAGTTGGTAGAGCATTAGCCTTCCAAGCTAAATGTCGCGAGTTCGAGTCTCGTCTCCCGCTCTACTCTTTACCAAGCCGATGTAGCTCAGGGGTAGAGCGCGTCCTTGGTAAGGACGAGGTCACGGGTTCAATTCCCGTCATTGGCTCATAGATTAGGCATTTTGCAATTGAAATAAGAATCAAATAATCATTTAAACTACTTAGCAATGGCTAAAGAACAATTTGATCGCTCCAAACCTCACCTTAACATAGGTACCATTGGTCACGTTGACCACGGTAAAACGACGTTGACTGCTGCGATCACCACAGTACTTGCAGGTAAAGGCCTGTCTGAATTGAAATCTTTCGATTCAATCGATAATGCTCCCGAAGAAAAGGAGCGAGGTATTACCATTAACACTTCACACGTTGAGTATCAGACGGCTAATCGTCATTATGCTCACGTTGACTGTCCTGGTCACGCCGACTACGTTAAAAACATGGTAACTGGTGCTGCTCAAATGGACGGTGCTATCTTGGTAGTTGCTGCCACTGACGGTCCTATGCCACAAACACGTGAGCACATCCTTCTTGGTCGCCAGGTAGGTGTTCCACGTATTGTTGTTTTCATGAACAAAGTGGACATGGTAGATGACGAGGAGCTTCTAGAGCTAGTTGAAATGGAAGTGCGCGAGCTACTTTCTTTCTACGAGTACGATGGAGATAACACACCTGTAATCATGGGATCTGCACTTGGTGCATTGAACGGAGAAGAGAAGTGGGTTAAGACCGTTGAAGAATTGATGGATGCTGTTGATAGCTGGATCGAAATTCCACCACGTGAAATTGACAAAGATTTCTTGATGCCTGTTGAGGATGTATTCTCTATCACAGGTCGTGGAACTGTTGCTACAGGTCGTATCGAAACGGGAGTAATTAACTCTGGTGACGAAGTGGATATCGTAGGTATGCAGGTAGAGAAATTGAAATCAGTAGTTACAGGAGTAGAGATGTTCCGTAAAATCCTCAACAGAGGAGAAGCAGGAGATAACGTAGGTTTGCTTCTGCGTGGAATTGACAAGGCAGCTATCCGCAGAGGTATGGTTATCTCAAAGCCTGGTTCTATCACTCCTCACACTAAATTTAAAGCTGAAATTTACGTGTTGAAGAAAGAAGAAGGTGGACGTCACACTCCATTTCACGATAAATATCGTCCTCAGTTTTACTTCAGAACGACTGATGTAACAGGAGAAATCATTCTTGGTGAAGGCCGTGAAATGGTAATGCCTGGTGATAACGTATCTATCGAGGTGAACTTGATCGTGCCTGTAGCGATGGACAAAGGTCTTCGTTTTGCAATCCGCGAAGGTGGACGCACAGTAGGTGCAGGGCAGGTAACTGAGATTATTGAGTAATTAATTAATAAACCTTGACAGTGAAGGTGAATGCCATTTAGGCGTTCACCTTTCCCTGTCAATACACGGGTGTAGCTCAGCTGGTAGAGCACTGGTCTCCAAAACCAGGTGTCGGGAGTTCGAGTCTCTCCACCCG
>CAZKXG010000019.1:28547-29476 GCA_964556465.1 uncultured Cryomorphaceae bacterium | reverse complement strand
GCTAAAATGATGGACCGGTTGGGACTAGAAGAAGGTGAGGTGATTCAACATTCAATGATCACCAAATCCATCGAGCGAGCTCAGCGCAAGGTTGAAGAAAACAACTTTGGAATACGTAAGCGCCTGCTGGAATACGATGATGTGATGAACTCGCAGCGTGAGGTGATCTACAAGAGACGGAAACACGCCCTATTTGGAGATCGATTGGAGCTAGATATACAGAACATGTTCCGCGACTTGGCTGAACAGGTGGTAGTAGCCAATCAAGAGGCCAAGGATTATGAAGGCTTCAAAATGGATTTACTACAGTATTTTGGAATGGATTCACCCATCTCTGAGGACGATTTCGTTGGAGCGAGAGCATCTGAACTATCAGAGACTAT
This sequence comes from uncultured Cryomorphaceae bacterium, assembly GCA_964556465.1. Taxonomy (GTDB): domain Bacteria; phylum Bacteroidota; class Bacteroidia; order Flavobacteriales_D; family Cryomorphaceae; genus JAKVAV01. The sequence continues at coordinate 29,093 of CAZKXG010000019.1, read as the reverse complement.
TTACAAGCAAGCTCGCGAAGGGTACAAGCGCCGCATGGAAGCAGTGACTACTTCGGCTATGCCTGTGATCAAGCAAGTTCATCAAAAGGAGAACAATTTTGAGAACATTGCAATTCCATTTTCAGACGGAAAAAGATCACTACAAATTGTTGCCAACATTGAAAAATGTTTAGACAGTGAGGGGAAAATCCTTCGAAACTCGCTGGAGAAAAGCGTTACTCTTTCCATCATAGACAACGAATGGAAAGAGCACCTACGCGAAATGGATGATCTACGCCAATCAGTTCAAAATGCCCGATTCGAGCAGAAAGATCCACTTCTGATATACAAATTCGAGTCATTTGAATTATTCAAAAAGATGATCGGAAGAGTGAGTAAAGAAGTTGTTTCATTTCTTTCAAAGGCTGCGTTACCGGGAAGGACTGATCAGGTTCAAACGACGAATCGGACAACTACTGCCAAGGACGACTCTAGCAGATTGCAAACGAGCCGTCCCGGTCTTGAGCAGGCAGCTCCTTCAAATGGAAGACAAACCAGTTCACAGAG
>CAZKXG010000019.1:24057-28537 GCA_964556465.1 uncultured Cryomorphaceae bacterium | reverse complement strand
CCCCCGCCAGTCAAAACTGAGCCTGTAAGAGCTGAAAAGAAAATAGGCCGAAACGACCCTTGCCCATGTGGTAGTGGAAAGAAATACAAGCAATGCCACGGCAAGGCAGTTAGCCAAGTCTAGCTTTTTACAAAGAATAGAACAAAAAAGCCCCGACGGATATCCGTCGGGGCTTTTTCGTATCAGTAAAAGAATCGCTTACTTCATTTCAGCAATCATCTTCTCGTTCATTTTTATGTATGGCTCATAATCAGCTTCTTTTGACATCTCCAGAGATTTCTCCGCTGTTTTCTTGGCCATTTTCATGTCGCCATTTGCTTTGTAAGCTTTCGCTAATGTGTGCATGTTCCAGAATACTTCTTTGATTTCCGTAGACTTCTTAGCCATTTCAAGAGCCTTAACCTTGTCTCTATCGTTGGCCAAGTAGTAGCTGGCAGCATCTTCATAGAAACCATAAAGCCCTTCAATCTCTTTCATTTTAGCATCCATACTCGCTACAACAAGCCCATCAGTGTCCACAGAAATAGGAACGGAGAACATCATGTTACTCCACTCAAAAACCAAGTCCACTTTACTATCTTCTACATTCTCGAAAGAGAAACGCATGCGCTCAACCATCTGAGAACCTTTCTTAAACGGCACTTCAGTAGTAGCCACATTTAAGCTTTCGTCATAGTTACCAGTTCCGCCTTGGTCAGCGTTTGAGTTAAGCATCACCATAATCTTATCTTTCATGGGAATGGTAAAGATGGCATATGTACCAGCCTCTACTGCTGTACCGTTAAAACTTACATCATTGCTGAAAGTGATTTTTGTTGCTTTGTTTGCACCTGTTCTCCAGAGCTTTTCGAAAGGAACAAGCTCTCCGAAGATCACTCGATCTTTTACTCCTGGCCGGCTGTACTCAACCTCCATTTCAGTAAGACCTACCATCTGATACTCACGAGCTAATGGGCTGGGAGAAGGAAAGTATTGTGCACTTGTAAATAATGTAGCGATGGCAAAAGCCAATACTAATAGTGTTTTTTTCATGGTGTAATTGGAATTGATTTATAAGGATTTATGCAGCTTTAAGCTGTGATATTTTTGATTTGCTAAATTTCTCTTTAGCGTATTTAGCAGTTATCTTGAAGCTTTTAATATCGTTAGAACCAGGAATTTCATACATCAAGTCAGTCATGATCGCTTCGCAAATGGAGCGAAGACCTCTGGCACCGAGTTTATACTCCATCGCCTTATCCACGATAAAATCCAGTGCTTCCTTTTCAAAGGATAACTTGACGTCATCCATTTCAAATAACTTCACGTATTGCTTCACCAAAGCATTTCTTGGCTCGGTCAGTATTCTTCGAAGTGTCTCGCGATCCAGTGGATTGAGGTAGGTCAATACCGGGAATCTTCCGATAAGCTCGGGTATCAAACCAAAACTCTTTAAATCCACAGGTGAGACGTACTGAAGGATATGGTCGGGATCAAAATCGGCATTCTCAGTACTGGAGCTGTATCCAATTGTAGAAGTCTTCACTCTGCGTTCGATGAGCTTTTTGATTCCGTCAAAGGCTCCACCACAAATGAAGAGAATATTCTTCGTGTTAATTTGAATCAACTTCTGTTCAGGATGCTTTCTACCACCTTGGGGCGGCACGTTCACCTCCGATCCCTCAAGGAGTTTCAAGAGAGCCTGTTGAACTCCCTCACCACTTACATCACGGGTGATACTGGCGTTATCGCTCTTTCGAGCAATCTTGTCAATCTCATCTATAAAAACAATCCCTCTTTCAGCCGTGGGCACATCATAATCGGCCGCTTGAAGAAGGCGGGAAAGAATACTCTCGACGTCTTCTCCTACGTAGCCCGCTTCCGTCAAAATTGTAGCATCAGCAATACAAAAAGGAACATTCAACATGCGGGCAATGGTTTTAGCCATAAGCGTTTTTCCTGTACCCGTCTCGCCTACGAAAACGATGTTTGATTTTTCAATCTCTACGTCATCTTCGCCCTCATCTTCGGTTTTCTGAAGCAACCGCTTATAATGGTTATAAACTGCTACCGAAAGTGTTCGTTTGGCATCATCTTGCCCAATCACAAAATTGTCCAAGTAGGCTTTTATCTCAGCCGGCTTTTGCAAAACCAGGCTAGACTCAAGTTGAGTATGCGCTTTTTGCGAAAGCTCTTCTTTTATAATACTCTGTGCTTGAGTAATGCAATTGTCACAAATATGCCCTGTAACACCTGCAATAAGAACATTTACATCGCTCTTGTTTCTCCCGCAGAAAGAACATTTCACTTCTCGTTTTTCACTACCTGCCATTACTTGTATTTTTAGTGCTTCGGATTCTTCACCAACACTTCGTCCAGCATACCGTATTCCTTTGCTTCATCGGCAGTCATCCAGAAGTCACGATCACTGTCCTCACTTACTTTTTCGAATTTTTGTCCGCTGTGATTTGCAATAATATCGTAGAGCTCTTTGCGGAGCTTAATGATCTCCTTGGCAGTGATCTCAATATCAGAAGCCTGACCTTGAGCGCCTCCAAGTGGTTGGTGAATCATCACCCGTGAATGTTTCAATGCTGTTCTTTTCCCTTTCTCACCGGCACAGAGAAGTACTGCACCCATTGACGCTGCCATACCTGTGCAGATAGTAGCAACATTGGGAGATATGTACTGCATAGTGTCATAAATTCCCAATCCGGCATAAACAGACCCTCCGGGTGAATTCAGATATATCTGAATATCCTTCTTAGGGTCTACACTTTCCAAGAAAAGGAGTTGAGCTTGGATGATATTGGCCACCTGATCATCAATACCAGTACCCAGAAAAATAATTCGGTCCATCATCAGACGCGAAAAAACGTCCATTTGGGCAACGTTCATTTGTCTTTCCTCGATAATGTAAGGCGTGAGTGCCTTCGCATAATCGTGGTAGTACATGCTGTTAATGTTGTGGTGGTTCTTAGCGTATTTTTCGAATTCTTTATGTTCTGACATGTGCTCTTGCTATGTGATTGAAACGTGAAAGTTACCGAAAGGTTGATTAACCCTCTGAAGCCATTTCGACAAACTTATCAAATGACACCTCTTTATCACTCACACTAGCGTTTTCCTTCACGTAAGTAATTAACTTCTCGTCATAAAGCATGTCATAAATTTTGCGCGCTTCATCCTGATTTCCAAGTACTCTTTTAGCAGACTCTTCCAGCTCTTTATCTTCAGGAGCCGGCATGCCATACTGAGCGTAGTTTCCTACCAAAAGTTCTTTGGTCTTCTCAACAACATCATCTTGGCTTACCTGAATGGCATCTTGACTTACAAGCTCGTTGAAAATCAATTGCCACTGCAAGCTTTTGCGGTATTCAGCGTAGTCTCTTTCAACTTCTTCTGCAGAGATCGGGTTCTCATTGGTCAGTCTAATCCATCTCTTCAAGAACTCATCAGGAAGATCCGGATTGTACTTTTCAATCATCACTTTACTTATGTCTCTTTTAAAGAGTCGATCGCTATCACTCACAAAATGCTTCTCTAAATCAGAAGAAACTTTCTCACGAAAATCTTTCTCCGTATTCACTTCGCTGTCTTCGCCGAAAGTCTTTTTGAAAAACTCTTCATTCAGCTCTGCAGCCTCCATGTGCTTTACTTCGCGAACGATGAACTTATAATTATCTCCTGTACTAGCTAGCGCATCTCCTGTAAGACCAAGCATTCTCCCTAGGTCGTCATTATCCTTGGCGAGCAGTGAAGGCTGAACCTTCACTTCATCGCCTATTTTCAAACCAAAAAACTTCTTTGCCTGATCTTTGTCAATGAATTCCAGAGAAACGGTGCTCTGATTCATGACACCGCCCGGCACAACCTGTCCGCTCTCATCAAGCTCTACGAAATCTCCTACAAGCATATCGTTAACTCCTGCCTTTTCTACGTCCTCTACCTTTCCGTAGCGACGAGCTATTCGGTTTACCTCATCATCAACAAGTTTCTTGTCGATCTTGATGCTATAGTAGTTTAGCTTGGTTTTTTTGGAAACTTCGACATCCAGTTTTGGCGCTAGCCCCAACTCATACACAAATTCAAAATCTCCCGGATTGTCCCAATTTCCGTTATCTACATGATCTTCTTTTGGCATAGGGCTGCCCAAGATCTTTAAGTTTTGCTCAGCGATATATGATTGAATACTTTGATTGAGTACTTCGTTCATCTCTTCGGCAAGCAATGACTTACCGTATCGGCTTTTAATCACCCCCATAGGGATTTTCCCTGGTCGGAAACCAGGCATTTGAACTTGTTTGCGAGCGCGTTTCAAAGCCTCACTATATCTATCGTTATAATCCGTAGGCTCTACTTTAATTTTAAGAAGAGCATTTTTTTCGTCTATTTTCTCTTGTGTAATCTGCATAAAAACAAGGCGTTAAAATATGATCATCCCCTTGAAAATGGGGGTGCAAATATACTGTAAATCTTAGAAATGGCGGTCGGTTGACCG
>CAZKXG010000019.1:22106-24047 GCA_964556465.1 uncultured Cryomorphaceae bacterium | reverse complement strand
CCCCGGAAGGGCCTTGTGCGGATGGAGGGACTCGAACCCCCACGCCTCGCGGCACTAGATCCTAAGTCTAGCGTGTCTACCAATTTCACCACATCCGCAATTTGCGCTTTGGCGACCGCAAAGATAGTTAGAAAGAATTATTCACAAAGCGTTCCGGCAAACTTCCTTTGGGAGTAAAGTTTTTACTTTTGCAAAAAAAGAGATTATGCGCAGCTTTTCACCTTCTGAATTATCGCTTGGTCAGCTTCATGGAATCCTTCTGGGGTCAATTGGTCCTCGCCCTATTGCTTTCGCGAGTACGGTAAATGCAGATGGGGTTGCGAACCTTTCACCATTCAGCTATTTCAATGTTTTCAGTGCAAATCCGCCAATTCTCGTTTTTTCACCAGCTAGAAGAGGAAGAGATAATACCACAAAGCACAGCTACGAGAATGCCAAAACCCATCCTGAAGTAGTCATTAACATTGTTAATTACTCTATAGTACAGCAAATGTCGCTTTCCAGCACGGAATATCCCGAAGGTGTGAATGAGTTTGAGAAAGCAGGACTTACTGCAGTTCCTTCAGAGGTAGTGAAACCACCACGTGTTAAAGAAAGTCCCGTGCAATATGAGTGCAAAGTGAATGAAATAGTGGAGCTCGGAAAAGATGGAGGAGCCGGAAATCTGATCATTTGCGAAGTAGTGAAAATTCACGTGCGCGAAGATTTAATCAATGAAGATCTTAAGATAGATCAAACGATGATCGACACCGTTGGCCGTATGGGTGGAGACTTCTACACGCGAGCTCACGGCGCTGCCTTATTCGAAGTAGCAAAACCGCTTAGAACGATGGGCATCGGAGTAGATCAAATACCGGCTGAAATAAGAAATAGTGCTACCTTAACGGGCAATGACCTCGGCCGTTTAGGTAATGTCGAAGAGTTACCCAATGAAACAGCAGTCAATGAATACAGATTAATCGAACTAAGCGATCTCTTTGTAGAGCTGGAAGATTCTCCGCATGAACTGGAGAGACGCCTGCATGAGAAGGCTCATAATTTATTAGTTGAGGGAAAAGTCGATGAAGCATGGATGACCCTCATGAGTTTTAACAATTAGAAAAAATACAAGTTATGTTTTCAATCAACGGAAAATTAGTGGTAAAAAACGGTACTGAACAAGTAACCGATAAATTCAAGAAACGCGAATTCGTCATTGCCGATGAAGGAAGCCAGTATCCACAAGAAATCATCTTTCAACTTACGCAAGACAGAGTAGATTTGCTTGATCCTTATAATGAAGGAGATATGCTAAAAGTGAACTTCAACCTGAGAGGAAGAAGGTGGCAGAATCCTAAAACCGGAGAGACGCGATTTTTCAATTCCCTCGATGCGTGGAGATTGGAAAAAGCGGAAACCGAGAAAATCGGATCCGATCTTCCACCACTTCCGCAGAGCGAGCCGGCAAATTTGGATGATGGGACGGACGACCTCCCCTTCTAATTGAAGGCAGCTTCAGTAGCTTGTGAACTTTGTTATGCTCGTTTTTGTAAAAAGTCATTGCCCTGGGGCAACTCTTTTTTTCGAAAACTTCGTGCGCCTTGTTACCAAACCACATTAGCTAGCCCCAATTGAAAAAGAAACTTTTCGTCAGTGTAGCCGATTCTCAAAAATTGGTCTTTAGTAAAACGAGCGTTCCTCAATAGTGAGTGAACACAAAAGTTCAATTTATGTCTTTCGCCAGTCGTTTCGAGCGTGCATTTCATAATCTGCTGCCATCGCCATTCACGCTAGCAGTATTATTGACATTTGGGGTATTCGGCACGGCAGTATTTTTCTTTAAGCCTTCAGGCGATAATTTCTTGACCCACGGACTGGAAGTTGTAGGATATTGGTACGACGGTATTTGGAATGCCCCGCTTCTGGTATTTGCCTACCAGATGATGCTTATTCTGGTGCTTG
>CAZKXG010000019.1:20672-21950 GCA_964556465.1 uncultured Cryomorphaceae bacterium | reverse complement strand
TGGGGAGTACGCTGTTCAAAAGGGACATAAGATCAACTACCCATTGATAGGTGCATGCGGCTATACAGGGATGCTTGTTTGGCATGGAGGCATCTCGGGAAGTTCTACTATCAAAGTAGCTGAAGAAGGCCATTTGGCTTCTCTTCTGGAAGGAAGTAATTCAATTGATGTCAGCACTCTTCCTTCTGCGGTTGCCTTCAGTGAAACAGTTTTTTCACCTATGAACTTATCTGTCTCGCTCGCGCTGCTCTTAATTCTACCGTTCTGCGCCTATGCGATCGGAAAGAATAGCCTTTCGACTCATCAAATACTCCATCGTTTCAAAAAGAAGGAGGGAAAATCAGAAGCCCAAGGAATTGCTGAAAAGCTTGACTTTCACCCCGCCCTATCTATGATACTAGGACTTTCTGCTTTGATAACAGCAGCAGCCATTGCCACAAATTCTATTCAATCAGGCGATGGAAATTTTATCAATCCAAATTTTATCAATACCACATTTCTCGGCTTGGGCCTTCTCGCACACGGAAGCTTAAGCAGCTTTGCAGAAGCCGTGGAAGATGCGATAAGCGGAGCATCGGGTATTTTAATACAATTTCCGCTGTACTTTGGAATTTTAGGAATGATGAAAGGAACGGGAATCGTAAGCGAAATCTCGGCTTTTTTTGTTTCGATTTCCAATCAAACCACCTATCCTATTTTCTCTTTCGTTTCAGCAGGGTTTGTAAATATACTAGTACCTAGCGGCGGCGGGCAGTGGATGGTACAAGGACCCATTTTGATCGAGGCTTCACAAAAAATGGGACTGGACCTTGGTAAAAGTATCATGTCGATGGCTTACGGAGATCAACTTACCAACATGCTTCAACCTTTTTGGGCACTACCGCTACTCTCCATTACAGGTCTCAAAGCAAAGGATATTTTACCATTCACAATTTACTTCATGCTAATCGCAGGGGTGATCTACATCGCAGGATTACTGATTTTTTAAACGGATCGCTTATCAAAGCTTTCCCGGAGACCATTGCCAACGAGCATAAAGGCCAAAACCAAAACGACAATGCAGAGCCCCGGTAGGATGGCGAGGTAGGCCAAATCAGTGGTGATGTATGGGTAGTGATCTTTTATCATTCGACCCCAAGAAGCCATAGGTATTTGCGCTCCGATTCCCAAAAAACTCAAACCTGCCTCAAGTAGAATGGCGGATGCGAAATTAGCGGCTGAAATCACAATGACCGGCCCCATGACATTGGGTACAATGTGATTGAAAATGATTCTGGG
>CAZKXG010000019.1:18142-20662 GCA_964556465.1 uncultured Cryomorphaceae bacterium | reverse complement strand
CGACAGCGTGCGCCCGGTCCTGAGCGTGAACGACACGTCCTCGACCGCGTGCACGTTCGCCACCGTCCGGCGGAAGAACCCGCCCTTCACCGGAAAGCGCGTGACGAGGTTCTTCACCGAAAGGACTTGTCCACGAACAACTCTAGCCACCTCAACCCACATAGTGAGGCCAACGGCGATGAAGACTTGAACGAAGCCTTTTCCCAATGCAAAAGTGATGGCAATTACCAGCAATAAAGTTGGGATAGACCAAACGACATTGATCAGCCACATGATTAAATCATCCGTTTTGCCTCCGAAGTAGCCCGCTATAGCTCCGAGGGTAACACCTAGCAGCAAAGAAATAATCACCGAAATGAGACCAACTGAAAGCGAAATAATAGTACCTGCCATCAATCGACTGAGTAAATCTCTTCCGAATTTATCAGTACCCAAAATAAATGTCTTCGTTCCAATGTGCTTGTTGACTTTTTCGAGAAGTTGAGCCCTCTCAATTTGAATGGACTCTCCCTGAATCGTTTCGAATTCGTAAAATTCTCCCTCGTTGGTAACTTCGTCATCTATGGGATAAACCACATCAGCCAGATGAAATTTGAATGGCTGACCGACTACATCTTCAGCACCACCATATTTGAATCCAACTAAAGAATCACGTTCGATTTCTAAAGAATTAATGGGAATGATTTGTTCAGAAGATGGTTTTCCTCCAAAGAATAGAGAGGAAATCCAAGAAGACTCAGAGATAGCCTGGTTCTTCCGCACTTCCAAAACATCTATGGTGAAACCAATACCTTTTTTTGCCAGACTCACATTTTGACTATTGGCATCGGGCGAGGAATCAGGACGAATAGTGGCACCGAATATCGAAATCAAAGCGGCAACGAGGATAACCAGAAGCCCAAAAACAGCGGTCTTGCTCCGCCTGAATTGCTTCCAGTTTCTCCTAAAAGGTGACTCTGACTTATCCTGCTGCATTAAGCTGTGATTTCTTGAAATGGAGCCTTCGATAAACTCCTTTAGCGATTAGAGCAAATGTATAGATAGGATACAGTAATTGAGACAAAGGCAGAAATAAAAGTAGGTCTCTGCGCTGATAGTTTTTTGACACGATCCAGAAGAATATCCACTCTCCCACCCATTTTATAAAAAGAATAGACAAAGCATTGGCCCAGCTCAATCCAAGAAATAGTGCAATCAAGACTCCCAATGGAGTTAAGTGGATAATACCCATCAAAATAGCCAGGATTTTATACTTCACATCGGGAACATCCAATGTTTTAGAAATCCACCTGGCTCTTTGGTTGAAGAGTGCTGAAAATTTTTCAGGAAAAGAGACTGTTACCACTGGTTCAACTGAAGCAACTTTCACCGTTTCTCTGCCAAACTGCTCGGCAATGGCAAACATTCCAAAAATGTCGTCTCCGGAAGGAATATGGTAATCTTGCCTTCTTTTATCTACTTCCGCGAATGCATCTTTCTCAAAAAGCAGGCAAGCTCCGTTCGAAAGAACCGGGTTTCCTTTTTGTGCTAATGCGATGCCAATGGCTTGAAGAGCGATAAACTCCAAGTCGAAAAAGGCGGCCACAAATCCCCTTTTACGAATAGGTGACAATGAGAATAAAAATATCTTTCCTTCACAAACATCCATGGTTTCAAGAGTTGACACCAATGCAGGAGTGATTCCCACATCAGCATCAAGCGTTAAAAACCAAGAATATACGGCATTTTCAACGCCTTTCTGAATGGCAAATTTCTTCCCTTCTTGATCTGACGAGATAATCTTTACCCAATCTACACTTTCGACAATTGAAACTGATTCATCCTCCGAGTGGTCATTAACGAATAGAAATTCTACAGGAAAAGAAAAATCGATTTCTCTCAGTGAATCCATTAGCTGCGGCAATTTTTTAGCCTCGTCACGGAATGAAATTATAATTGAAAGGCCTTCAATCTCTTTTGGCACCAAATTAGTCTCAGTATCAGGAGCGGGCACCAGAGAATAAATCAGAAAAATGAAATAGAGACTGAGAAGAAAGACCAAGAAGTACATCTCTAAGCTTCGAGCTTTTTAAATCCGGAGTAAACAGACCAACTCAGAATCGGAAGTCCGATATTCAACACCCACAAGCAAAATGCTGCCAAAGGAGCCCCTAGAGGGTTCTCAAAAAACGAAGCAAAAAACAAAACTGATAAAACTTCACGAACTCCAAGTTCAGACAGAAATGATCCCGGAATATATGACTGTATAACATAGAGTAAAAAGACTCCTGAATATGCTTCAATAAGCGATCCATTGAAGCCGAATGCCACTAACAAGATGACAAACTGAGTGGAGAAAATAGCATAACGTAGGGTCGCCCAGCAAAAGGCTTTCAATAAATCAGCTCGTTGAACTTCATAATACCTTCTTCGAAACCGAGCGATCGGACCATTTAGAAAAAGCCAGACAAGAACCAAAGTGAAAAGCACCATACCAACCAAGACCAAATTAAAATCCAAGGGAATCTTAAGGCTTGAGTT
>CAZKXG010000019.1:16676-18098 GCA_964556465.1 uncultured Cryomorphaceae bacterium | reverse complement strand
AATGCCGACGGTCATCCCTGCCAAAACTGAGCGAAATGAATGGATGAAAGTAATTCGATCGTATCCAAGAAGACGATTGTACTTTGCCGCTTCACAAGCTAAATTGGAGACGGAAAGAATGGCCACTGCCATAAGAGGAAGAAGCAAACTGAAGTCAACCCAGACGATTGTATACTTTAGCCCCTCGAATTTGAGCCAAGCGACGACCACCAAAAGGATTAGGGTTGCAATACGTAGTGTAATTGAAACCTTGGGGTTGCGGAGGGCTATAGAAACTCTTTTATACATTTAGCCCTTAAAGGTAATGTTTTGAAGAAGGAGCGCATCATCTTGGGCATGGATCCGGGAACGAATATTATGGGGTATGGCATCATCAAGGTGAATGGAAAGCGCTTTGAAATGTTGGGATATGGTGTTATAAAGCTTGGAAAATATCCCGACCATGCAGTGCGAATGAGGAAAATATTTGATCGAGTCGTATCACTAATTGACGAGTTTCATCCCGACGAGCTCTCAATAGAAGCTCCATTTTTCGGTAAGAACGTACAGTCTATGTTGAAATTAGGCAGAGCGCAAGGAGTGGCGATTGCAGCCGCCTTGAGTCGCGATATGCCTTATTGTGAATACGCTCCTCGAAAAATCAAACAGTCCGTTACAGGAAATGGAAATGCTTCAAAAGAACAAGTTGCAAAAATGCTTCAAACGGTTCTTCAATTAAAAGAGCTACCCGAGAGTCTAGACGCTTCAGATGCACTTGCTGCAGCAGTCTGTCATGGGTTTCAAGGAGGAAATCAAGAAAAAGAGTCATTCTCCTCATGGAAGGCTTATCTATCGGCTAATCCGGGAAGAAAGAGAGGATGACCTATGCATGTCTGATTTTATCAGCCAAGTCAGACATATACTCCTTATCTAATTCGAGTTTTGGCTTAGCAAAGTTCATATCCGAAACTGAATTCATTGGAATAAGATGAACATGAGCATGCGGTACTTCGAGACCAATTACCGAAACACCGATTCTCTCGCATTCCACGACTGATTCTATTTTCCGTGCAACTTCTTTTGAAAAAACAAGAATCTCACTCAAGAGGCCATCAGGCATATCGAAAATGTAATCGATCTCTTCTTTTGGCACTACCAAAGTATGACCGGCTTTAAGTGGATTAATGTCGAGAAAAGCTATGAACTTATCGCTCTCATGCACTTTGTGAGATGGAACCTCACCACTAATAATTTTGGTAAAAATCGAATCCATTATCGAGATATTTCCAATACTTCAAACTTAGCAAGTCCAGAAGGAATTTGAATTTCTGCAATATCTCCTACTGCCTTTCCGAGTAACCCCTTTCCGATGGGCGATTCTATGGAAATCTTTCTCAGCTTCAAATCAGCCTCATTCTCAGCAACCAGCGTGTAAGACATTTC
>CAZKXG010000019.1:13412-16666 GCA_964556465.1 uncultured Cryomorphaceae bacterium | reverse complement strand
ATCCCGAATGTATTCTGAAGCATCTATTTCAACAAGAAGAGGACTTGTAATGGGTTGTCCTTTACATTTACCCCTCTTTTGATATCCCTGGATTAAGCCTTTATTCTCAAAAGTAGCTCCTGTAATTGCTCCTGTCCCACTTAAACTACCGGTAAAAGGAATTTGAAATTGGTCGCCACAAGTAGAATATTTTAAAATTGAACAATCCTCGGTCACCTTAAAGATGAGTTCTAATTCCCCCACAGGATCGCTGGTGTTTTCAGGAAGGGAGAGAGTTCCTATATTCCAAATCACAGATCCTTCCTTCGACAAAAGCCTGTCGATCCTTTGCAGCGTCATACTCTGCATTTTCAGAAAGATCTCCTTTATCTCTTGCTTCTCCGATTTGTCTGGAGATATCGGGTCTCTCAACCCTCTTCAAATGATCAAGCTCATCCTTGAGTTTTTGAAGACCTTCCTTAGTATAATAGCTTAATTGTGACATGTCAGTGTGGTATATATCAAAAAAGAGAAAACCCACTACAGGGCTTTCTCATTAATGCAAAGATAAAAAGTTATTCTGTAATCTACTCAGGGCGACCCAAATGGATTCTAGCTCCAATTGAATGTGAACCATCGAATGGCATGGTAGCACGGTAGGCATAATCCACACTTATACGCGACTTTTTTTCACCGAATTCAAACTCAAGTCCGGCACCCGCTGAAAGACCAGTATACACAACCCGACGATCGGCATCATTGAAAATATTCTCTTCATAGTGGTAACCACCGCGCAAGTAGAATTTTCTTAAGAAGCTATATTCAAGCCCAAACAAGTAGTTATCATTATTAAAGGAATTTGCTATGAATGTACCATGAGCCGTCAAATAATGATTTTCAGGCAAAAGGAAATCATAGCTAAAACCGATGGAAACGAGAGATGGAAGTTCGTATTCAGCACTTCTCAATTCAGCCGTGAAAGCATATAAATCGTCGGGAGCTTCTGTTTCAAAACTCAAACCATCTCCTTCAAAAGAAAGAGCAGGACCAACATTTTTCAAGGTTATACCAAATTTAACTTGGTCTCTCTCCCCAGTTACATACTTAATCCCTGCGTCTATAGCAACGCCGGAAGCACTTAGATCTGCCACGCTTTCTGAGAGAATCTTAAGTGTAATACCTCCATAAATACTATTAGAGAAGGCTTTAGCAAAAGACAGGCCCAAATTCACCATGTTTACGTTGAAGAAGGTCCCATCTCCGTCAGGAGTCTCTGTTGTGGTGCGTCTGATATCACCAAAATCCATAGCGCTAATCGAAATCCCCAGTACACTCGTCTCACCAACTCTTTGGGCAATTCCAACGGAATTGATCGCAACATCCGCTCCTGAAAGGTAATTCGTATGCGTAAATGAAACTTCTGTTTGTTCAACGAAAGCGAGGCCGGCTACATTTAAAAACATTGACTCAACAGGTGTCGCGTCGGCCATATTGGCCCCTGAGAAGGCCCCACTGCGCGCCCATGGATTGATCAATAGCTGCAGACCTCCTGCAGACCCGGCTCGATCAGGGTTCCCTGCAAATACAGATGATGTAAATAAAACTCCTGAAAGAACAGTTAAGGTCAGGATTGCATTTTTATATCGATTCATCATAATCGTTTCAGTACTCGCTCTCCAACGCCGGGAACTGACACATGGATCAAGTATATGCCACCTGCTACCGGAATGAACGCTTCATTTCTAAGATCCCATTCCAAGAAAGTGTTTGGATTGTCTTTTTCGAGAATTCGAATCAAAGTACCGTTAACTGTGAATACTTGAATCTTACACTCCGGAGGTAAGTTGACAAACTTCACCCGATTATCTACTCTACTTTGCTCATATGAGCTGTAAGCATAGTAAGGGTTTGGTACAATGTCTATCAAATTCAATGATTCCTCAGCTACTACTTCTTGATTCACGAATACCTCAGAACCTTTTGTGCTGAATTCATACATCGGATACCACTGGTTATCACTTAACTCGAGTGATTCATCCGTCGGGATGTATGGAAGCGACCCGTCTCCTAATTCATCTGCCGCTGTAGCGTAAGCTTCATAAGGTCTGGCAACACTGGCTGAAATAATCACTTCGCCAGGTACTAATCCATCCTGAGGACTTCGATACTCAAACCCTTGAGCCAAGAGCGGGAAACCTACCCATTCCAATCCTGCAAAAGTTTTACGTCTATCACTCGCACTACCGTCTGTGAAGGCATCAAACGCATACTTTCCACCGTCGTACATCGGGAATTCGCGGTCGTCATCTTTGTAGAGCGTATTATTGTCAAATACGTAGAAATAATGCTCCCCTCCCAGGAATAGTTGCTGTCCAAGTGGAGATGATATACGCGCCGATGGATTCCAAAGCATATCTCTACCATTATCGGCTCCGAAGAAAGAATTCTCAGCAAAGCCCATGTTCAATCTTTCACCTGTTTCAACATTGATTGCATATCCAGGGAAATATCCCATTCCAAATGAGAGACCGACCAATCGGAATGGAAAGAACTCTGTCTCTGATCCAACACCCTCTACAATATTGAGAGAAGGATACTCGTTATCAATGGCAATTAAGAATTCATTGAGTTCATCCTCATCCAAGTCGTCGATTAATTCGTCTATGTATTCCGTTGTGTAGACTTGTTCGCCAAAGTATGTTGCTTCTTCTTCATTCACTCCATCCTGAGATTGATTCAAACCATTTTTATCAACTGAGAGTGCTCCTCTGAGTAGCATTTTTTCAACTCCTAATTGAGAGAAAGCAGGATCATGCTGCATCTCAAATACAGGCACACGAGTCCAAAGAGACTTGTCCGGAGTAATCACTACCTGCATTGAACTCAAATCAGTCATATCCCGATTTGGAGTGTTTGTTCGAGCTTGGGATTCAGCGATCGTGTTGAATGCACCTAATCCGCAATTATTCTGGTTTACCAAGTGAGCCGGAGCAAATGTACCGTCAATTACATTCTCGTAAACTTGTCTGTCATCGACTCCTAACTTGTCATCCCAAAAGGCATCCAACGGAAGTGGATTCGGATCTTCAGGTGTTGGATCGGGTAAATAGCAGGGCTCATCACCTTCGGGATCTTGTGTAATCACAGTACCTGCTCTTACCCAGTTGAGGTATGTAAATCCTTCTTGATCGGCAACACCTGACAGCCACTCTCCACCTTCAGCACTATACGTAACAGAAGAGTTTAGAAGAGCCGGCATAAACTTGGTGTTTTCA
>CAZKXG010000019.1:4158-13402 GCA_964556465.1 uncultured Cryomorphaceae bacterium | reverse complement strand
GCCTGTGGATTAGAAACTTCAAATTCATATTGACCTATTTCTACGCTTATTCCGTATTCAGGAATAATCTGCTCATTCGCTACACGAATGGTATTCTCGCTGAAAATGGTATCGTTTGGATTTGCTTTATCGATCAAAAACCACCGAGCATCATTAAAATCACCTGTATAGTTTCCTTCTTCGTCCAGATCATTGTAGAATTTCAAAACGAAGTCTGCAGCTCTAACATTCAGCGGATCAACGACCTTAGCATTCAACGGTCCAAAACCAGTCTCATAGACAAGTGTATCTGCCTTATACGGGGCTTCAGACATAATATTATTGATCGTAGCTTGGGTTAATCTTAGCTCATTTCCGCCATTACCGGTTCCTTCGATTCTGGTTATTGGCAGACCATCACCATAGCTGGAATTTGCAACCGTACCAAAAGTTCTTGGGGCAGGTTTAGATGGAATGGCGACAACCGGACTAATAGCGCCGGTAGCAGAAGAACGTCCGACCAAGTATGGGGAAGCCTGTCCCGTTGGATTATCCGGATCCGGATTGTAAGGCTCATACATATTGTACCCATACGCAACGGCCATGTAGTAGTACTTCTTAAAGTTAATAAGCCTATTGTCTCCTTGTGCAAAAAGGTCATCAGTTACCTCAAACGAGTGAGAAATACCTTCATTTTGACCATTCACCTTTTCTCTGGGAACAGAAAGGCCTATTTGCTCGTCAAACTCATAATTTATAATTTGACCAATAGGCTCTCCACTCTCATCAAAATCTTCAATATCTACTTGGAATAATAATCTCGCTAATGCAGCATCTTCCAAATCACCTGCAGAAACTTCCGAATCGCGCAGTTGATACACTTGATACCCCTGGAAGTTATACGTTCGATCGTAAGGATTTCCTTCAGTATCAAACTCAGGAATAGTAGGGTCGATTTCAAAATAAGCTTCGCCCAAATTATTACTTAACGCGTTCGTGTTTCTCAAATAAAAGATCAAGGTTCTGTCAAGTTCTTGCACTGTCAAATCAGGAGCATCCGGACCACTTAAGAGTCTAAAGCAGTTTTCAAACAAAGCTTGTGCCTTATCATCTGCTACAAAGACACTATTAACCGATGCGAAAGGGCCACCTGATGTTGCTCTAGCATATACTGCGCCTACTGTAATGTTGTTAAACTCTCCGGGGTCAAGTGTAAACGGACCCGCAGACTGAAGGAACCTTCTGTCAGAAGCAGGATTTCCCTCATTCTCTTCTGTCCATCCTCCGGCAGTCGCATAGTTCGGATCTACACCTCCAGTACCCCAGTGAAGTGGATCTGTATCTCCAGGGAACATGAAATCAGATCTTAAAGCATTGGGGTTGGTTGGTGCATAACCTTGGCCACCAAAGGACATAGGAGTATTATCTCTCCAAATTCCTTGCATCATTTGATAGTACTCTACAGCAACTTGAGGACCTTGAGTGGCTACCGGTGGCTCTGAATTTTGGTGATACAAAAATCTACGCATTCCAAAACGCTCATTATCAATAATAGAGTCAGGAAACGCATCATCTTCATTTCTGTAGCCTAATCCATTCAAAGCCTCACCTTCACCGATTCCGTAGAGGTTATTAATACCGTCCGGGTCTTGGTAAGGTCCTTCAAAGAAATCAATTCCAATTGCAGGTGGTTGAGTTCCATAACCAGGACCACTTCCTGAACTTCCGTCAAAGTTAGACCCGTTGTATGAGTAGCCTAACCCTCTTCCCACATCACATCCTACGTAATCATCTTCAGCATTTCCCAAATCAGTATCTACCCATTGAGCAAAGAAAGTTTCCTCTAGCGTCAAGGAACCTCTATTGATCAAAACGTAGTTACAAAATGTCATGTTGTTGATCTCGTCATTGGTGTTGAAAGCAAACATCTGTGCTTGGATTTCCATACCAATGGGGTCACCTTGAGATTCTGTGTGAATATTTCCCTTGTCATTAAATATCCAATACATCGAAAAGTCACCAAAAAGTGGAACAGGATCAGTAACCAACCTTGTTCTACAATCAATTTCAGAGTCCAAATCGTATAGTGGATAATCTCCTTGTTGAGGTTCGTATAGACCCGGTGTGGTTAAGATATCACCCGTTACAGGATCTCTCAAATCAGCAAAAGGTGCTAAATTAAAGCTCTGACCTAATCCCGTATTACCATGGGCAGGCCATTCAAGAATTTCAGTAGGAGTAGAGTATCCGTCTTCAAATAGAGGGTCCGTACTCGGGTCTATTCCTTGATTAACCAAAGTGAAGAAATAGCGGTGCGTCTCAACAGCTTGACGAGACATGTTGAAGAATTTATCGTATGCTTCACAAGTCGCATCATCAATAGTTGCAGCGCCGTCATCAGTGAGCGGTCCGGGCCAGAAGTCATTTCCGTTTTGACGGAATCGCACTGCCGCTAGCTTCAAGTTACCCGCAGGGTCAGTTCCACCCATCCATAATGCACCTGCAAATATCGCATGGTTTCCACCACCTGCAGGTACTTCGTAGAATGGCAAACCATTACCTCGGTCATACCAAGTATTTCCTCCGGTCTCAGCCGCTGTTCGGACATTGTTGACGAAAAACTCATTCTGCGTTTGTGCCGGAGAACAAGTAGCTGCCTTGGCCTTCACATTAGCTTGGGATGAATTTGATTTAGGACCCAAATATTCTCGCGCTGATACGCTGGTAGTTAAGCCCAAGAGCAGAGCTGTAAAAATCAAGACGATTTTGGACACTCTCATAGTATTAGATTTAATGTTCATTCTTAATTAAAAGTCAAGTCTCACTCCCAACTGAATAGTTCTGGGAACAGAAAAATTAAATGGATTATTCACCTTCAAAGCATACATCTGACGGAAAGCTTCCGGATCAATTTGTGCTTCGATGTTAGGCTGGAATCTAGGTGATTCTAAATACCCGTCATTATCAGGGTTTCCTGTAAACCGGTACACATTAATAATGTTCATTGTATTCAAAACATTGTTCACGAGTAGATAAGCGTTAAGGAAAGCTGATTTCTTCTCTTCACCTTTTCCAAACTTCAACTCCCACGATTTATCGATTTGGGCGTTTATATTAAACTGCCAAGGCAATCTGGAGCCGTTTACCAATCCTTCAAGCTGTGGAGTACCTCCACCACTTTGAAGCTGAGTACCCGTAACTAATCTCTGCTGAGAGTAAGGAGTTCCCGACCCTAGTGTACCTACAATGTTCAAACCGGCATTTGCAAGGATTTGTTTACCTCCAATAGTAGGTCCATTGTAATCAGCCCCTGAGCCATAGCGGTAATCAAAAGTGGTAATCAATAAGTGTCGTTGGTCTCTGCTGGTTGGGAAGATCACACGTAAGTTAGGCTCACCTGAGTTGACCAAGTTAATAGCCGAACCTGCGTTCGATCCGGTAGCAGAAGCAAACTGCAATGTATAAGCCACACGGAGCGTAACATTACCTGTTCTTCTAAGGTCGTACGTCAACGTAAGTCCTTTAACCGTACCGAAGTCAAAATTATCGAAAGAGTTGTAAGTAACAGGATAAGCCTCCAATAGATTACGTACCTGAATCTCATCGCGCGTTTCACGATAGAAAGCCGCAATCTTTAAAGATGAAGTTCTTGACAATACTTGCTGGAAACCCAACTCGTAGTCAATTGTTCTAGTAGGTCGCAAGTTTGGATTTGCAATAGCCGTTTGACCAATATTCTGAATAAAAAGGTAATTGATCGGGTTATTGATGTTCTGTCCCGTAGGTCTCTGAGTCAACACGTCATAGTGAGCAAAGAAAACGGCCTCATCTGAAATAGGGAATGAGAAGGAGATACGCGGCATTATGTTCCACTGCGGATCGTAATCTTCGAACGCACCTGAATTGAGGTTCTCTCCAACCGCGTCAGGATCTGCCAATAAAGGCGCAATACCTGAGTTTGTTCTGATAGCACGTGGATCCGGAATCTCAACACCCTGCGCATTGTACCAAGTATTCCCATCGCGGTATCCGTTGATGGCTGTTGGATTTTGAAGATCGTTCACATATACAACCCAGTCGTCTCCCACAACTGATGGATGCTGACGGATCTCATCAGGCAGTAATCTTCCGCCTTCACCACTATTTCTAGTGTCTTCCACAGTCAAAGCTTCTCCGATCACAAACTGATCTTTCAACACAGACTGATTAGCATCATAACGGTCTACACGAAGACCAACGTTGAAGATGATGTCATCGAAGGTGAACTTGTCCATGATATAACCCGCAATGTATATCGGCTCAAAAGCACCGATTGGGCGAGTGAAATCACCATTCTCATCTCTTTCAGTAAAGAAGTCATCAATGGTAGGTCTTCCGCCTGTTAGTCGATCGCCTTTGTAATCATAACCATAATAAGAAACCAAATTGTTTCCTTGGTTCAATAATTCATCGGCGCTGAACATGTCGAGTTCGAAAAGTTCTGGGTCGAGCGCATCAACATAGATAATATCGTCTCCATTTGGATTGAGACCCAAAGATGTTCTCAGGTTTCTATCAAATGTCTGCTGATTGTCTAAACTGATAATTCTATCGTAGGTAAAGAAGGGATCGATACCCAAACCTGTGAGTGTATCAGAAGGTACACTCGTATCAAACTGCTCCAAATGGGCGTTGGTGTATTGACGCGCTAAATTCCAAAGTCCGATAGGAGCTACACTGAAATTTCTTTCTGTGTACTGCTCGAATTCAAATCCGAGAGTAATGGCATGGTTTCCGATATCAGCAGATCCTGAACCTGTAATTCTGAATTGATTGATATCAAACGTTTGATACGTTCCGAAAGGTGCACCGATAGGATTGTACAAGTTGAAGATAGAACCAGGTGTTCTTCCATTTCTCAAACCACCCGAAGCATCAATTTGGTTTTCAGTAACCACAGGAATCCCGTTGGCGTCAAAGAATTGATACAAATCAGAAGTATAAGAAGCCAAGTCAGAGTTCACGTCACTCGGAGTGAAAAGAATCTCTCTAGGAACGAATCCATTCTGATAAAAGCCTGAAGTCGTAAGGGAATCATTTGCCTGTATATACTGAAAGAAAGGCTCCTCTACCGTTTCAAACTTCCCTACATACCCGTAGTTGAAGAGGTTGTCCTCATGTCTTGGATCTTGAGTGCGGCCATTAATCTGACTGTAATCTACCATAAGTGAGTAGAAGGCATTCTTAATCAAACCACCTTCTTCTTCTTGACTATTCGCAAATCGCTGAGTGAATCGCCCAAAAATTCTAAAGGTCTGATTGATCGATTCGCCGTTATTAGCTGAGTTGAATAGACTGTTGTTGTAGCTCCAGTTTCTGTTTGTTGAATAATCATATGTACCACCAAATGATAAATCAATATTCGGGGTAGTTGCAACGTCTAGTTTCGTGGTAAGCGATACAGCTTGAAGTCTGCCGTTTTGACGAGCAGGAATCTCCTCCCAATCACTTGATCGCAGAAATTCCGCATTATTATTTGCTTGAACTTGATCTAAAAATTGAAATGCCTGAGTTGGAACTCCGTTTTCATCTATAAATACACCGCCTTGTCCTACAGCAGTTCCTCCATCTTGCAAAGTGAAGTTCAAAGGGTCAGCCACCAAACGATCTCGAACATCCTCTTTAATACGGAATGAACCGGTAGCCAATGGACGCGTGTCCATAAAATTTCTGTAATTGGCTGAGAGGAAGAATCCAAGCATCGGTCGCTCTTTTTCGCCAGCAGCATTCTTTTTCCAAAGAAGTGGTCCTGAAAGAACACCTTCAATTTGTGTTTGAGAATAACGGTCAAGACCAACACCTCAACCATCTTGATTGGCAAAACCTGATGTCAAAATGTCAATTCCTCCAAACCATTGACTGCTTGCACCACGAGTAGTAATAGCGATAATTCCACCTGTAGCATCTCCGTAGCTGGCAGGTATTCCTCCCGTCATTACTTGCACCTCTTCAATAGCTGCTTTAGGCAAGTTGGTATTTCCTCGAATCTTAATACCATCGATGTAATAGAAGGTATTTCCTTCACGCGCTCCACGTATAGATGTACCGTTCCCATTTTGCTGAACTCCTCCAACTGTAGCAGCGATAGAGTTTGCACTTCGACCGGGCATTTTCTGAATATCTTCCCGGTTAACGGTACCCCCGGAAGAACCTCCGTCTTTATCTATGAGCGGCACGGTGTAATCTACAACTTCAAACTCCTTCAACTTAATACCTTGTTCAAGAGGTATATTAACGAACGTAATTTTGTCGTTGTTAATTTTTACTCCTTCGATTTTCTTGGCATTGTATCCAACGTAAGAAACAAGAACATCATAAGTCCCCGGAGGAATCGGTTTGATCGTATAATTCCCATCAAAATCAGTGGCACTTCCCGTCACCTGTCGGTCTCCTTTTTGAAGTACAATATTTACGAAGGGGAGGGGTTCTCCCGTCTCTGAATCTGTTAGTGTTCCTTTCAAGGTACCCGATCCAACTTGGGCAAACAATGAAGTAGAGAAAACGAAGAATACAAATCCCAGTAGGTAGAGGTTACGCACCATAAATCTCGGTTTACAATTTTTAACTTTTTCGCAACAAGGCCGTAAATATATAGATTTTTGATTCACTTCAACAAAGTGCCAACTGCGGCTCAAAAATCATAAAATATTTAACAAACCAAGCTTCTGAAGGCTAACGGTTAAGGGTCGAAATGAACCCCAAGCAGAGTGTAAGTTTTCTCTTTCAAGACTATAAATATACGGGGAGAATTTCGTTCTCGACAAGAAAAACACGAAAACGAATTCACAAATCTTTACATCTCAGGGGAATCCTAAAAAAGAATTAGCGGGGCTTTTTGGTGAATAGTCGAGTGAAAAAGCCGTCCTCGTTTCTATCCCTTTTCACACGTCTCATTCGGCGCTCATTCTTTTTCATGCGCTTCTTAGTCTCCTTGGTCTGAAGCTTTTCGTGCTTCTCACGTCCTTTTTCTATAGCTTCAGCATCTTGTTCTTCCCTATCGTCTTGAAGCTTTTTAAACTCCTTGTATTGCTTCTTCGTTTTGACCTTCTTTTCTTTTTGTGCTGAGGCACTTATTGAGATCAGCAAACTTGAAATGACAATAATTAAAATGCGAAGGCTATTTTTGCGTTGACTCATGATGATTCGAAGATATATAAGATTGAAACGTCTCCTAACTATTGGAAGTCTTCCATTGATATTCGTACTTATATTAACGACGAGCTGTCGCGATGACGATGAAAATGAAAGAGTCCCTAGGATTCAGACTGATATTACCCTAAACCTAAATCTGCCCGAATATAATGTTCTTCTGAATCCCGGAGGCTGGATTTACTTAACGGGTGGCTCCAGGGGCATTATTGTTTACCGAGTAAATAATGATGAGTTTTCAGCATTTGACAGACACTGCACATTTAATGTGCCCGAAGCATGTCGGGTTTTCGTAGACGAGAATTCAGGCCTCACCGCAAAAGATACTCTATGCTGCGGCTCTGTTTTCGAAATCATTACCGGAAACGTGGTAGAAGGCCCTGCCCAATTTCAATTGCAACCGTTTAGAACCCAGTTTAATCAAAACTCGGATCAACTTAGGATATACAATTGAAGCGCATAGAATAAGGTTCTCTTTGAGTTCCAAAAGCCTGACTACTAAACACCCTCATATATTGTATAGCACAAGAAAAAAGGCCGCTTCATAAGAAGCGGCCTTTTGTTTCTATTTAGAATTCTATCTCTCTAATATCGGTACTCGTCCGTTTTGAATGGACCTTCAACTGTTACGCCGATATAATCAGCTTGATCTTTGCTTAGTGTTTCAAGCTCAACTCCGATTTTACTCAAGTGAAGCATTGCCACTTTCTCATCCAAATGCTTTGGCAAAGTGTATACTTTGTTCTCGTACTGATCGGTGTTGTTCCATAATTCCATCTGAGCCAAAGTCTGATTTGTGAAGGAATTTGACATCACAAATGATGGGTGTCCTGTAGCGCAACCCAAGTTTACCAATCTACCCTCAGCCAGAAGGATAAGGTCTTTTCCACCTAAAGTAAACATATCTACTTGAGGCTTGATATTGGTGTGCTCCCAGTTTTTCTTGAGGTAGGCTACATCAATCTCATTATCAAAGTGACCAATATTGCAAACGATCGCTTTGTCCTTCATTGCCTTAAAGTGCTCTTCGCTAATGATGTCCTTGTTACCCGTGGCGGTGACAACGATATCGGATTCAGCAACGGCATCAATCATTTTCTTAACCTCAAAACCATCCATAGCCGCTTGAAGCGCACAAATAGGATCGATTTCGGTAACGATAACTCGGGCACCTGCACCTCTCAAAGAAGCAGCAGAACCTTTTCCAACATCTCCGTATCCCGCAACAACGGCAACCTTACCGGCCATCATAACATCAGTGGCACGACGGATCGCGTCTACTAAAGATTCTTTGCAACCATACTTGTTGTCAAACTTTGACTTGGTAACCGAGTCATTCACGTTGATCGCAGGCATCGTAAGTGTTCCGTTGCGCATGCGCTCATACAAACGGTGAACACCTGTGGTCGTTTCTTCAGAAAGACCTTTGATACCATCTACCAGCTCGGGGTAGTTATCCAATACCATATTGGTCAGGTCACCACCATCGTCCAAAATCATATTTAATGGCTGTCCGTCAGGAAAAATGATCGTTTGCTCAATGCACCAGTCAAATTCTTCGTCGGTCATACCTTTCCAAGCATAAACAGGAACTCCTGTTTCAGCGATAGCCGCAGCAGCATGGTCTTGAGTAGAGAAAATGTTGCAGCTTGACCAAGTCACGTCTGCTCCCAATTCTACCAAGGTCTCAATTAATACTGCAGTTTGTACCGTCATGTGAAGACAACCCGCGATGCGAGCACCTTTCAATGGCTTCTCCTTTCCGTATTCTTCTCTCAATGCCATCAATCCGGGCATTTCAGCTTCTGCAAGCTGAATTTCTTTTCTTCCCCAGTCGGCTAGGGTAATGTCCTTAACTTTGTAAGGCAACTTTTGTGTTTCGGCAGAATTGCTCATTCTTTTGTAATCTTTTTGATTTCGAGGCGCAAAGATACGAAGAACCTTGAAGTCTTCAATCGACACCTTAATAATTAGATATTTGCAAGATGCCACTCCACTATTACAGGTCTCATTCAAATTGCGAAGTCACCCTTTGGAAAATCACGGAAGAGGCACCTTACTTTAGAAACAAACTTAT
>CAZKXG010000019.1:0-4148 GCA_964556465.1 uncultured Cryomorphaceae bacterium | reverse complement strand
TCCGACAGAAGCGGGAGACAAGATTAGAAGATCCGACAAGGCTCTACAGTGGTATGCTTCGCGATTTTTACTCATCACTTCTCACCCTGCAGCCATCGACTTTTACAAGGAGCGAAAACCACATCTTTACAACGGACCGAAAATTTCATTTTCGCATTCAGACAATGTAGTAGGTTTGATGCTTTCGCAAAAAAGTGCGGGTCTCGATGTGCAAGTATTCCATGAGAAATTGAAAAAAATTCAAGACAAGTTCACTACTTCTGAGGAACTGAAGCAGATAAAAGCTCCTTCAGAATTGGCAGCGCTTTCTCTCACTTGGTCTATAAAGGAAGCCGTTTTCAAATATTATGGCACCGGAGTTCCTTTCAAAACAGTGGTTATTGAAAATCACGACCCCGTAACCAACAGGGTAAAGGTCAGATTACCACGCCGAGATGGAATGGTGCTTCACAATCTTTTGGGCGATTTTCTTGATGACCTTAGTTTGGCGTATGTACTTGAATAGATACATTTGGGCTTGATGGCGAAAATTCTCGATTCCATATACCAAGCGAGAGCAGAAGGCAAGAAATTGCTAACTCTTTTGATTGACCCTGACTCTTTGCAGCATGCAGATCACGTCATAGATGTGATTAGAAAGGCTGAAGCGGCTTCTGTAGATTTTATCTTCTTTGGCGGAAGCCTCATCACAAAAACGGAGGAATTTGACTCATTGAAGATGATCAAAGAGATCACAAGTATTCCTGTGATTTTATTTCCATCGAGTCCCGCTCAAATTAGATCTGAAGCCGATGCCATCTTATTTTTGAGTTTACTCAGTGGCAGAAACCCCGAATACCTGATTGGACATCACGTGGCAGCGGCTCCTATTTTGAAGGATTCAAGTCTTGAAATTCTCCCGACGGGATACCTGTTAATAGGTTGCGGAAGACCAACCACCGCTGAATATGTGAGCGGAACTCAACCCATACCCTATCACAAGCCTGGCATTGCCGCAGCTACCGCTATGGCCGGAGAAATGCTCGGACTAAAGCTCATCTACCTCGATGGCGGAAGCGGCGCCGACAAGGCCGTGAGCTTAGAAATGATTTCGGAAGTGAGAAAATCCACTAACCTTCCTTTAATCGTGGGTGGAGGAATAAGAAGTGGAGAAGCTGCCAGAAAAGCATTTGAGGCAGGTGCAGATATGATAGTGGTAGGAAACGGAGCAGAAGAAAATCCTGATTTGATTCGAGAATTGAGTCTCTCAAAAGATCAGTTGAAATGAAACTAGTTGTCGTATCCAGCCCTAAAGATCATCCCAACGAAATTGTTGAGGTAATCAGAATGTTCGAGGCAGGGTTGGAACATTTTCATATCAGAAAGCCAAGGATGAGTCGCAAGGAACTAACTGAATACATCAAGTTGTTCCCTGAAAAATACAGAAGTCGGATCGTCATCCATAGCTATCACGGTCTCGCGTCAAGCTTAAAATTAGGTGGGATTCACCTAAGCCGAAAACACCGTAAACGAGGTAGACTATATCGAATTAAGCTTTTCCTGAGAAGGAAAATTGAGCGAGATCTTTTGGTAACACGAACCTTTCACAAACTCACCGACATTACCAATGAGAAGCGCAAATACTCCTACACCTTTTTAAGTCCTGTTTTTGATAGCATTACGCACAGCACGCTCTCCGGTGGATTTAGTAAAAGGGCCTTACTTATCATGATACCGCAGGCCAAACAACCTGTTTACGCCCTTGGTGGCGTGACAGAAGAGCGGTTTCCCGAAATCATTGATTTGGGTTTTGAAGGAGCGGTACTTCTCGGTTCAGTTTGGAACTCAGAAGAAGCACCGCATATAGTTTTCAAAAGAGCTTTGGAAGCTGCTGATAAAATTTAAAATCTCATTGTGAGCGTCGCAAATGCGTGACGCGGTGGTTGAACAAAGTACCCCGGACTAAAAGTGCCATCAAAGTTATCAAGAGGAGCACCATTGGTGTAGTAGAGATTGTCAAAAACATTGTTTAAGTCTATTTTGATTTCATAGTTATCCAAGATAGTGTACCTAACACCGAGGTCGGCCACAAATGATTCCGGAATGATCAATTCAGCAGTATTGGTCAGCTCTAAATAGCTCTCACTCAGATAACGGGTCGAGAAATAGATGAAGAGATCCTCGAAAACTTCTAGTTCAAGGCTTGCCCGCACATTCCATTCAGGGCTCAAAATTGGTGTGATGTCTTTAAAGGTCTCACCACTACCCTCGGGTGTATATTCAGAGATTCTACTTTGCATGTAAGTGGCATTTCCAAATAACCTTAAAATCGGGATTATTCGCCAAGAATAGTCCAGTTCAATCCCGGTTCGGTAGCTGGATTCTTGATTTTTATAAACTTGAACGAATCCCTCCGGGATAAAGGCTCCTATAGGTGCAATCTCATTTTCAAATTGCATGTAGAAGAAATTCGCGTTCACTGCAAAGCTTTGGCCTTGAAGCTTGGCTCCCACCTCCAAGTCATTGACATACTCAGGCTTTACCGTACTTTCGTCTTGGGCAATACCGATATTTCCCGAATTTATTTGAGTGGAACCAAGAATATCAAACCTGGTCGGTTCGCGCCCGGTTCTTCCGACAGAGGCATATCCAATGTAGCGATCGCTGAAAGCATAAGTCACACCTGCACGAGGATTCACAAATAACCAATCGCGATCGGGAATAGTCGCATCATTTCCGAGAAAGTCGTTATCAGGGGTCAATGACAAGCTTACAGCGCGCAATTGTACATCCCCAAAAACCGTCAAAGATCCAAATGCATGGCGAGCCTTAGCAAAAGCGGCAAATTCATTCTTCCGAGACTCATCCTCGTAATAAGGATTTTCATAATCGGGTATGATTTGTTCAATATTCTCTCGACCAAAGGTGTACCCGTGCACACCAAAATTCAATCGGGTTTTGTTATCGATCGATCGCATATTGAGCTGCGACATGGCTCCGACATGCGTGTTATAAAGTGGATAGTTGATTTGTGTGAAAGTCCCCGCTTCATCGTCAAAACCAAATGGAAAATCCCCTCCCGCACCATTAACATATACGGTGCTGACCAGACTGATTCTATTATTTATTTGGTAATTGTCTTGAAACTGAGCCATCCATTGCCCAAAGTCGTCCACGTCGTTTGGAGAAATATAATTGGTTCTGGGATTGATGCGGATGTCTTCAATCGCAACTGGGGCATAAGCCAATTCATTCTGCGAGCGACCGATGAATCCCGTGAATTTTAAAATATGCTTCTTTGCGAAGTACGCTCCGGAAAAGAAAAATGACTTAGAATTCGTTCCGGAATTGTCGCGGTAGCCATCGGAGGTGATCCCCGCATAACGCGCGTAGAAAGCCAGATTGTTTTCCATCTTTCCCGTTTGCACCTCGGCGCTGGCGCGCAAAGTATTAAAAGAGCCTCCCGTGAGCTGAATTTGCGCAGAGGGAACGGTATCAAATACGTTGATCGATTCAAAGTTAATAGAGCCGGCGTAGGAAGAAGTTCCGTTCGAACTCGTCCCCGCTCCTCTCTGAATTTGAACAGATTGAATGCTATTGCCAAAATCGGTGAAGTTCGAAAAGAACACTCCTTGATCGATCATGTCATTTAGCGGTACTCCGTTTAATGTCATATTGACCCGAGTCTGATCCATTCCTCTCAGACGAAACCCTGAATAATTGGAAAAGTTCGTTCCGCTTTCAGAAAAAGTCACGATGGAAGGTGAGACCTTTTCTAACAGGAATCCCGCATCTTGACCTTGATAATTGGCCTCAATTGTTTTCAATCCGCGGGTGACTTGAGAAACGGGCTCATCTTCTTCGGCACGTACCGCTGTAATAGTTATTCCTTCGGAAACGTAGGCACTAACTTTCATTTGTACATCCTGCACTGTCTTGCCCGAAACAGGAACTTCCTTCTTCACTGGCTCCATTCCCAAATAAGAGAATAGAACTGTGTAATCACCCGATTTCAAGTCGGAAAACTTATACTCTCCTTGGGCATCTGTATAGGTGCCGAGAGAACTCTCCATTATCTGAATGGTGACTGCAGCCAAGGGATTTCCATCAGCATCAGTCACCGTTCCTTTAAGCACAGATTGTGCATTTGCTCCTGCAAAAAAGAGCAT
>CAZKXG010000018.1:16554-29588 GCA_964556465.1 uncultured Cryomorphaceae bacterium | reverse complement strand
AGATTTCTCTTGCTCACAATGGAATTCTCTTTTTGGATGAATTACCTGAGTTTAAGCGATCAGTTTTGGAAGTACTTCGACAACCTTTGGAAGATAGAGTAGTTACCATTTCACGTGCTAAGATTTCGGTAGATTATCCTTCGTCATTTATGCTTATTGCCTCCATGAACCCTTCTCCCAGCGGAGATTTTTTTCAGCCGGGGGAATCAGCAGACAGCGAATTTGCCGTAAGGCGTTACCTCGCTAAGATCTCGGGGCCACTTCTAGACAGAATAGACCTTCATATTGAGGTAAACCCCGTTCCTTTTGATGAATTGCGCAACCGCGAAAACGGCGAGGCTTCGCGATCTATAAGGGAAAGGGTAGTGAAGGCTCGTAATATTCAAACGAAACGTTACGAAAAGGAAAAGGAGATCTATTCCAACTCCCAGCTCTCACCCAAATTGCAGAAAAAACATTGCGAAATAGACTCGGCAGGAGAGGCCTTACTAAAAAATGCGGTGGAAAGACTTGGCTTCTCTGCTCGGTCATATGCCCGCATACTCAAAGTGGCCCGTACCATTGCTGATTTAGATGCTTCTGAAAACATTGCAACGCATCATTTAGCAGAAGCTATTCAGTACCGATCTCTGGATCGTGACGGATGGATGATGTAACTTTGCCACGCTTAACCAGAATCGTGGAAACATTTGGCGCTTGTTTTCCGTAAGATTTCTAAATGTTCAGTGCTATGAGAGAACTTGTATTAATCTCGATGTTATTCTTTCAGTTTGGATTCATCACTGCCGCTACTCACGGGGATGAAGGGGCTATTTATTTGGATGAGCGCATGCAAGAAACCAAAAAGAAGAATGCGACCTATTACTGTGAATTGGTAGGGGTAACCGACGAAATGTATCATTACAAAGCATACTTTCTTTCAGGCGAGCTCAAAATGGAAGGATGGTACACGGATGAAAAAATGAATAAACCTCATGGTTTATTTACATTTTACTATCAATCGGGACAGGTAGAATCGAAAGGTGAATACCGCGAAGGTCAGAAATATGGGATTTGGCAACGGTACGATCGTTATGGGAATGAGAAGCCCGAAAAGGTTTACGCTTTTTTGCCAATGCTCAAAGAGCTTGAGAAAGCAAAAGAGGACTAGTAGTACCCAAAGAATTCAAAAAACTCAAAGCCATCAGCTATACGTTGATGGCTTTTTTATTGCCTTCAATCATGGAGAAAATGTACGATAGGATCATTACCAAACCACAACCGATTACATTGAAATAGAGGTAAGAGATATTCTCAGATTGGAATGTGTAAAGGATGAGAATGGTGGTTTGTGCGATTGCAGCGGCAATGAAAACAGCATTTCCTTTGACGCGTTTCAGGAAGAAGGCTGTCAAGAAAATTCCCAATATTGTTCCGTAGAAAAGGCTTCCCAGAATATTTACCGCTTCAATGAGGTTTTCGAACAGGTCGGCGTATAAGGCGAAGCCAACTGCCAAAACTCCCCAGAAGGCTGTTAGCACTTTTGACATGATCAGGTAGTGCCGATCATCACCGTCCTGCTTGATGATTCTTTTGTAAAAATCGACCGAAGTGGTAGACCCCAGTGCATTGAGCTCCCCCGCAGTGCTCGACATAGCCGCCGAAATGATCACCGCCAGTAGTAGACCCACCAACCCTGATGGCATAAAATTCAATATATAGCTTATGAATACGTAGTCGGAATCTTTTTGCGTGTTATTCGGAAAGGCTTGTTCTACGAGCGACTTGGCTTCATCGCGCTTTTCGAAGGCTTGAGTTTTGAGTGCATTAAGATTTTCTTGAGCAAGTAAAGTACTCTCTTCTGTTCCGTTTCTTTGTTCTTCCAATAATTGAAGCGCTGCTTCCTTCTTTTCAGCGTGAATCTCGTAATGCGCCGTGCGGAGTTCGTCCAGATCATCTTTGTAATCAGTGCCTTCTACTAATTCGAGTGAAGTAGTATCAAAAAGGACATCATGCGGTTGAAATTGATAGAACACAAAGACCATCACTCCGGTGAGTAAAATGAAAAACTGCATCGGAATCTTTAGAACTGCGTTGAACATAAGCCCCATGCGGCTTTCCCTCACGGAGGCGCCTCCTAAGTATCGTTGAACCTGTGACTGATCTGTTCCGAAGTAGGACAGTGCTAAAAAGAATCCACCCGTAATTCCCGACCAAAAAGTGTATCGCTTATTGACATCGAAGCTGAAGTCAATGGCCTCGGTTTTCCCCATTTGGCCTGCCAACTGAAGCCCATCCAAGAACCCAACTCCGCTGGGTAAATTATGAACGATGGTTCCAAATGCAACGGCCATTCCAATAAGGATAACTCCCATTTGCCATTTCTGGGTTAAGCTCACCGCCTTTGTTCCACCCGAAACGGTATAGATGATGACCAAAACTCCCACTACGATTATCGTTCCGCTGAGATTCCATCCCAAAACGGAAGAGAGAACTATAGCCGGAGCGTAGATAGTAATACCGGCTGCGAGGCCTCTCTGAACCAAGAACAGGAAGGCTGCCAGCATTCGGCTTTTAAGATCAAATCGCTTTTCTAGGTACTCGTAAGCCGTGTATACTTTAAGCTTGTAATATATCGGAATGAACACTGCCGACACAACAATTAATGCGAAAGGAAGCCCCAAGTAATTTTGGACAAATGCCATTCCTGATTCATAAGCTTGGCCGGGCGTGCTTAAGAAGGTGATAGCGCTAGCTTGTGTCGCCATGACCGATAGCCCGATAGTGGCCCACTTCATGTTTTTATCTCCAAGGAGATAACCCTCAATGTTCTTGCTTTTTCTGGTTTTGTAGGTGCCATATGCTACGATAAACAATAGGGTGCCACCAAGTACGAAATAGTCTAGTATCGTCATGCAGAGTAATGCGTAAACAGGTACATGAAGACACAGAAGAGTGCAAAAAATCCGATGACCAACAGGTAAACTTTTCGCCAGTTCGTATTATCAACGGGTTTATTCGTTTCCTCCATGCTGTGAGTTTGACAAGGCCAGAATATTTGCTAATAATCGGTAAGCACCCGATACTCCGGCGGGGAGTTCTCGAAAAAAGGAAATTCCCGAATAGACAAAATATCCATCACCATAAGGTGCTACAATGAGACCTCCGTTGCGCGATGGCTCATCAGGATCTGACCATCCCAATATAGGAACGAAGTTCTCATCCCATTCACTGGCGAAGTATAAACCACGCTCCTGAACCCAGCCGTCAAAGTCACTCATGGTGATTTGATTAGGAGCAGTCAATACGGGATGATTCGGTGCAAGAAATTCAGGCCTAGCCGTTTCGTCAGTAACTCTTTCTCTTGAAAGTTGAAAGGTATAAGGTCCGATTTGGTCTTCTTTCAACCTGCGACTGGTATTGTATTGAACCAACCAAGTGCCGCCGTTTTTGACATATTCGTTCAGTGCTTCTTTGGCGAAAGAGAGATCATCACGAGTATTGAATGCTCTAATACCCGTTACGATTGCATCAAATCGATCAAAGTTTTCGCTTACCAGATCATCCTCTCCGATGATTTCAACATCATATCCTACAGCACGAAGGTATTTGGCTACTTCGTCTCCCGGACCTTCAATGTAACCGACCTTGGCTACTCCTCCCGGTTTCAGGTCTACCGGTACAATTTTTACGTTGGAAGGCGAGAGCTCGATTTGGGTTGGAATATGGTCGTATTCGATGACCCTCAGACTTTGAAGTTTCTCTGGTTTCGCTCCGTTTCTTTGAAATTCTAGCCCGATCAAACCTTGCTTCGGGTTTGCTTCGGGTTTTATGGTGAAGGTTAAAAGCTTTGTTTCTCCCGCAGAAGTGAAATTCAGCTGTACTTCTTTCGGTTCGCAATTCCATCCCTCAGGTGGTGTTGGCCTCAAGATTCCTGAGAGTGCTCCGACATGAGACTGAGCTTTGATGGAAATTTCTTTTGCTGCTTTTCCCGCAGCCACAATGGTTTTTTCCTCAAAACCAGCTGTGATTTCAGGCACGATGTATACAGGGCTGTATAGAACCGCCTTCGCAGGATCCACTTCTTTTTGGACCACCTCCAAGGGAACGGTGAGGGCGTAATCTTCGATTTTTAGATTGACTGTGAGAATCAAACTCGGATCGTTTTCGGGTTTGCCCAAATCCTTGTAACCTTCAACTTGATAAAGACTTTCATACCTTGAGTTAAGCCAATAGGGATTGCTGTAGTCAGCGTTCTCATCTACGGCTAGTTCTGCCTCCGCGTAGTAGAAGTCGTTAGTTTTGAGGAGTTGATTTGGTGCGTCGCTAAATCCTGAGCCCGATATTTCATTGATTTCAGTTTTCGTACTTCCCTTCATGTTGATCTTCACCTCACAGGAAATCTTAGCTCCAGGAACAACCAAGAAATCATTTGTCGTAGCCTCCATTTCTAATCCGGCTAGCTTCACAATAAGTCTTTCGAGCTCAGTTATTTTTCGATTGACCAGCGGAGTGGACTCAGCCTCATTTAATATTGCCAACGCTTTAATGATTGCTGGAATGCTTGCTTCCGGATTGGCAAAGTCAAACTTACTAATCACCTTTTTAAGGATTTTACCGGCTTTCTGTACTTCGGTTTGGTTCCACCCTTTCGGAATGTTTGACAAAAGCACTTCTCCCTCTTTAACTTTCTCGCCTTTTATGTACTGCATGAATTCGGTCTGGTTTCCCATCGGGTAGTCCGATCCGAAGCCTTGGCTTTTGTGTTCGCTTCTCGCTCTAGCTGCTATTTGGGCGTACGATTCGCCGAGAAGGGTATTGTACTCGCCCACATTCACCGTGATGAAATCATCGGAGTTTTGTGCTTGCTCTTCCAGATCCTTAATCCACCAAGTGCTGGTATTGAAGTACAATCGCTTCGTTTGCCACGTGTCTACAAATTCGAGTTGCTCGGGAAAAGCATTGGGGTCGGCGGCCAAATCAAAGGCTTCTTCAGCTACTACTGCGCTCGCCTCGTGATGGCCGTGACCGGCATAATTTGTCGGGGGGAAACGAGTAACGATCACATCTGGTCGAAAATTTCGAATCACCCAAACCGCATCTCTTAATATGTTCTCTTTTCCCCATTTCTCAAATGACTCATCAGCACTTTTAGAATAACCAAAGTCAACCGCTCGTGTGAAAAATTGCTCTCCTCCATCGATGTCCCTTGCGGCCAATAGTTCTTGGGTTCGCAATATTCCTATCGCCGAACCTATCTCCGTTCCGATAAGGTTTTGCCCGCCATCTCCTCTCGTTAAGGAGAGGTAAGCCGTTCTCGCATGGAGGTTGTTCTCAAAATAAGAGATGAGTCTGGTATTCTCATCGTCGGGATGGGCTGCCATGTATAATATGGAGGCCGTATTTGATGCCTTAAGGAGTTCGTGATAGAGTTCTGCAGAAGATTCTCTTTCGGGAAATTGGGCTTCAGCGCCAAGAAATAAGATTGCAAACAGTCCGGATAGGAGTAGTCTCATGAATTATTTTTTGCCTTTGGAGGCAAATATAACCGGAACTGCGAGTGTTGGTTTAGTAAGGTCGGGGGTCAGTACAAAACTTCTTTACCCATTTGAGGCTTTCGCCTGTTCGCATGGCCTCATAAATCTCTTCTGCACTGGGTTTATTGAAGGTAGAAAGGTCAGAATTGATTTCTCTTTGAATGTTTTCTAAGTAGGTGTCGAAAGATTCAACGGTTACGAAATAGGTCGTTGAGCAAGAATTTGTCTTTCGGCTTACCGAAAAGGTTTCGAACATCAGATTAATAGAAGCGTTGGCGGGTAGTTTGCTCACGTCAGAGGCAGTGAGATTTCTTTTCGATAATCCATCCTGTTTAACGGTAAGGATTGTTTTTGAAAGCTTTTCACAAGATGAGTTCTCGTTCTCTTCGCAGGAAAATTCGCAGTATTCGTAGGAGGGGTCTGTTAGAAATCGGAGTGTGTCGAGTGAACTCTCTGAAATCTCATCAACTTCATATGAATTGCGGTCTCCGATCAGATTTTGGTCTTTGTCATTTTGCACCTGGCTGTAGGTGAGGAAACCCCCTGAGATCAAGAGAATGCTCATCAATAGGAGCGTGGTGATATGGCCAAATTCTTTTTTCACGATTTAAAGAAAGTTAATTCATAGATAAACAACGACTCCCATATCATAAAAGGTGCCAAAAATTGTTAATCGGTAAATTAGAAACGATAAAAGGTCCGAACTTACTTTCTAGTCCACTTTTCAATAGTGAATGAGTAGTCATGCCGATCGTCCTTAGGGTGCTCTTCCATGATTTCTTTCTTCCAAATCGACTCATCAAATTCAGGATAGAATGAATCGGCTTCAAAAGATTCATGAACCCTTGTGAGATACATCACATCCACTAAATTCTTTTCAAGTGCCAATTTGTAAATCTGACCACCTCCGATAACAAATACAGATTCGCGGCCTTCGCTTTTGCAGAAATTCAGGGCGTCTTCGATCGTGTTATAAACCAAGGCTCCATTGGCATCGTAGTCATCACTTCGAGTAAGAACAATATTGATGCGGTTAGGTAAAGGTCTGTATTTATGAGGAATACTTTCAAAATTCTTCCTTCCGGTGATGACTACTTGGTTTAATGTTGAATCCTTAAAAAACTTCATGTCATCAGGAAGATTCCAGATCAAGTCATTGTCTTTTCCAATGGCTCGATTTTCGGCAATCGCCGCAATCGAATATACGGTCATACGGCTACAGGAGCTTTAATGTGGGGGTGTGGATTATAGTTTTCCAAACTGAAATCCTCGAACTTAAAACCAAAGATATCTTTGATTTCGGGATTGAGTTTCATAGTGGGAAGTGCTCTTGAATCTCTGCTTAGCTGCTCTTCCACTTGCACGAAATGATTCGAATAAATATGAGCATCTCCAAAAGTGTGGACGAAATCTCCCGGCTCCAAATCACAAACTTGAGCAATCATCAGTGTAAGTAAGGCATAAGAGGCGATGTTGAAGGGTACTCCCAAAAACGTGTCGGCACTCCTTTGGTAAAGCTGACAACTTAATTTCCCCTCTGCCACATAGAATTGAAAAAGTGTATGACAAGGTGGCAGTGCCATATCATCAACAAATGCGGGATTCCAGGCACTGACAATATGTCGGCGGCTGTAGGGATTCTTCTTGATGTTTTCGATGAGGTGAGAGATCTGATCTATCTTTCCACCGTTTGGCGATGGCCAACTTCTCCATTGATAGCCATAAACCGGTCCTAAATCTCCGTTTTCGTCAGCCCATTCATCCCAGATGCGCACACCATTTTCTTTCAGATAAGCTATGTTGGTGTCGCCTTGGAGAAACCATAGTAATTCATGGATAATGCTGCGCAGGTGAACTTTTTTGGTGGTAACCAATGGAAAGCCCTCTGAAAGATCAAAACGCATTTGGTATCCGAATACGCTGTCGGGCTTGTCCACACCATTTTCCATGATGTGCGATAGTAGATCGTGGTATGCTTGCATTTTAAGTTTATGTCTGAATTTCAAAGTTACTAAGCCTTTTGCCAAATGAGCATAAATCGTACCCGCTACTTTTCCAATGTTTTCAACGGACACTCTCTACAGGTTTACGGCACGTCGGGATGCAGCAAAATGAAAAATATATTTTCGAAAGCCTCATCAGAAACTATCGAAGTCAGGTTTTTTTACCTTTAGCCGCCTTCATTTGGCGATACTATTAACCCGAGGGATTTACTAACGAGCTGCAAGTCTTGTTCGTATTGGGGCTGCACAACAGAACGGCTTCATAACAAGATGACTTGCTAATAAGGATGCTATTTCATGAATTCACGTTTATTCGCAATTTTAATGATCTCTTTTCTGGGTGTTTTGCTTCCGGAAAACGCGATTGCTCAGATAGGAGATGCCTCACAAACTGCAGAACCGCTGCAAGGTTTCAATGCTG
The DNA here is from genome assembly GCA_964556465.1 of uncultured Cryomorphaceae bacterium. Lineage (GTDB taxonomy): Bacteria > Bacteroidota > Bacteroidia > Flavobacteriales_D > Cryomorphaceae > JAKVAV01. The sequence goes on along the minus strand of CAZKXG010000018.1, from coordinate 21,648 downwards.
GTTCGTTGATGCGAGGCATGCTTGGTATGGTGGTTCTCGTAGCTATTGCTTGGCTGTTTAGCACCAACAGAAAAGCGATTTCTTGGCGCATTGTGGGAATTGGTCTTGCTATACAACTTCTCTTGGCAATCGGTGTGCTTCAGGTTCCGATAGTTCAAATGTTTTTTGAATTTGTGGGCGGACTTTTTGTGAAGGTCCTCGATTTTACCAAAGCAGGGTCAACTTTCCTCATGGGCGATTTGATGAACGTAGAGTCCTACGGCTACATTTTCGCATTTCAGATACTGCCCACTATTATGTTTTTTTCAGCGCTCACAAGCGTTCTGTTTTACCTCGGTATCATTCAAAAAGTGGTTTATGGATTGGCTTGGTTCATGACCAAAACTATGCGTCTTTCAGGTGCTGAAAGCCTCTCAGTAGCAGGCAATATTTTTTTGGGTCAAACAGAATCTCCCCTGCTGGTAAAAGCTTACTTGGAAAAAATGACTCGTTCTGAAATCTTACTCGTTATGATTGGAGGAATGGCTACCGTAGCGGGCGGTGTGTTGGCCGCTTATATTGGTTTTTTGGGTGGAGAGGACGAAGTGATGCGGCGTGAGTTTGCCAAGCATTTGCTAGCGGCTTCTGTTATGGCAGCCCCCGGAGCAGTCGTTATTTCCAAGATTCTGATTCCCCAAACAGAAAATATTGATCGTGAAATCAATGTGTCGCAGGAAAAAATCGGAAGCAATTTTTTAGACGCCATGTCTCGTGGCACTACTGAGGGGCTCAATCTGGCTCTGAATGTAGGTGCCATGCTTTTGGTCTTTTTCGCATTTATCGCAATGTTCAATAGTTTATTCGGCTGGGTAGGTGATATGACCGGCCTCAACGCCGTCATAGCCAACACTACCTCGGGTAAATATGAAGTTCTTTCGTTGGAGTTTATTTTGGGATACACATTCGCTCCGCTGATGTGGGTAATCGGTGTAGCTTCAAGCGATATTACTTTGGCGGGTCAGCTCTTAGGCGAAAAGATCATAGCATCAGAATTTGTAGGCTATACCAGTTTGGCCAAATACAAGGCTCTTAGCCCTGAAGCCGGTGGTTTTGCCTTTCAAAAGTCTGTATTTATGAGTACGTATATGTTATGTGGCTTCGCCAATTTCGCAAGCATAGGTATCCAAGTCGGTGGAATTGGTTCGCTAGCTCCGGGTAAGCGTGCTTTATTGTCAAAATATGGTATGCGGGCATTATTGGGTGGAACGCTCGCTTCTTTACTTTCTGCTACTATAGCAGGAATGATTCTGGGATAATCGAAGCATTTAAAAAGAATTGGAATAGAATAACATCGCCAAGAATTGCCGCGATATCACCATTTACTCTTTCGATCTGCGATTGATTTCGTCTCGAATTTTTGAAGCTTTTTCGTAATCTTCTTTTTCGAGGGCTTTTTTCAGCTTCTTTTCAAGTTCTGCTATGCTGCCTGTTTCCTTGGGTTCCTCTTTTTCAGGAGTGTCAATCCTTATTTCTTCAGGAGAATCAGACTCCGTGGTTTCGTCGTCGTCTTCATCGATTATAATACCCGCAGAACTGAGAATAAAATCGTGTGTAAAAATCGGGACTTCACATCGCAATGCCAGTGCTACAGCGTCGCTCGAGCGCGCATCTAGTTCTACCTCTTTACCATCTTTTTCACAAACTATCTTGGCGAAGAAAATGCCTTCAACCAAATTGTGAACGATCACTTCATTGACTACAATATCAAAACTATCGAGAAAGCTTTTGAATAGATCATGGGTTAGCGGCCGACTTGGTGTCATTTGCTCAAGAGGAATGGCTATAGCTTGCGCTTCGGCACCTCCGATAATGATCGGTAACCTCCTGTTCCCTGATTTTTCTTTAAGAATCAGCGCGTAAGCCCCCGTTTGAGTCTGACTATATGATAATCCTACAACTGATAGCTCGATTTTATCCATTTGGTAGTACCACCGATTGAACTTTGCGCAAAAGTAATTCCATTGAGGAGAAATCAAAACGGCCTCTCGGCCGTTTCGTTTCACTAAAAATACAAAAATATACTAGTCTGTTAGTTCGCTGCTTTGAAATTCTTTACTGCCTCAGTCAATCGAGGCAGTACTTCAAATGCATCTCCCACTACTCCGTAGTCGGCTGCTTTAAAGAAAGGTGCCTCAGGATCAGTGTTGATAACTACGATGGTTTTACTTCCGTTTACGCCTGCCAAGTGCTGAATTGCACCTGAGATACCCGCGGCGATGTATAGATTCGGTCGGATAGCGATTCCCGTTTGGCCCACATGCTCGTGGTGAGGGCGCCAGTCCATATCTGAAACAGGTCGTGAACAAGCCGTAGCTGCGCCAAGTTCATCCGCCAATTGCTGAACGATTCCCCAATTTTCAGGTCCTTTCAAGCCACGTCCCGCTGAAACAACCAGTTCTGCTTCGGGAAGTGGAATACCCTCTCCACCGAGCGCGCGCAGTTCTTTTACCTTAAGCTTACCTTCTCCAACAGCAGGCGCAAATTCCTCAACACTTGCCGTTGAGTCGGTCGCAGAAACCTGGAAACTATTGGGTAGGAGGCTCAATATTTTCACATCTGTATTAATACGGTATTTGGCGAATGCTTTTCCGGAAAAGACGTTTTTCGAAACAGTCATTCCATTTTCATCAATTTCAGGAATACTGGTTACCCCTGCTACTAATCCTGCCCCGATTTTCGCCGAAAGGCGAGGCGCAAGAACTTTTCCAATGGGGTCAAACGAGAAAACAATCACCTTGGCACCTTCTGCATTGACTGCCTCTGCTGCCAGAGCCGTAAGCGTTTGATCATTCTCTTCTGTGATACTTCTGTTGACCAAGACTTTTGAGGCTCCGTAGTTCCCCAACTTTTCAAGGTTTTCATTGCTTACTTCCCCATAAGTTAAAACGGTAACGTTTGATGAGGTTTTATCGGCAATTTGCTTGCCGTAGAATATTGCTTCGTAGGCAGCCTTAGCAATTTCGCCACCTCGTGCATCTGCAAAAACAAGTACTGACATCTTATCTGTGTTGTTTTGGTTCTTAAATTACTTTGGCTTCGTTGTGAAGGAGTCTTACTAACTCGTCCATGTTTTCGGGGTCGATCAGCTTTACTTCTCCTTTTTCAGATGGGAGACTAAACTCGATAACTTCCGTTAAAGCAGGTGAGTCTGTTGGCTCAACTACATTCAAAGGCTTCGTTCTGGCAGCCATAATTCCTCTCATGTTTGGAATTCTTTGTTCGGCCATTCCTTTGGCGCAGCTCACTACCATGGGTAGCTCTCCTTCCAGCACCTCGATGCCGCCTTGTGCGTCTCTTTCCAACATGGCCTTGGTTCCTTCCAGTTCCAATTTAGAAGCAATGGAAACAAATGGCATGTCGAGCATTTCTGCCAACATTCCACCAACTTGCGCTCCGTTGTAGTTGATGGTTTCCTTACCCAATAATATCAGGTCATATCCTTGATCCTTGGCGTAGTCAGCTATTTGTTTTGCAACATAATAACCATCAGTTGCGTCTGCGTTGATACGTATGGCATCGTCTGCTCCAATGGCCAAAGCTTTTCTGATAATCGGGTCATGATCTGCCCCTCCGACTGTAATCGTGGTTACAGTTCCTCCGTTCTTCTCTTTCAGCTCAAGCCCTCGTACCAATGCGTACCACTCATCGTAAGGATTTACGATAAACTGTACTTTGTCTTCATTGAATTTCGTGTTATTGTCTGTAAACGAAATCTTTGTAGTGGTATCAGGAGCTTTGCTGATTCCGACAAGTATTTTCATAATTGTTGTTTTTATTTTTCAATAAATGGTGCGCAAAAATAGGTCATTCCGCTGAGAAAGCTGTCTATCTCTTGCTCGACAAAGGTATGCATGCATAACATATTTTACAAGAAAAGGTTGAAATTCATGTGTAGATCAAGGGGTCATGACACCTCCATACCAATATGTCATGAGCTGTGGAGTAGATTTTTGTGAACGAAGAACCATTTATTACTAAATTTGGCGCTCGAATTTTACAGCAATGAGAGAGATTCAATTCAGAGAAGCCATTTGTGAAGCCATGAGCGAAGAGATGCGTCGTGATGAGCGTGTATTTCTATTGGGCGAGGAAGTAGCAGAATACAATGGTGCATACAAGGCTAGTAAAGGAATGTTGGATGAGTTTGGTCCAAGAAGAGTCATCGATACTCCGATTGCCGAACTCGGGTTTACGGGAATAGCCGTAGGTGCTGCAATGAACGGCCTACGACCTATCGTGGAATTCATGACTTGGAACTTTGCCATTTTGGCTGCGGATCAAATGATCAACTGTTCTGCTAAGATGCTTCAGATGAGCGGAGGTCAATTTGGTTCACCTTGTGTTTTCAGAGGTCCTAATGGTCCTGCCGGACAATTGGCAGCTACACACTCTCAGAGTTTTGAGAGCATGTATGCGTCAGTTCCGGGTTTGAAAGTAGTCACACCTTCTAATCCATATGATGCAAAAGGTTTGCTCAAAGCGGCTATCCGCGATGACGACCCGGTCATTTTCATGGAATCTGAAAAGATGTATGGTGATAAGGGTCAAGCTCCTGAAGGTGAGTATATCATTCCATTGGGTCTTGCTGATGTGAAGAGAGAGGGGACTGATGTTACTATCGTCTCTTTTGGTAAAATCATGAAAGTAGCACTCGAAGCAGCTGAGCAATTGGCTAAAGAGGGAATCAATGCTGAGGTGATCGATCTTCGAACCATCAGACCAATGGATACAGCTACGATTATCGAGAGCGTTAAAAAGACGAATCGTTTGGTGATTGTAGAAGAAAGCAATCCGGTGGCCTCTATTTCTTCTGAAATATCTCACAGAGTCCAGTTGCACGCGTTCGATTACCTTGACGCACCTGTGCGAAGAGTCACGCTTGCTGATACGCCTTTTGCGTTTGCCATTCCACTTATTAACGAGTCCTTACCAAACGTTGAAAGAACGGTAAAGGCTGTAAAAGAGGTCACTTACGCCGTTAAATAATTCTTACGTTTTCCGCTCTGTTTCAATTCGATTGCACACAACTAGATTGCACACTATACAATGGCCTAC
>CAZKXG010000018.1:7210-16544 GCA_964556465.1 uncultured Cryomorphaceae bacterium | reverse complement strand
TGCCCCCCGAATTTGGAAAATAAAATTCTAATCAGATGAATAATATATTATTTGCTGCTCCACTACTTGCAGTTGTGGGTCTAATAGTAATGGCTATTAAGGCCAACTGGGTCAAAAAGCAAGACGCCGGTGAAGACAAGATGAAAAAGCTTGCGGGCTATATTAAAGAAGGAGCACTTGCCTTCTTGAAAGCCGAGTACAAAATGCTGGCTGTCTTCGTTGTAATTGCAGGAATTCTTCTTGGAGTAGTTTCAGCCATGGTTGAAACAACGCACTGGTTCATCGTAATAGCGTTTGTGATTGGAGCTGTATTTTCAGCGGTAGCCGGAAACATCGGTATGCGCATCGCTACTGATGCCAACGTAAGAACGACACAAGCTGCAAGAACCAGTTTGAAAACAGCATTGAAAGTATCTTTTGGTGCAGGAACCGTAATGGGTCTCGGAGTAGCGGGGCTGGCCGTTTTTGGTTTGAGCACCATTTTCGCCTTGTTGACGATGTCATTTATGACCGAGGGTTATGACTACATGAACATGACCATTGTGTTAGAGTCGCTTGCAGGTTTTTCTCTCGGAGCAGAGTCAATTGCACTCTTCGCTCGTGTGGGTGGTGGTATCTACACCAAAGCGGCCGATGTAGGAGCTGACCTTGTAGGTAAAGTTGAAGCAGGTATTCCTGAGGATGATCCGCGTAACCCAGCGACCATTGCTGACAACGTTGGTGACAATGTAGGTGATGTAGCGGGAATGGGAGCCGACCTTTTTGGTTCCTACGTAGCCACGATGCTTGCTGCAATGGTACTTGGAAATTATGTGATCAACGACCATACTGCAGGTGCCGGTATGGACGATGCATTTGGAGGAATCGGACCAATTATGCTTCCGATCCTGATTGCCGGTTTGGGAATCATCTTCTCCATCATTGGAACCATGGTGGTGAAAATCAAAGACGAAAGTGCCAAAGAAAAAGAAGTACAGAGAGCATTTAATATCGGGAACTGGGGTTCGATTATCCTAACGGGTATCGCTACTTTCTTTGTGATTCAGTGGATGCTTCCTGAAACATTGAATATGACATTCTTTGGAGAAGGTTCGAAAGCCGTTTCATCATTGAGTGTTTTTTATGCCGTAATCGTTGGTTTGGTTGTAGGTGGTCTGATCAGTTACCTGACAGAATACTACACGGCAATCGGTAAAAAACCGGTTAATACAATCGTGCACAACTCATCTACCGGAGCTGCGACCAACATTATTGCAGGTCTTTCTCAGGGGATGATGTCTACTTTCTTTCCGGTTTTGCTTTTCGCTGCAGCTATTTGGGCCGCTTATGCCTTTGCAGGATTCTACGGAGTAGCGATTGCCGCCTCGGCCATGATGGCTACTACGGCTATGCAATTGGCCATTGATGCTTTCGGTCCCATTGCCGATAACGCAGGTGGTATCGCTGAAATGAGCGAATTACCAAGCGAGGTTAGAACACGCACAGATATCTTGGATACGGTAGGTAACACCACTGCAGCGACAGGTAAAGGTTTTGCCATCGCTTCAGCTGCCTTGACTGCCTTGGCCCTATTTGCTGCCTACGTTACATTTACAGGAATCGACGGAATCAACATCTTTAAAGCTCCTGTATTGGCAGCGTTGTTTGTTGGAGCGATGATTCCGGTTGTTTTCTCAGCATTGGCGATGAGCGCAGTTGGAAAAGCCGCTATGGCCATGGTTAAAGAGGTAAGACGCCAATTCAATGATATTCCCGGTATCATGGAAGGAAAAGCTGAGCCGGAATACGACAAATGTGTGGAGATCTCGACCGAAGCTTCTTTGAAAGAAATGATGTTGCCTGGTTTATTAACCATTGTAATGCCAATTCTTATCGCTTTTGGAACCAAATTATTTACAGGAGATAATATACTAGCCGCTGAAGTTCTTGGTGGATACATGGCTGGTGTAACGGTTTCCGGTGTCATGTGGGCCATTTTCCAGAACAACGCCGGTGGTGCGTGGGATAATGCCAAGAAGTCTTTTGAGGCGGGTGTAATGATCGACGGGGAGATGACTTACAAAGGTTCTGAAGCACACAAGGCGGCTGTAACAGGTGATACCGTCGGAGATCCTTTCAAAGATACTTCAGGCCCATCTATGAATATTTTGATCAAGCTTACCTGCTTGGTAGGACTGGTTATCGCTCCAATTTTGGGAGGTGTACACGGTGGACACGCCGAAGGACAAGAGCACTCAGACAAAGCGACTGAACAAGCTGCTATGCCTGTGAATTCTGACAGCAAAGCATTAAATGGTGCTTATGAAATCACGCCTGATAATTCACAGTTCAGATGGGTAGGTAAAAAAGTAACAGGTCAACACAGTGGTACGATAGCGACTAGGGGAGAGGCTTCTTTTGAAAATGGAATGCTTGTCTCAGGGAACTTTGACATTGATATGACCACCATCAAGGTAACTGATATCAAGGATGTCGAATCAAATGCTGATTTGACGGGGCACCTTCATGGAGAGGACTTTTTTGATGTAAAAAACTTCCCAAAGGCTTCTTTGAAAATAGGAAGTTCAAAAATGGTAGATCCCGAAGGTCTTTTCAAGTTTGAAGCAAGCCTAACTATGAAGGACAAAACCAGTGATGTAAGCGGCGAATATAAGCTGACAGAGATAGATGGAATCCACTTGCTCGAAGGTGGGTTTGTATTTGATCGCGCGAAACACGACGTTAAGTTCCGTTCGGGAGCTTTCTTCTCCGACTTAGGTGATAAACTGATTTACGATGAGGTACCCGTTTCATTTCAGGTCAAGCTATAATTCAGACTGAATGCATTTAAAAAGGCGCTTCGAAGGAAGCGCCTTTTTTTGTGGGAAAAATGCTCAGTAGCATTCCTTTTTGATGCGCCTGTTGCATGCTAAAGCACAGCAAGATGCTCATCCTACCCCTCAATTGTTTCACCTCTGTTAACACCTATCGAAGAACACTCTGTCAAACGGCTTTCGACGAATTTTAAGAACCGAAGGGGGTAAATCCCCCTATAGAATTCAGGAAAATACCCCCTAAAAAAATAGGGTTTTTCCTATGGGTAAAATGACATTTATTCGAGTTATTGTCAGGACATTTTGGTAAACTTAAAATACTTCCATATGAAACAACTATTACAAATTTGCGCGATGGCAACAATATGTACCGGCGCATTCGCTCAGAACGAAATGATACACCTGCCAAACGGCACAACGGGCATAAGCTCATCTACTAACTCTCGAGGGGTCGCTATAGGTCCGGGGTTTGACACGCCCGAAGCCAGATTACATATAAGAGATGAGGGGATTAGCGGTACGGACCTGATGATTGATATGGAGAATCAATTGATAGGTGGTACGGGTGGGACAAACTTCCTAAGTCCTGACTACTTTATACAGGCGAGGTTTAAAGACAATGAGTTGAGTCCGTCTTCTTACATCGGCCAGTTTAGCGTGGATAAGGCCGGTAAGATTCAATCCGGTTTTGTCAACCCTGCGGTTACCGACCAATTGGCAGTTCGCAATGACTTTGGGATCTATGCTTCGATAAACCGAACACTTCGATTTGACCTGAAAAATAGTGCAGCCCGAATGATTTGGGAATCACCCGGGGACAATTTCCAATTTGTAAATGGTGACAATTCAACAGTATCTCTACAACTCGGAGAGATGGGACAAGTGGGCATTAATACAGGAAGCTTCTTCGGTGATCATGATTTATTTGTGGATGGATCAGTTTACATCAAAGATGATGGAGAAGAAGATCATTCTCTTTACATAGAAGGCTCCTCCATTGCCGAAGAAATGTTTGTGAAGTTGAAAAGCAATTGGCCCGATTACGTTTTTACCGAGAAGTACGAATTGATGCCCTTGAGTCAACTTGAAACTTTCATCAACGAAAATGGACATCTCCCAAATCTTCCAAAGGCAGAAGAAGTGCATGAAAACGGTTTAGCGCTGGGCGAAACGGAAAGAGTGCTCACTGAAAAGGTTGAAGAACTCACGCTTTATATCCTTGAACTCAAGAAGGAAATTGATACCTTGAAGGAGGAAATCAAAGAGTAAGGCTATGAACAAGTACTTTTTTTATTCGATGCTATTTCTGTTTGCAGCGGTAACTGGTTGCAAAGAAGACGACGAAGACCAATGCTGCGACCCAACGAATCCTGAGTGTGTGAATTATGATCCGTGTTTTGGTGAAACCGAAACCACCGCTGCTTTCAAATTTTTCGCTCGCTACGGTCTCGGAGAAGATGCCGAATGGGTGGAAGAAACCAAATTTATTGGCAGTCCTATTTTGTTTGCCGCGGAAGATACCACTGCTGACTCCTATACGTGGTATCTTGGTATAGATACCTTTACGAATGTCACGCAAGTTCAGAGAACAATAAGTCAATTGGCAAATGGCAGCTACCCGGCTTCTTTGGTCGTGGAGAAAACTCCGAATCTTGATTGTTTCCCACTAGATGACGGGCGAGACTCATTGTACATGGAATTTGAGGTAGTCGATAGATGTGAAGCATTGACTTATGGAAAATTCAGAGGTATGCGTCAAGGTGTGGATAATGATTCCATAGATATTGAGATTTATCTTGCTGACTTCAATACAGGTGAACCTTGTGTTGAGAATTCCACTACGTTTTTCGTCAATTGTGCCGGGCAGAATGACACAGTAGCAGGAAGTGGGATAGGTACTTATTCCAGAACTCGTTTCACAAGCGGAGGGTTTGGTTACCCTGATGGAGAGATTATTGTTTCGGCAGATTTGTCAGTCGAGTTTGATTACGAGTTCTTCAATATTAATTACTCGTTTAGGGGTAGAAAAATTCAATAAGATGAAAGAATTTAGAAAAGTCCTATTTACGCTTCTTTTGGTTTTCTATTGGGTTTCATCTTTGCATTCGCAAAACTGTGACTATGAAATATCGACGAACCCGGACAATCCCGTAAACACGCAGATGAGTACACTTTTTCCTACAAGAGACAATCAGTTTTTGAACAGTTTTGATTTTGGAGAGATTCAAGTGCAAACGTTGGCTCCTATAGATTTAAACCCGTCTGCGGGTTGGTTGGTTCCGGGATGGACTAACCCGCCCATCTTTCAAATGAGAAATCCCTTTGAGGATGGAGGAACTGCGGGTCGTGGATACTTGCAGACTCCTGCCAATATTTTTGAAAGAGATTTTCATTGGGAAGACGGCTGGGAACTGTTGTGGCTTAATACCGGGTATTATCCAAATGGAGACCCTATTGAAGTCGCAAATTCCAATGGAATAGTTCCTTTTGCATTTACAGTCGATAATGGCACCGTACCTTACATGATCTACTACAATCGATACTCAGGAAAAATCCGATTGTTTGCCGGCTTATTCACTGAGTTCGGAGCTTTTCAGAGCGCAGCGGTGGCGTTAAGGTTCACTCCTCAAGATGAGGAAGAGGCGAATATTAATGGCATTTTACGACATCTTTCGTCATATGATACTCCACTCGATCAAATGACCACGGTCAAAGGACAGTCTGGAGTGAATACTCTGTCTTCCGATACCACCACAGGCGTTAATAATACCCGCTCCGCTGGGTTTGCAACCCTGCGGCACTAAACAAATTGACAATCTAACTTTCTAAGCTATGAAGAAATTATTTTTATACTCCCTTCTATTTCTTTTTGTAGCGTTGACAAGCTGCAAGGAAGACGATGAAGACCAATGTTGCGACCCGACCAATCCTGAGTGTGCGAATTATGATCCGTGTTATGGGAATGAAGAGCCTACTGCGACTTTCTTTATGGAGGATAGAAGCCGTGGCACGTCCTTTTCAGAAGTAGTTTGGATTCCTGAAGACTCTTTATTCAGAGGCTCTGAGATTCGATTCAGGTCTCCGTATGAGGGAGAAGAATATATACACACTTGGTATGTGGGTACGGAGGTTTTATCAGGGCATTCGGTGCAAAGATTTTTTAGCGATGTACCACGACCCCAAATTATAACCGTCTCTCACGTAATTGAGTTCCCTGTAGATAGTATTTGTTACCCTCTAAGTTCAGGCAGAGATTCCGTGGCGCAATCATTTCGCTTAATCGATTACTACAATGAACTCTTAACAATCGGAAATACCTTCCGAGGTGCGTTCACAGGACAAGTAGACACGTTTGAATTCAAGTTTCGCAGATTAAATCCGGACGGAAGTGAGGCAAGGTACTCGGATACTCAATGGAATTCTTCAGGAATAAACTTCCATAATACTGGAGATTCACTATTTGGCTATGACCTTTTTCCAACTAATTATTATCTCACAAACTTTGTCGAACCAACGGATATGCAATTTTTTATCGATAAAGATGAGATGACATTTGTATTAAACTATCTCTGGCTTGATCTACAAGAGTATGAAGTGAGAGGAAGAGTACTTAACTAGACGACCAAAACCAACATTATGAAATTAAATTTTAGCCAAGCATTTTTGCTTACAGGAGTGTTATTGTTTTTTTTGAATACATCTGAAAGCTTTGCGCAACCATGCTCAAATGGTATCAGTACTAACCCGGAAAATCCGATAAACGAACAATTTATACCATTGGCAAATCTATGGTATCCGGGAAATGGCACTGATACTGCAAACCCTTTTCTAAATAGCGGATTCAATTGGTATTTAGGCGAAGGAACGATTAAACTTTATCCCGGTACTACAGCTTGGGATCATGAATGGTCCGGAGATCCTGACAGCGTTTCGATGCAGAATCCTTGGGGAAGTTCAATGCCTGATGAATTTTCCTACCTCAGACCAGACGGAGTCGATGCGCAAAACAGAGATTTTAAATGGATAGACGGTTGGGAATTGCTCTACATGAACATGGGTTATTATCCCGATAGAAGTCCTATAAATAATCCTACAAATGGATCTTATTTTGACAATCATTCATTGGACTACGATCCATTGCCTTCTGACATTCCCTATTTCATTCTATACAACAGATACACGGGTATGCTCAGAGTAATCGCCAACGTATGGTACGACGGAGCAAACTATCAAAATGTGGAAGTAATTTTGAAGTTTACGAAGAATTCTTTAGAAACTAACCGATTGACAGGGCTTTTACGACACGCCAGTGCATTCGACATTCCATTGACTGAACCCACACAAATTGCAAAAGTTCATACAGCAAGGTTTCGAATCCCAAATTTGACACAATGGATGGTCGCTGATTTCCAAGTAGGTTATGATCCATGTACCTGTATAAGTCGAGGTGAATTGATTCTGGAGTTTATTGCATTTGATTCAATGAATATCGACATTATAGGTCGCTCCATAAGTGTAGAACGCGAAATAACGGAGTTGGACTACAAGAATTCTAATTTTTTGAACATGTCGAATGTGGATCCTGCTAGCTATGAGCCGGGTACGGAGATCTACCAAAATATGGATGCTCTAATGGCTGCCTACCGTAAAAAGCTTGATCAGTATGAGGAAGATTTAACCGATTATAACGATTACAATTCGATTGAGAATAGCCTATTGAGGACAGGAGTAAGAGCTATATCAGGATTACTTTCAGGAGGGATTTCTGAAATAGTGATAAATGATTCGCTTGTAACATGGCTTTATCAGGATTATTACAATCCCGATTCTGCGTTTATTAGTATATCCGAAGCAGATACGAGTCAGTTTCAGGAAGATTTACAGAAAAAAGCAAAAGAAATTATTGGTGAAGGCTTGGATTTCTTTACTGGCAGGCTGCTCAGTCCAAAACCAAACAAGCCCAAAAAACCATCAGTACCTGTAGCAACTATTGAAGAATCAGTATATAAAGGAACCATATCCAGAACTGATACCGCAGCGACTTCAAGTCTGTTTATTCCCGGTAGCGTTCCGTCAGGTTATGGTGTATCGACTGATATTAATCCTTTTAATTTCCCGGCATATAATGAAGTCCTTGGAATGGTAAGCTTATTAAAATTCCCAACTCTTGAAATCAACAGTCAAATCACAAGGACAGATCATCCATCTGAAAACTTAAATCAACCCTGGAATATTAATGACTCCTGTATTACTTCCTATCAAGCTGATGCCAGCGTCGACCTCCAGTTCAGAATTTCCGACCAACTGGATTTTGCATTAAATCCTGTATTGGATTTTGATACGCTAAAAACTAAAACTTATGTGGCGTTAGAAGTCGAACTCGGAGTTGGTGAAGAGCTTCCGGAATTTTCTTTGACTATTGAAAGTATAGAGCAAAACCAAGATTTGTCAATTAATAATTTTAAGGAAACTGCTAAAAATAGGGTGTTTATAACAGAATGGGTTCCTTTGGAACTCGTCAATCAGTACATTTACTCTCTTAATGTAATGTACTCTTTGAACTATCGAACAATCGGCCAGTACGAGATCAATAACGTGGGTATTGAAGAATGTGATCTGTATCTCACACCCCCGTTTAATCCTGAATATGCATCGTCTTATTTCATTGAATCCATAAAAGTAAAGACAATGCATGATTTGTACTTTGAACAGATAGGATCAGATTTAGAACAAGTAAACACAACTCAGATTTTTTCATATTTGCTATATGATTATAGCGCAGGCATAAATAAAACCGGAGCTGATTTAACCCCACAGGCTACCCTAAATTACGCCGAATTCGATCTTGAATTCTTTCCAGGCACTGTTACTCTAGAAAATGAAACTATCGATACTAACCATGCCGCTGTATTCAATGTCTCAAATGATACTATTTACATAGCAGCCCGCGAGATTGAGCTCTCAGGAATAATAAATGTTATTAGTGGGTATAATCTTGTGCTTTGTGCATTGGAGGAAATTCATAAACAATCTGGTACCGCTCTATCTCCCCGTATGCATCTCAAAATATTTCGAGATTTCTATGAAACTGAACCCTATAGTTACGCGTCGAGTGGATTGATTTCGGATTTTTGCGATCCCGATTCCAACTATTACCAAGCAAATGTTGATGCAGCGGCGATTTCAGTTGGACCACCAAGTCAAGAAGGGTCGAATGAATCGTCATCTCCTCAAGAGATTTTTGAGCGCGGTTCTGTGACTCTTTATCCCAACCCAGCCCGCGACCTCCTCACCCTCCGTTCTTCCCACTTGGGTATGTCGTCCATTACCATTCACGACCTTTCCGGAAGACCGATCAAACAAGAAATCCTTCAAGCTCATTCGCGCGAGACGCAAGTTGACCTCTCGGGAATTGCTCCCGGCACCTACGTCGTAAGAGTAGATTGTGGTCAGGAAGTGTTTTCGGAGAAGTTGGTGGTGACGAAATAGAATTTTTGACTTAGCATATCCGACCTTTCTAA
>CAZKXG010000018.1:6227-7077 GCA_964556465.1 uncultured Cryomorphaceae bacterium | reverse complement strand
CTGGTTGATCTCCTTTTCCAGCGTTTTGGCTCTTTCCAGGTTGATGTCTTTCTCCTCCTCCTTTTCAAGGTTTTCCAGCATGAGGTCCAGCGCCATATCAATGATGCCAAACATGCGCAACAGCTTTTCTCTTTGATCTGGTGTAAACCAGATTTTCGAAGCTGTTTTCCTTTCGATGGTATTTGCCATCTGATAAAAGATATCGCCGATACGCTCCAAGTCACTGCCTATGCTCAAGAAGGCCCTCACTTTTTCGCTCGATGCAGGAGACAATTCGGTAGCAGCCAATCGGCTACAGTATTGAGAGATCTCGATCTCCATCCGATCGGTAATCTTCTCGTACTTCTTTATCCGAGTCAGCAGCTTTTCTTGGTGTGCGGCATCCGTCTCGGTAAGCAGACTCTTCACGAAATTGGACATACGCGCTACGATTTCCCCAAAACGGATCACTTGATTCTTGGCCTCCAAAACAGAGATTTCTGAAAGCTGAATGGAGGAGTCAATGTACTCCAAGCGGAACTCCTCGTCTTCCCCACCACGTGAGCGAACCGTTTTCGAGGCCAGTTTTACCAGTAGCGGAGTAAACCAGATGAGCAGGAGCAAATTGGCCAAGTTAAACACGGAGTGAAAAGCCGCCAAGGCTATAGTGGCTGCCTGATGTCCCGCTTCCGTTTGCTCGTAAGGATCGGCAGGCATGTAGCTGCCAATGATTTTCAAGACAAAAGGCAAGGCGAGCACCATCCAAGCTACCCCGATCACGTTGAAGAGCGTGTGAATTCGCGCGCTCCGTTTGGCGTACACATTTCCTACCAGTGCTGAGATTTCGGCGGTAGCTGTAGTTCCGATGTTT
>CAZKXG010000018.1:2914-6217 GCA_964556465.1 uncultured Cryomorphaceae bacterium | reverse complement strand
CCATCGCTGCTGCCACATCAAAAGGGATGACGCCGCTGGCACAAAGCGCCATGGTAAGCGTGATGGCCGATGAGGAGCTTTGAACAATCACCGTAACGATGATGCCCAAAGCGATAAACATCAACGTTCCCACAATGGGTTGATTGGAGTATTCGATAAAGAATTGAACCAGTGCGGAATTTTCTGTGAAAGAGGGCACTGTATCGATCAAAAAACCCAAACCCAACAGGATGAATGCAAAGCCGATCAGTGCGGTAATCCAGTTTCGGATTCCCGGTCTCTTTACAAGCAATAAGGGTACGACAAAAGCGAAAATGATGAGTGCATAAGTGGTAATGTTAACGCGAAAACCTAAGAATGAAACCAGCCATCCGGTGATGGTGGTCCCGATGTTTGCCCCCATCATAATTCCCGCCGACTCTGTGAGGCTTATCAGTCCGGCATTCACAAAGCTCACAGTCATAACGGTGGTAGCGCTTGATGATTGAAGCAACCCGGTAAGGGTAAATCCGGTTAAGACACCGGTAAATCGGTTCTTGGTCATGGAGCCCAGAATGCTTCTGAGCTTGCTTCCTGCGCTCGCTTGGATCCCCTCACTCATGGTTTTCATTCCATAGATGAACAGGCAAAGCGAGCCAATCATCAACAGAAACCGAGTTATCCCCCAAGCCATTTTCGTTTCGAATCGATCACGTGTGGTCCAAACAGCCTCGTGATAGGGCGCACTATTAGATACAAATCCCACTTGATAGATGTATCCCGTAGCAGAGTACATATCTGTGAGCTTGATGGAGCCTTTCGTGTAGGGCACCGTGTCGGTGTAGAGCCACACTTCTCCCTCATTGGCCAGTACGGCTGATCGATTGTACCGCACAACGACTTCCGCGGGAGAGTTTTCAGCCGTGCAATCCACCTTCCAGCTGATACTGATTTCATCTTCTGCTACATAAGCTCCGTATACTTCAGGGGTAAAGTCTGCCTGCGCCCATAGCGATATAGACGGTAAGAACAACAGAAGAGATATGAGAAAACGGGATTTTACCACAGCGCGCAAAGGTATTCTGAACCAATGCTTCAAGGCCCATAGTGGGGTTAATTTTATGTTAATTCGGATGGGTTCGAGCATTCACTGCTCTTTGCGGTTGTTCATGGTTTTGTGTGCATTCATCTTCCTTAAAACTTAAGTTCACATTGGGCCATTCTTATAAGCAATTGTTAACGACCAATTAAGGTAGGCTTAATTCGCTCACACTACTTTCGAACCGATCAAACAGCCATGTCGTCCTTTGCTGAAGTAGTATGTGTAAAGGGGAAGAACAGTCAGTTTTCCCAATTGTCGAAGCTCATCGAAGCTGAGCATTTGAATGTGCGCTGTATTGAAAACTCTGATGAGGTTATTTCGACCATTCGGCATCGAAAACCGGCTTTGGTTATCATGGATCTCTTACTGGAAGGAAAAGACGCCATAGACCTCTTGAAGGAAATGGAGCAAAAAGGACTAAGACGGTATTGTTCTGTGGTGATATTGAGCGACCGCAGTGAGAACTATGTGGAGGTCACTGCCCTCAATTCGGGAGCGGATGATTTTTTGGTTAAACCAGTCAATAAGCGTGTTTTTGTAAGCCGTTTGCGAGCGTGGATGAGAAGTCATGCTACACTGCGCGGGGCCATCAATATTGCCAAAAACGGCGAGGAGATTGTCTTAGACAGAGATAGATATACTTTGGTTGCTAAAGGAGAAGAGTATCTCTTGCAGCGAAAGGAGTTTGAGATTATCTCCCTTTTGGCCTCCAAGCCAAAAAAGGTTTTTAGTCGAGATGAGATCAAGCAATTGGTCTGGGGCGACCCCAACCACTTGGTTCGAAACAGAACCATCGATGTTCATATCCGAAACCTTCGGGTCAAAATCGGACATCGATACATCAAGACCTACAAAGGAGTCGGGTATTCCTTCGATACAGCCTTGTCGAATTAGCGAATCTCAAAAACGGGTATTCTCAAGTGACCCTTTTCGTAGTGGATCGAGTTTTCGTAAATGTACTTGAGTTGAGCTCGTGCATCTTTCGCGAAAGCGGGATCTTTTTGTTTTTTTGAGTCGAAAGAGCGGCGCAGAGTGACATCTCTTTCCAAGATTTCGGCTGCCGTTTTTTCAAAAAGGTAAGAAGAGAAGTACTCTTTTTGATTCAACACAGAATCGAAAAAATTCCAGCTGAAGAAGCTGTCCTCACTTTGGGGATCGAGGGCTGTAGCCAAATAGCGTCGGGCATTTTGATGGGTTGGAATGAGGTAGTCACCTTCAAAAAACTGAATGGTTTCTTCCCTTTCTGCAGTACCGATGTTTTTATGTGGGTAATGCCCTTCGTAGGGCCTTTCAGAAGTTTCGTAGTAGGTGACATATCTGGAAGTGACATCCATTAAGGTGTCTTCAGGTAGTTGGTACATTTCCACATTATTGGCCTCGAGCCTTCTGATTACCTCACTCCAAGCTTGTGGAATGATATAGAACTCGGGCAATACCACTCTGTAGTAGCCTTTCACCTCGTTGTAATATGGCACATTTCTTCTGTATGGTTTTTTGCGGTCGTACTCTGCGAAGGCTTCTCCCGAAAGCACACTCGTTGAGTTTCTCGATTCATATCCCGGAAAAGATAAGCTGTCAACACTTTTTCCTATTTGCCATTTGGTGTAGAACCCTTCTGCCTGCATCATATTCTGATCAGCTATGCTCTTCAGCTTTCTCACCATCGAACCTTTTTCAGCAAGAAAAGAATTCATACTCTCCAAAAAGTGACCCGTAGCCTCCACTCTTCGATCGAAAGATTTCAGCATATGAGCCTCAGTAGTGAAGCCAAGCGTATTGAACAGGGCGGCATATCCGGTGCTGTATCGCGGATAATCTAAGAAGGCATAAATGCCTTCTTCGGGCGTTTTGCCCTTGAAATTCACATATGGGATCATTTCATCATTGAGCGATTTCATGCTTTCATAGAGAGCGGGCTCCAATTCTCTTTTCAGAAAGGTAGCTTGCATCGGGTCAAGCTTTTCAGGAAAGGTCGATAAGAGGGTTAAGCTTGGTTGATAATCTGCTCCATTTGATGTGTGCGTATCGATAAGAATGTGAGGGTTCCAGAGATGAAAGAGTTTGGTAAACGCCAATGCATTTTCAGAATCGGCCTTGATGAAATCTCGATTGAGGTCAAGGTTTTTGGCGTTTCCGCGAAAACCGTATTCTTCAGGGCCCTCTTGATTGGCACGTGTGTGGCTGTTTCTATTTAATGCTCCGCCTACATTGTAGATGGGAAT
>CAZKXG010000018.1:1341-2904 GCA_964556465.1 uncultured Cryomorphaceae bacterium | reverse complement strand
CATTCTGAAGCACCACTGGAAGCAGCCTGACTTCATTGTAGATGGGAATAATGACATAAATCAAGCCTTGTGTTGGCTCGGCCGCCTTTTGCATGGCAAAGGCGATGGATGCGTTGATTCCGCAAGCCTCACCCGGATGAATTCCGTTGACAATTAACGTTACTGTTTGCTCATTCGTCAGAGCCGACTTAGGTGAAAATTGGCCTTTTGGGTCGATAACCAAATAGTGAAGTGGTTTTCCATTGTCCGTTTTTGCGATAGTATTGAGCTGAGCAGTATTGGGATGGTCAGCCGCAATTCGCTCATAAAAAGCAATCGTCTCGGCGTAAGTCGGAGTGTAGTTGGACGGAAATTGCCCAAACGCATTTGCAGACAGGGCAATCAGAAAAATGGAAAGGATTCGCACAGTGTTATTTTTCGACGAATATAGCTAAGACCGTGCCTTGCTCGTCTTAACAATTAATTAATAAAACACAGCCATGTTTAACACAGGCTTAAAGATTTGCTGAAGCGATGAGACTACTTTTGCCTCGTGAAAAATTACTTGGTTCTATTCGCATTCGTTCTCATCTGCTTCTCGGCTGCCGCCGGAGACTCAGACAAGAAGACAAAATCTGATAAAGCGACTTGCTCTTATTCGGGTGAAGTGTTGGATGCTGAAAATGCCGAAGCGCTTACAGGTGCCACAGTGAAGTTAGTTGAGATAGACCAAGAGGTTTTTGCAGATTTCGATGGGAAGTTCACTTTCGAAAATATCCCTGCAGGAACGTACACGTTGGAGATTAGTTTTGTGAGTTACGATACCAAAGTGGTAGAAGATTTTACCATCGAGGAAGAAACGAAGTCCAAGAGATTCTTGTTGTAATCCGATATTCAGAGTGAATGTTGCGGAATTAAGCTGCAACATTTTTTTTCGTTTTGACGTTTAATGTTACCAAATTGTTAAGAAAAGCTTACCTTCGTATTAACGAGAGAAGGAACACATTAAACGAGAGTCATGAAAAAGTCAGTATTCATAGCAGTTTTAGGATTATTTACAGCTTCAGCGATGTTTGCCCAAGAAGGCGAATTGGTGAGTGTAGATGATCAAAGCAGTAAAGCCTATTACACGTACAACCAGAATTACAATATCGAACCTGATGGTTCATACAGTGGAAATATTGCCGCATACTTTGAAGATGGTAGCATCGAAGAAGTTGGGGTTTTGAGCAAAGGAGCCAAAACGGGAAAATGGCTGAAGTACAATTCAGAAGGTAAAGTTGTTGCTTCTGCCATATTCAAAGACGGGAAGAAAGACGATGTTTGGAATGTTTGGGATGGAAACGGTAATTTACGAATGACCATGCAGTACGACGAAGGAAAAAGAGTCGGAACCTGGAAGTTCTATGACGAGAACGGAGAGCTCATCAACGAAAAAACGTACGATTAGAAATAGACCACAAAAAAAGGGGCGCATTGAGCGCCCCTTTTTTTGTGCTATTGGTAGCTGATAGCCACAATGTAGTAGCGCTGCTCTCCCGAGGGGCTGCTGACGTGTATTTCATCATCGATCGCTTTGCCGAG
>CAZKXG010000018.1:0-1331 GCA_964556465.1 uncultured Cryomorphaceae bacterium | reverse complement strand
TACGATTAAAAAATACACCACATAAAAAAAGGGGCGCATTTGCGCCCCTTTTTTTGTGACCTATTCTTTCATCAGAATGTGTATCGATAAGAAAGTCGGATGGTTGTGCCCGGCTTGAAGGATTGGAATACTTGATCGCTTGCTCCGAATGATCGGTATACCAATGTTCTGTCATCATCAAGAAGATTGTTTGCTCCTAAGGTAATTCTGGAGTTCAGCTTTTCGCCAAAGCTGTAATACGCATTGAAGTCCAAACTCTGGAAAGGTATTGTGTATACATCAGGCCTTCTTCCGGAAGCGATAATCGTGAGTTGCTCACCTTGCACATTGTAGGCAAGCGAGAAATTCATTTGCTTCTCTATAATCTCATAACTCAAGTTGGCATTTATCGAATAAGGTGATTGGCCTGCCATGTCTCGCTCAAAGTCAATGGTCTCTCCCGGCCTGAGGTTTTCCAATCGCAGTTCGTATTCCGTTTGCCCTTCGTTACCGGTATTTACTTCGCGCATATCCACTGCCGATTGAACCAAAGTCAGGTTTCCACCGATGAAGAAGCGGTTTAGAATCTTACTGGTTTCGTTGGCCAAAAAGCCAAGGCTCTTTTTCACTTCCATTTCCACTCCCAATACTTCTGCGCTACCGGAGTTTCGCGGCTTGAGGTTGTCAGGGGCCGTTTCAAAAGCAACCAATTCAATGTGCCCATCGAACTGCTTGTAGAAACCTGCTATCGAAATCAATTCGCGAGGACCGAGAAACCACTCCCATCTCAAGTCGTAATTCTGGATTTCCGTTTGCTGTAGATCAATATTACCCACGAAAGTTCTTTTGGTAATCGGATCGAAAATTTGAGCGTTTGATTTCTCTTTAAAACTCGGTCTTGCCAATGTTTGTGTATACGATGCGCGAATATTCATATCCTTGGTAGCCTTGTAAACCAGGTTCAAAGAGGGTAAGAAATTCAATTCGTCGAGCGTCTTTTCATCTTTGAGGTCTTGGCTTGCTTCACCCGTAACTCCCGTGTAAAACATCGAACCTTGTTCAACGCGCAAACCGTAGATCACGCGAATTTTTTCAAGAAGACTATTCTCTCCCATTACATAACCGGCAAAAACATTCTGTCTCGCCTCAAAAGTGTTGATGGGTTCGAAGTTTCCGATAGTGAATGTCCCGGAATTGTCAGTGGGAGTCCATACATTTTCCTCTCTGAGGAACCAATCCGGATCACCGACGATATCGTGGTCCGCGCCGACGACCCGCGCACAAGCCCCGCAGATTTCGCCGGCGCCCGATTCGCCTATAACGAGGCGCTTTCGCAAAGCGGATGGGCCGCG
>CAZKXG010000017.1:27671-30492 GCA_964556465.1 uncultured Cryomorphaceae bacterium | reverse complement strand
TGCTGCCGGATACCGATGCGTATGTTGAAGTGGAAGTCACTCCGGCGGGACAGGTAATATCGGAGCCTATCCCTGAAAAAGAACCTGAACAGCCTTTGCGACCGTATCCTTCTCCCTTCCAAAAATGTATTGAGGAATTCTCCTTTCTAACTCCGAAATGTAATGTGCTATTTTTTGAGCTACCTCACTTTTACTTTCTTGATCTGCATATGCGGTAAGCCGTAGCTTAACCAAACCTGGAGAAGGTAAATAAGCCAATGATACTCCGTCATTTCTTAAGGCAGTTTCCCAGTCACTGATTATCTCGGCCAAAAAGCTTTCACCGATACCTTGTGTTTGAATCGTTTGATGAATAATGGTTTTAGTAGGAAAAAATTCCTGAAGCATTTGCAAGCCGTGATCGCGCATGATACCTTTCATCTCGTACGGAACACCTGGCATGGAAATCAGTACTTTTCCATTTTTTTCAAACCACATACCCATTGCTGTGCCCCTGGTATTCCGCAAGATTGTAGCATTCTTGGGAAGATCGGCCTGCTTGCGGTTCGACTCTAGCATTTGCAATCCCTTGGCTGCAAAGTAAGAATCAATCTCATTTAAAACATCTTGATTCCTTTCGAGGGTAGTCCCAAAAAATTCGGCTAAGGTCTCTTTCGTTACATCGTCTTGCGTCGGCCCGAGCCCCCCTGTCATCAATATCAAATCAGCTCGATTAAACGAATCGTCTATAGATTCACGAATAGCCTCAGGAGTGTCGCTGATGGTGACTATTCTATTCAGCTTTACTCCTATTAAATGGAGTTGCTCTCCCAGCCAAGCTGAATTGGTGTCTATGGTTTGGCCGATTAGTATCTCGTCACCAATGGTAATTATCTCCGCTTTCACAGCGCAAAATTACGCATTTATAAGAGGGATAGAAACAAAAAGAATCGGCACAGAGGCCGATTCGTATTCTTGATCTTGCAGGTTTCTTGGATGCTTATTGCACCTCGTGATAGGATGGCTGATTGCTCGTATCATGCTTGGTATAAGCCGCGCATTTCTTTTGTCCGCTTGAACAGGATTGGATCAGAGCCACAACTGCTATTCCTATTATTATGGAGAATAACTTTTTCATGCTTGAGGTTTCTTTATTCTCGAAAGTATACCCGAATAAGCGTTGAAGGTTTCAAAAAAGTCCGGCATCAGCCACTTATCCCGGAATAATACCATTCAAATAGTACTTGGTTAAAATAAGGTACTTTGCTTTGCATAGTACTGTATTATTTACGTATGTTTGCATCGGTTAAACATTAAACAAGCTAAAAAAAATGGCAAATTCAAAAACAGGCGCCGAACAAAGAACTCCCTATTACAGGGACATTCAGCACCTAATCCACGAATCAGAACGACTCCAACTATGAAGATTGAAAACACAAAAGCGCAAATGCGGAAAGGAGTACTTGAGTTCGTGATTCTCCAACTGCTCAGCCAAAAAGAAATGTATCCATCGGATATTATTGGCGAGCTAAAGGAATCAAAGCTCATCGTAGTTGAGGGCACTCTTTACCCCTTGCTAACGCGACTCAAGAATGCGGGTCTTTTGGACTACCGCTGGGAGGAATCCAAATCAGGCCCCCCGAGAAAATACTACAAGCTCACCGAGCTGGGAGAACAATTTCTAAGCGAATTGAGCCAAACATGGAATGAATTGGTTCACGCAGTTAAACAAACCACTACCAAGGACTGACTATCATGAATAAGACAATAAACGTAAACATAGGTGGACGCATTTTCAGTATAGAAGAAGATGCCTTCTCCAAATTGGAAAAATACTTGGAGGCGATTCGAAACTCATTCGAAGGTCACCAAAGCGCAGATGAAATAATATCTGATATCGAATTGAGGGTTTCTGAACTTTTCTCAGAAAGAATCAATGAAAGCAAGCAGGTAATCGTCTTTGAAGACGTAGAAGCGGTCATTGCCATTATGGGCAGACCCGAAGACTACATTGACGCAGAAGATGAGGAAATGGAACAGGAATTTAAGAGAAAGACCTCGAGGAAAAAGTACGAAAAGCGTGTTTTCCGCGATCCTGATGACAAACTTCTATTTGGAGTTTGTAGCGGTCTAAGCGCCTATTTGGGCTGGGATCCAATTATTCTAAGAGCGCTGTTTGTCATTTCAACGATTGCATTCGGTGTGGGACCAATCGTGTACATCATACTTGCCTTAATTATACCGAAAGCGAAAACCACTGCCGAGAAACTCCAAATGAGAGGCGAAGCGGTTACGGTAGATAATATCTCAAAGAAAGTAAATGAGTCATTTTCTGACATCAAAGATGATATTAAAGATTTTGGCAAAAGAAATGACATCAGCGGTGAACGCGTCAACAGTGCGGGAAAGCATCTAGGCGACGTCATCAGTGATTTTTTCGATGCACTCGGAAGAATTCTGAAAGTCCTGATAGTCGTCTTGGCAAAAATCTTGGGAGTAGCCTTTTTTCTGGCAGGAGCATTCGCGTTAATGGCTCTGATTACCGGACTCTTTGGAATTGACTCGTTTCTGTCAGCTACCGGTTCCAGTGATCTGAGAGAATTTATGAATTCGACCTTGGCTGACTCAACCAATAGAGGGCTATTCGTAGGAGGAATAGCAATGGTACTCGGAGTCCCGGCCGTTTCAATACTCCTGCTGGGAATCAGAATGCTCTTTCAGAAGATTCGCTACTCAGGTATCGTTGCAATAGCATTAATTGTCATCTGGTTCGTTGGGATTGGGTTACTGGCTGCCAGTGGTGTTCAATTATTCGAGAATCGTCAAACGAAAGCAAGATTTA
>CAZKXG010000017.1:5585-27661 GCA_964556465.1 uncultured Cryomorphaceae bacterium | reverse complement strand
TCTCGTATTGATACTCTGGTATTGGATATTGAAGGAAGCGAACTCTCTCGATTCAAATTTTCCGGAGACTTTATTGACGGCTCGATTTTTTTCGAAGGTGGTGTAACAATTCCTTGGGTTGATTCGACTAATGTAGTGTACGTCGGAAAGAACACATTAACCACCAGACAGGCAGCTGGAAATCGTTTTCTTTTCGAAGTTGAAAAATCGGCGAGAGGTTCTTCGCAAAAAGATGCCATCAGGAACGCTCGCCAAATGAAATCAAGCTGGTCAATAAGCAACGATAGTTTGAGGGTATCGCCCTATTTTATTCTTGAAAAGGGAAACAAGGTCAGGTCTCAAAAAGCACGCTACATTCTCTACATACCTGTAGGAAAAGCGATAACACTAGCACCTAGTGCTAAGGAAGTGATCTACGATATTCCAAATATCACCAATACCCGTGACCGGAATATGCTAGGTCACACGTGGCTGATGACTGAGAAAGGACTAAAATGCTCGACCTGCCCTATGAGTGAAGAAGAAAAAGAAGAGGCAACGAAAGACATTTTACAAGAATCGGCTGAGCAGATTGAAGCGGAATTACTAGAAGATTTAGACATCAATAAAGACAATGATTAACTGCTAACCATTAAACAAACCAAACAACATAAAGCAGGCCCTTTTAGGCAGGGCCTGCTTTAAAAAAACTCAAAGCCATGACCAAGAAATATGCACCCGCCCTGATTCTGATAGGATGCTTCGTTGTTGTAGCCTTTCTTACTATGATTTATGGTTTCACGCATGCTGCTCCTTTTACAGAGAAACCACCCGAAGCAGAGAAAACCACCGCCACTTATTCGATGCCAAACATCGTCCCTTCCGTTTGGCTGGGAAAGCATTGAACAGCAGACCCTTTTTATGAATCCCCACCCACTACTGAAAAATGGCATTCGGTTTTGCTACCTTTGCAGCATCTAAATGCCACCTAAATGAAGACTGAAGAACAAACCGTTTCCGTAGAAGAGGAAGCGTTTATTCGAGAGATTATTGCAGATTATAAACTAGCATGCGAGAGCCGTGAGGCTTCTCTTTTGGGTAGAAAAGAAGTTCTTACAGGAAAAGCTAAATTCGGTATTTTCGGAGACGGAAAAGAATTGGCGCAGATTGCCATGGCGAAGCAATTTCAAAATGGCGATTTTCGATCAGGATACTATCGTGATCAAACTTTTATGATGGCTATTGGGGCTCTATCCATAAAGGAAGCTTTTGCCGGTCTATATGCTCACCCTGACCCTGTGAAAGAGCCAGCCAGTGCAGGCAGACAAATGGGCGGACACTTCAGTACCAGAAATCTGGATGAAAATGGAAACTGGAAGAATCTGACAACCCAAAAAAATTCATCAGCCGACATCTCTCCCACTGCGGGACAAATGCCTCGATTAGTTGGATTAGCGCAAGCCTCTAAAATCTATCGTCAAAACAAGGATCTTCATTCAGGATTTGAAAAATTCTCAAATCAGGGAAATGAAGTAGCATTTGGGACCATAGGTGACGCAAGCACCAGTGAAGGAGTTTTTTGGGAGTCCATCAATGCCGCCGGTGTTTTGCAAATACCCGTGGTTATGTCTGTTTGGGATGATGGATATGGAATTTCCGTTCCCAAAAAATACCAAACGACAAAAGGAAGTATTTCTGAAGCTCTCAAGGGATTTCAGAGATCAGAAGACAGCGCCGGATATGAAATCTTCAAAGTAAAAGGCTGGGATTATGTCAACCTCATCAAAACGTATGAAGAGGGTGTTGCCATCTCTCGCGAAGAGCATGTCCCTGTGCTTATACACGTCGAGGAGGTAACTCAACCTCAAGGTCATTCCACATCTGGTTCGCACGAACGATACAAGTCAAAGGAACGATTGGAGTGGGCCAAAGAGTACGATTGCATTACCAAGTTCAAGAACTGGATTCTTGAACACGAGTTATCCACGGAAGAAGAGTTGAACACCATTGCTAAGCAAGCAAAGAAAGATGTACGCTCAGCTCAAAAAGAGGCGTGGAAAGAGTTTCAGGATGAGATAATCTCGGAACGTGATGAATTGTTTTCAATTTTTGAAAAGGCAGAAGGAAATGAAATGATCGAGTCTACTCAAAACGACTTGAAGTCCATAACTGAACCCCTCCGCAAAGATGTGCTTTCAGGGGCGAGAAAAGTACTTTATAGTTTGCGAACCAGTAATGATCCAATCCGTAGCAAATTGCAATTATGGATAGAGAATTTTCGGATACTCAATAACGATCGTTACAGCTCGCATTTGTATAGCGAAAGCGAATTATCTCCTCTGAAAATCGTAGAAACCAAGCCAACCTACGACTCTGATGATAAGGTTGATGGGCGAATTGTACTGCGCGATAATTTTGATGCCCTTTTTAAAAAATACCCTGAGCTTTTAACCTTTGGTGAGGATGTTGGAAAGATCGGTGGAGTGAATCAAAGCATGGAAGGCATGCAAGAGAAGTTTGGCGAAATACGAGTAACAGATACAGGAATTCGAGAAGCTACGATTATGGGTCAGGGAATCGGTATGGCTATGCGTGGTCTTCGTCCAATTGCAGAGATCCAGTATTTAGACTATTTGCTGTATGCGCTCCAAATAATGAGCGATGATTTGGCCACGGTTCATTACCGCACCAAAGGAGGGCAGAAAGCCCCCTTAATTGTTCGCACCAGAGGCCATAGATTAGAAGGTATTTGGCATTCAGGATCACCCTTGGGAGCTATAATCGGTGCTATTCGAGGGATTCATATTTGTGTCCCGCGTAATATGATCACTGCTGCGGGAATGTACAACACGCTGCTGCTAGGAGACGACCCTGCCTTAGTCATAGAGCCCTTGAATGCCTATCGCATTAAAGAAAGACTTCCATCAAATTTGAGTGAATTCACTGTAGCATTAGGCATACCTGAAATCGTAAAAGAAGGAACAGACCTTACTGTTGTTTCTTATGGCTCCACTTTTAACATAGTTGAAGAAGCAGCAGCGACCCTCAGCTCGATGAATGTGGACGTTGAGCTTATTGATGCCAGAACTCTATTGCCATTCGATAAAAACCACATGGTAGTCGAAAGTCTAAAAAAGACCAATCGACTCATGATTGTTGATGAAGATGTACCCGGTGGTGCATCTGCGTTTCTTCTTGACAAAATATTGAATGAACAAAACGGGTACTACCATCTCGACAGCAAGCCAATAGCGCTTTCAGCAAAGGCGCATCGACCCGCTTATGGCTCTGACGGTGATTACTTTTCGAAGCCAAATCACGAAGATATCGTTGAAGCAGCCTACGGAATTATGCATGAATTTGATCCATTTGCCTACCCACCGCTATACAACTAAGTGTGCAGTAAGAATTGCTCAACAATTCAATTGTGAAGAAAATATTATCCAAAAATTAAGTCGGGATCTCGCGTCTGATCAAGGATTTCTTTATTTTGGCGCTCGGAGGTGTAAATAGGACACCATTATTCAATAGCGCATGAATTGGAAGAAAACGCGGAAGGCAGCGTCGCTCGCATTGTTATTTGTACTCTTTGAACTGGCTTCTTTTGGCCAAGGCACCATTACAGGAACGATATCAGATGACGATACAGGGGAAACCTTGATCGGAGCTTCAGTGGTTATTAAAGGTACTACCACTGGAACCACTACCGATATTGACGGTAATTTCTCACTCGATGTAAGTCAGAACCCACCTATCACGTTGATCATAAATTTCTTGGGGTACACGGCTCAAGAGTATACCGTAAGCTCTTTTGACGAAAAGGTAAAACTGGCTTTGGGTACTGACAATGTTTTGATAAATGAAGTGGAGATAGTAGGTAGTAGGATCAGTGAAAAGAGCAAACAAGCCCCACTCACGGTGGAGTCAATGGATGTGATAGCAATCAAAGAGGCACCCTCCGGAAGTTTTTATGAAGGTTTGGGAAACCTAAAAGGCGTTGATATTACATCAGCCAGTTTAGGGTTTAAAATATTAAATACCAGAGGCTTTAACAGCACATCTCCCGTGCGTTCGCTCCAACTAATCGATGGTGTAGACAATCAATCACCTGGTTTGAACTTTTCTCTCGGAAATTTCTTGGGTGCTTCTGACCTAGATGTGCAATCAGTTGATATCGTGGCGGGTGCCAGCTCAGCCTACTATGGCCCCGGAGCGTTCAACGGTGTGATAGACATGAGGACAAAGGATCCTTTCCTTTTTCCGGGATTAACTGTTTCCCTCAAAGCAGGAGAGCGATCGCTCTTTGAAGGTGCGGTCAGATGGGCCGAGGTCTTCAAAAACAAAGATGGAAAAGAGAAATTCGGGTATAAGCTTAATGTCTTCTACCTTAGCGCCTTAGATTGGGAAGCGGAGAATTACGACGCTATCGAGGGTCTGGCCGTTGATGAGACCAACTTTTCGGGATATGATGCCGTGAACAGGTATGGCGATGAAGTAACAACAGGTGGAAATATTTTCATCAATGATCTTGGGCCCAGCATTGAACAGAGACCTGCTTTGACTAGGGTTTACCGCCCGGGATACCGCGAAATAGACCTGGCCGATTATGATACCAGAAACCTGAAGACCAGTGCAGGTTTGTACTACAAAATAAAAGATGATTTAGTGCTTGACTACTACTTTAACTATGGTAATGGAACCACCGTCTATCAAGGTGACAACCGCTACAGCTTGAGGGACATTCAATTTTTCCAGCACAAGGTTCAAATTGAAAAGAAAGACAAGTTCTTTTTTAGAGCTTATGCAACGAGCGAGGATGCCGGCAATAGCTACGATGCCGTCTTGACCGGAGCATTAATGTCAGACGCGCATATGACGGAGGGTACGTATTACCGCTCGTACTCTCAAAACTATCAGACCTTTAATGATCAACTTTTCATGGCAGGAATGCCAAACCCTGATAGCACTGAGTACTCTTCTACTCGACCTAATTTTATCGACTTTTTTGACCCTGTGACGGGCACGGCTCCTGGTTTTGCCGAGGCAAACACTGCTTGGAGAATGATGGTTCAAAGTGATCAACTTCAGTGGGCACAGGATAACGCAGAGTTCATGCAAGAGTACAACGATCTTGTACAAAGAACCACGAAAGGACAAGGTGAAAATGCCTATTTTGAACCGGGAACTGCCCGATTTGACTCTCTTTTTAATGATGTGACTTCTCGGCTATTCACCGAGGGAGGTTCGCGTTTTTACGACAAGTCCAGCTTGTATCACGCACAGGGAGAATACATTTTTGACACAAGATTTGCGAAAATACGAGTTGGAGGTAGCGGTAGATTATATCGCCCCAATTCACGTGGAACAATTTTCGAAGATACTTTAGAGTACACCCGTGAGACGATTATAAATGAAGATGGCACCACTTCAATCGTTAGAACCGATTCGAGTTTTCGAACAGTTACAAATTGGCAAGCTGGAGCTTATGTTGGGTTAGAGAAGAAATTCATTGATGAAAGGCTGACTGTTCAAGCAACTTTGAGAGTAGATAAGAATGAAAACTTCGATGCTGTCGTGTCTCCTGCAGCAAGCTTAGTATTTCAGTTAAACGAGAAAACCGTGATTCGAGCAGGGGTATCATCTGCCGTGCGGAATCCTACCATGGCTGATCAGTTTCTGTACTATGATGTGGGCAGGGCCATTCTGCTTGGTAATTTATCAGGGCAGGACTCTTTGGTTAGTTTAGAGTCTTTTGATGAAGCTCGAAACAGTTCCTTATTCGACTGGAATCGACTCGATTTTTTCGATGTAGACCCTATCAGACCAGAAAAAGCCAGAACGTTTGAAGTCGGATATCGAAGCACCTTGTCAAACAAGATTTATGTTGACGCCAGTTATTACTACACTTTCTACGAAGATTTCATTGGTTTCAACATTGGTTTGACACTGCCTTACACTCCTCAAGCCGAAAGACCTGACTTCACTAGTTTACAGGTTTTCAGAGTAGCAGCCAATGCACGTGAAACCGTAACCACCCAAGGCTTTTCTGTCGGTGTGAATTACTATTTCTACAAAACTTTCGCCCTTACCACGAATTATAGCTGGAACAATCTGGTAAGTGGGGAAGATGATCCAATCATTCCTGCCTTCAACACTCCTGAGCACAAAGTAAACGTCGGGGTAAATGCCAGAGACTTAAAAACAGATCTGGGCTTTATGAGACTTAAAAACTGGGGATTCAGTGTAAATGCGAAATGGGTAGACGGATTTATTTTCGAAGGCAGTCCGCAGTTTACTGGTTTTGTCCCATCTTATTACATGGTCGATGCAGCGGTTATGACTAATTTCAAAAAGATTAACACAACACTAAAATTGGGGGCTTCAAATCTTACTGACAATAGAGTATTCACCGTTTACGGCGGTCCTTATGTTGGAAGAATGGCCTACTTTTCGATAATTTATGAATGGCTCAATCGATAAAAGTCTTATTTTACAACTCACAATAGCAAAAACAAATCACGTATGAAGAAAAACTTACTCGGCTTAAGCCTAGGAGTACTCCTAGCAGCCTCGTTACAAACACAAGCGCAGCGATATGCTACGGAGATTTTCTCCTCAAATGAGGTAGAAAGCGATGTAGTATTTGGAGCAAATGTGAACCCATTCTCAATTCCGGGTATCATTACCGATCCTGCGACTTGGACAGCAGAAATGGCTGCATTGAATGAAAACATTGACAATGGTGAAGAATTCCCTGTGGAGTATTTCATTCCTTCGGCAGCTCCAGGTGGAGACCAGACCTTGGTAAAACTTTCAGCATTGGAGATGGACATCTACACTCCTCCGGGAGAAGATGATTTAGACTCTCGCCCACTTATTATTTTCATCCATACAGGTAACTTCCTTCCCGCTCTTTTCAACGGTTCAATTACCGGTGATAAAATAGACAGTGCAGGTGTAAACCTTTGCCGTCAATGGGCGAGAAGAGGGTTTGTTGCAGCTTCCATTAACTACCGTTTAGGTTGGAACCCTGAATCAACTGATCCTGACGTACGTCGTGGAACTTTGCTTCAAGCGGTCTACCGTGCATTGCACGACACACAAAGCGCTGTACGATTTTTCAGAGCTTCGGTCGATGACGGAAATCCTTATGGAATTGACCCTGATAAAATCGTGTTATTCGGACAAGGTTCAGGAGGATACGTGGCACAGGCATACGTCACTCTTGATGACTATGTGGAAGAAATTGCCAGTTTGCCAAAATTTCAAGGAAATGACGGACCGTATGTAATCCCGGCTATTGATGGTGACATTGATGGTGGACCGGGCGCGACAAGATTGCCCGACCCACGCCAAGAAGCGGGAGTATCTAAAGAAATTCACATGGGTTGTAACGCAGGAGGTGCTTTAGCGGATATTTCCTGGCTTGATGAAGGCGAGGTTCCAATGGTAAGTATCCATTCTATTAGAGATCCATTTGCACCATTTGATGATGGTACGGTAGTCGTTCCTACTACAAATGAAAATGTTGTAGATGTAAGCGGTGCAAACGTTTTCATTCAGACCGCGAATGATTTAGGAAACAATTTTGCCATAGAAACAATGCCGTCGGATCCATACACTGATCGCGCTCGTTCATTGTATGGAGAGACCTTTGACTATATTCTTCCGACAGAACCAACTATGACGGTTGCATCTAGTCCCGAGGGACTGTTTCCGGTATTACTGCCGATTAATGAGCCTATCCCTGGCGTACCCTTCTTTAATGAAAGTGGGCCATGGGATTTCTGGGATCTTCCAACCCTTGAAGCTGTGGTTGCTGCTACAAACGCTGCGGCCGGAACTTCTTTTGATGCTCAGGAATTGCACAATAGCGGAGTTCTTGGCAACCCTGGAATGAGCCCGGAAAAAGGACTTGCTTATATCGATACTATCCAAGGTTATACCGTACCGCGTATTATGTGCGTGCTCGGTCTAGAAGGAGCAAGTTGTGGCCCCAATAGCACTGATGATGTAGTTTATGAAAACTCAACCAATGTTTATCCTAACCCTACTCAAGGAGAATTAACGATTCGCAATGATGAATTCGTTATTCGCAGAGTGGAGCTTATGGATATTACGGGACGAGTTGTTATGAACAAAGTAGTGAATTCAGGAATCTACATAATAAATCGAACTGACTTTAGCGATGGTGTATACCTCATGCGCGTAGTATTTGATGATAACCAGATTACTAAAAAGGTTCTATTTAACTAAAAAGAACAATTGACTTAATCTTGAAGCCCTTTCGCCACTGCGAAGGGGCTTTCTTTTTACCTTTGATCCGTGAAGAAACACACAGAAAAAGAGTCGAATTACGACAACTTAGAAAAGAAAAGCATCAGAACAATTTTGACTGAGCTCAATCGTGAAGATGCCCGAGTTCACGAAGCTATCAGCGAAAAGCTACCACAGGTTGAACAGTTTGTGATTGAAGCTGCCAAGCGAATGAAAAACGGTGGCCGCCTTTTTTATATCGGAGCGGGTACGAGCGGACGAATGGGGATAGTTGATGCCTCTGAATGCCCGCCGACCTTTGGTGTGCCGCACGGCTTGGTAATTGGAATTATTGCAGGAGGCGACTCCGCCATCCGGAAGGCAGTCGAGTTTGCTGAAGACAGTGAAAATCAAGGTTGGAAAGATTTGATTGAGCACAAGATTGGCCCTGAAGATATTGTCGTAGGAATAGCAGCTTCGGGCACTACACCTTATGTGATCGGTGCTGTAAAACAAGCACGACAAAACGGCGTTCTTACCGGTGCCATTACTTGCAATGAAGGGTCTCCTTTGGCGGAAGCTGTAGAACACCCCATGGAAATAATCACTGGACCCGAGTATGTGACGGGTAGCACCCGGATGAAGGCCGGAACGGCCCAAAAGCTCGTTCTCAATATGATCTCAACCAGCTTGATGATCCAGCTGGGAAGGGTAGAAGGGAATAAAATGGTAGATATGCAGTTGAGCAATAATAAATTGGTAGACCGAGGAACAAGGATGGTGATGGATGCGTTAGGAGTTGATTACCAAAAAGCTAATGAATTGCTTCTAAAGCACGGTAGTGTGCGGGAGGCAACAAAGGGGAAATAAGAATAATGCACAGTATTGAGCCATATTTCAACTGGAGAGGATTTTATACCGCAGAAGAAGACCCTCGGTCTCCGTTTTACGGAAATGAATACAGCGAATTTGAATTCACCAATTCACTATACGATCACCTCATACATCCTCAATGGGATCAATTCGGCTCTCCTTCCCTATTTGTAAAAGTGCTTTACGCCAATTATACTGATGGCATCGTGATTCTTGAGCTCTTTGGCGAGTGGAATGATTGTTTGCACAACGACATTATGTTTTTGAAACGCGATCTGGCAGACCATTTCATTGGCTTGGGAATAGACAAATTCATATTAATTGGCGAGAATGTATTGAACTTCCACTACTCAGATGATTGCTATTATGAGGAGTGGTTTGAAGACATTTCAGAAACAGATGGATGGATTGCATTGGTCAATTTCAGAGATCACGTTCTGAAGGAATTCGATGAAGTAGGTGCAGACAATTACTTTGTTTTAGGTGGCCGATTGCAAGAAGTAAATTGGCGCACAAAGAAACCCACAAAAGTGGCGGACTCCATCTCTGGTTACGTTCAAAAGCGACTAGAGCTTTTTTAATTCGGGAACGAGCTTTTTATCTATGGGAAAGGTGAAATGCTCTTCGGACAAATCACTAAGTTCTACCCATTTAAATTTCTGATTTGCCTCCTTTGGCTCAATTGGTCTGATACTTTTTAGTTCCTCTGATTTCACCAAATAGTAGATTGAAATCACCTGATGACTTCTATTGAAAGCAGATATCTGAAAAAAGTCGGTGGTATAGAGGTGTTTCACAATCTCCACATCAAGAGCTGTTTCTTCTCGAAATTCTCTCTTGAGACAATCGAGAGTTCCCTCACCAAATTCAAGTCCACCGCCGGGTAGCTTGGTAAACGAAAAATCCTTTATCGTTTCATCGCTGAGAAGTAAGCGATTTTGACAAATCAGAGCACCGTATACTCTTACGTTAAAAGGAAAACTCATTACAACTTGGTGGCTCTCATCATTTCTCTTTTACCAGGTGGTCCCGGAATTTTCTCTACTTCAAATCCTGCGGAAATCATGTTTCTTCTGGCCAATCCTTTTGAAGCATAGGTTACCAAGATGCCTCCCTCTCGCAACAAGGAAGCACAAATCATAAATACTTCTTCCTCCCAAAGCTCACTTTGGGCGCGATGTCCAAAAGCGTCAAAATAAATTATGTCGAAGCTCGTCTCGGGATCTGAATAACCAAAGAAATCCCCTTTAATTTTTTCAAGAATGAAATTTGGATTGATCTCCACCTTCTTTCCCCAAGAAGCTTCTGCAATAGCGTGGCAGTCTCTGGCGTAATCAGGTGAAGCCAGCAATAACGAGTAGCCCAGACTACAATGATCAGCAATACTTAAAGGATGTTTCTCAATCGTTCGATAGTGAATTTTACGGTTTGATTTCCGTGCGAAATCGGCAGTAAGGTATGCATTGAGCCCCGTTCCGAACCCCATCTCGAACACCTTAATAAGCTGTGTATTTTTATGCCCGGCCAAGTATTCAATGCCTGACTTTATATAAACATGCTGCGATTCCTGGAGAGCACCGTGCGTGGAATGATAGGTTTCATCTAATTCCGGGAGGTATAATGATTTACTTCCATCTTTCGTCTCGATAACCTTCATACACAATAGCGGTTTGGAATTACAATTTTAACCTTATGATTGACTGAAATCAACCACAATAAGTTCTATTTTTCACCAAAGTTCCAAAGTTCTATGAAAAAACTATTGTTTTTACTTGCTTTTGTATGTGTAGCTCTTGATTCAGAAGCCCAAACATGGGTGGACATGATGACGGACGATAATGTAAATTTCTACGATGTTCAAGAAGCCTTTGAAGAAGAATGGGGAGATCAAGGATATATAAGAGGCCGAGGGTACAAACAGTTTAAACGTTGGGAGCACTTCATGGAGCCCCGTGTCTACCCTTCAGGGGAAAGAATATCAGGGGTAAGACTAATGGATGCTTTGAAGTCTAAAAACAAAATGTCCGGATCAGAAATGAAATCGGATACCCCATGGACCCCCGTTGGGCCAACTTCATGGACAGGTTTCGGATGGAATCCAGGACTAGGCAGAGTGAACGCAACATATGTTGATCCAAGCAGCTCAGAACACATATATGTTGCCACACCTGCCGGTGGGCTATGGGAATCAACAGATAACGGTGACTCTTGGACCTCACTTACTGATACATTGGTTGCGATAGGGGCCAGCGCCATAGCTGTGAATCCAAATAATACAGATGTCATTTATTTAGCGACAGGAGATGGAAACGCTAGTGACACATACAGTTTTGGTGTCATTAAATCTACTGATGGTGGAAACTCTTGGGTGTCCACTAATCTGGGTTTCGATATCCAAGATCAAATTCGTTGCACGGATTTAGTAATGGATCCTCAAAATCCTGATAAGATTTATGTTACATCCTCTCAAGGATTGCATGTTACTGAAGATGGCGGTGAAACTTGGGATCAACCCCTGAGTACATTTTTACGAGATGTAGCCATTCACCCCGGAAATTCAGATATCGTATATGCTACAGGTACCAGATTCTACAAGTCAGAAAACGGAGGAGACAGTTTTGATCAAATCAATTCAGGGCTGCCTTCTTCCTCTCAAGTAAATCGTTTGGAAATGGCGGTTACAGCTGCAAATGATCAATTGGTCTATATTTTAGCAGGAGACGCCGGCGACTCAGGATTTCAAGGTTTTTACAGAAGTACGGATGAAGGAGCGTCCTTTGAACTAATGAGCGATTCGCCCAATCTTTTGGGATACTCTCAAACGGGAGATTCTCCCGGGGGGCAAAGCTGGTATGATTTAGCAATAGCCGCTTCGCCCACCGATGAAGACAGAGTATTTGTAGGAGGAATAAATGTCTGGGAAACCATGAATGGAGGCAATAGTTGGAATATTAAATCCCATTGGTATTATCCTCCGAACATTGGCTATACCCACGCAGATATTCACTCTCTCGACTTTTTTGGAAACACACTCTACTGCGGAAGTGATGGTGGCGTTTTTCGTTCAGAAGACAATGGAAATACTTGGGAAGACATAAGCGAAGGACTTCAAATCAGTCAGTACTATAGAATATCCGTATCTGTGACTGATCCGAGTAAAATACTTGCGGGTGCTCAGGATAATGGCACGAATCTTTTCAGTAGCGACAACGGATATGAGCATATCCTCGGAGGAGATGGAAACGGAGCAGCCATAGACTATACCAATGACGACATCATGTATGCTTCATATCCGGGAGGAGCGTACCAAAGATCAACGAATGGAGGACTCTCTTTTCAAGACTATACTGATGGTATAAATGAATCAGGCGCGTGGGTTACTCCTTTTGAAATTCATCCGACAAATCCTGATATTCTCTTTGCGGGTTATGAAAATCTTTGGAAAAACGAAGGCGGCTCTTGGACGGCCATCAGTGATTTTAATGTGGGAACTACTTTGAGAGCCATGCGCGTAGCGCCATCTAACCCGGATGTAATCATGGCCTCCACTTTTCAATTGCTCTACCGAACGGAAGACGGCGGTGAAACGTGGAATGAAATAGGAAACGGTCTCCCCAATTTGTTCATCACTTCCATAGAAGTAGACCCTCAAAACAGTGATAGAATTTGGGTTGGTTTTTCAGGATACAATGAAGGTCAAAAAGTATATTACTCGGACAACGGAGGAGATAACTGGGAGAATGCAACAAACAACTTGCCGAATATTCCCGTGAACTGCTTGCATTACCTTCAAGGCAGCAATGACGGGCTCTACGCAGGAACCGATGCGGGAGTATTCTATATTGACAGTGATCTTGAATATTGGAGCCCATACGATGAGGGTCTGCCAAATGTTATTGTCAATCAAATGGTTTTCCACTATTCAACCCAACAGATTTTCTTGGCAAGCTATGGCCGCGGAGTTTGGAAGAATGGATTCTTCAATTCTGACGACTTAGCACCTATTCCGAATTTCTCTGCAAACAATACCGCCGTTTGTCCGGGAGGCGAAGTCACGTTTAATAACCTATCACTCAATGCTACCTCAGGAATAGAATGGACATTTGAGGGCGGGCAGCCCGAGTCAAGCACTGAATCAACCCCTGTTGTCAGTTATGCTCAATCGGGCCTTTATTCGGTTAAGATTAAAGCGATAAACGGAGATATAGCAGACAGTTTGACCATAACCAATTACATTCAAGTATTGAACAATGAAAGTGCTCCATACACAGAAGATTTTGAAGATCAAACCGAAGATTTGGAAGACTGGATCGTTTCAGAACCTGAACAGAACATCACTTGGGAATTTAATCCCGGTGTAGGGTACTTGAGTGATAACTCCGTTTTCATAGAAAACTACAACCTTATCGGAAATGGCCAAATCGAACTAACCAGTCAAGTCATTGACTTATCTCAACTGGATACTGCGTTTATTTCCATGCGGGCGGCCTTTGCCAGAAAAACGGATTCAGGATACGAAGCACTACGCGTATTTATCAATACCGACTGCACTGAAGACTGGTCTTTCAAAAAGGTATTTCCTGCTTCGAGCTCACTACCTTCAGTTGAACCAACGGATGTATATTTCACTCCACAAGACGAAGAAGAGTGGAACTATCTCTTAGTGAACAATATTCAACCCGAAGAACGCACTGAAAACTTCAGGTTTCGATTCATTTTCTACAATAACGAAGGAAATAATATTTACCTCGATGACATCAACTTGTCAGAAAATAATCCGCTCAGTTCTAACGATCAATCAACATTTGAGGGTGAAGTTAAATTGTTTCCAAACCCCACTACTGACGATGTCAATATTGCGTTAACGCTCACAAGTCCTGAAACTGTTTCACTCCATTTGATGTCGTCAGACGGAAAACTCCTTTTCCAAGATGGTCCTCATGATATGAGTCAAGGAACGCAAAACTTTAACCTTTCTTTGGGCTCGATGGTGCCGGGTGCTTACATACTGGAAGTGGTTGGCGAGTCGGGTATTTCTCACCATAAAATCATCTTAGCCAAACAGTAATCAGTCGATAATTTTGAATTCAGTTCGGCGGTTTTCTTGTCTACCTTCAGGAGTATCGTTGGTAGCCAGTGGTTGAGATTCACCGTATCCTTTTGCGATCATGCGCGCAGGATCTATTCCCTTGCTTTGCAAGTGAGATACAACTGATTGAGCGCGCTGTTCCGAAAGATTGAGATTGTAATCATCACCTCCCACATTATCGGTATGTCCTGATATTTCAACTTTTATAGTTGGATTTTCAACCAGTACCTTCTCTAATCGATCAAGTTCAGCAGTTGATTCATCCCGGATAGTGGCTTTGTTGTAATCGTAAAAAATATTTCGAAGTACAATGGTCTCCCCTATTTTGATGCGCTTCATATTAATCACTTTGTAAAACTCACGATAGCCGGCAGAATCGGGAATATCGAAATTAAGTGAGTTGAAGAGGTAACTATCTGCATTTACATTCAAACCATAATTCTTACCTGCAGGTAATGATACCAAGTATTTACCAGAGGAAGGTTCGACTTGAAAAGAAGCAAGAACCTCGGCTGTGGCGTTGTTGATCAAATCTATTGTTGCCGCTACCGGCGCATCCGTTTCGTCATCAAGAACCAATCCCTTAAGCAGAACCATTTTACTGGTTCTGATCTCAACTGCCGGCTGGAGCGGGATCTCAATTTTCCGTTCATTCGACCCGGCAATCAGTCGGTCTTCAACATTGAGCACGGGTTGTTTCTCAGGCCCTAAAAAGGTGAGTCTATAGATGTCTTTTTCTCCATATCCTTCTTCTCGATCTGATGAATAGTAGGCCGTACGACCATCAGCCGCTACACTGAAGAATACATCATCGTCTGGCGTATTGATAGGAATTCCAAGATTGACCGGTGTTTTCCATCTTCCATCTTCATGTTCAGAATAGAATATATCATTGCCTCCAATTGAGTTATGACCTTCTGAGCTGAAGTAAAGAGTTTTTCCGTCAGGGTGCATGTATACGCCATCTTCGTCATAGGGCGAATTGACAACAGGGCCTAAGTTTTGGGCTTCTCCCCATCTTTCTCTTTCCGTATCCCACTGTGCTACATAAATATCCTTTCCGCCAAAGCCACCTTCTTTCTCACTAATGAAAAACAAAGACTTCCCATCAAAAGACAAGGCTGCCGCAGATTCATGAGAATCAGTATTGATGGTTTTATAAAGCGACTTTGGCTTACTCCATTCACCCTCTCGGTAAATCGACTGATAGATGTCTCCTCCTCCTTTAATATCACCGCGAAATACAAAAAGTGTTTTCCCATCAGGTGAAAGTCCTGAACCGGCATCATGCCCTGAAGTATTTACATCATTTCCTATGTTCTTCAGAGGTGACCATTCACCACCTGAACTTCTGCTGTAATAAACATCCTCAAAGGGTAGATTATCCGATTCATCTTTTAGCCCTCCTTCATTTGATTCCCTCCTAGCGGTAATGATCAGTAATGTCTCATCGGTAGAAATGAGTGGAGCATACTCGGGAGCTGCAGAATTTATAGCCGACCCAAGATTGTCAACCCAAACCCGTACAGGTGATTTTTCAAATTCTTTTCCATGCTTCGACTCAGTTAAGCGTTTTTGCACTTTCTGGAATTCAATTGGCTCGCCTTCAGATTCGGTCAAAACGGTTAATTGCTTTTCAAACTCTGCGATAGCCAAATCCCAGTTTGAGTTGAGCTGATGGGCCCAGCCTAACAAGTAGTGGATATTGTATGGGTCAAGATTGGGATCTAATTCGTATGCTTTCGTCAAAAAAGGAAGACTCTTTCTCTTCTGAGAAGAAAACAAGTAGCACACCCCCAATTTGTAGTTCAACTCGGCATTGTCAGGGTTAAACTCTTGAGCTGCAGTGTAAAAAGGAATAGCCAAATTGAAATAAGCTCTTCGGTCTTCATCAAAAATCCGATCTCCTTCCTTCAAATTCTTTATGGCCAGTTTAAAGCCATCCTTATCATTGGGAAAGATTTCTTTATCGAACGGGACGTTCTGCGCATGAGCAATAGAAGCAAGTCCCAAAAGGAGAATGATAAAAATTGTTCTCATGGCTCAATGTATTTACAAACTGAAGCTTGATAATCAGCGGCATTTTTTACTTGAAGTGTAGCAGCCATTTCCCAATCGCTACAGGCACCGCGAATGTCACGAACCATCTCCCTCGCTATCCCACGATTCAGATAGGCAAAACCGTACTCAGGATTGAGCGATATGGCCTGACCTGCTGCGTCAACGGCTTCTTGGTATTTTTCGAGTTTGATGTAGGCTGAAGCCAAATTATTGTGAGCATAGGCGTAATTAGGTGATAGGTTTGTTGCCTTTTCGAAGTCTTCCACAGCATTCTCATAATCTTCCGAAAGGAAAAAGGCATAGCCTCTGTTGTTTAAAACCATTGCATCTTCAGGTTCGATTTTTAGCGCATCGGTATAGGCATCAATTGCTCCATCGTATCGCTCTAATTTTCTCAAAACGGTTCCTAAGTTGGCGAAAGCAGTTGCCAAATCAGGTCTTACTAGTGCCGCCTGACGGTAGTCGCGCTCTGCCGATTTTAAATCGTTCAAAAGCTGATATGCCGAACCGCGATCATGCAGCACCATTCCATCAGATGGATGATACCGCAAATAGGCCGTATAATTGTCAACGGCCTCTTGATAAGCTTCATTTCTCAATTGAATATTTCCAATAGCTAAATAAGCCAAGTCAGCTTGATCTTCTTTTTGAGCGGCAGTTTGATAAGCACTCAGGGCGTCTTCCTGTCGTCCGAGTTCATCCAGAATAGCCGCTCGGGTAAAGTATCCCTTAGAAGCAGTATCGGTTAGAGCCAAGTACTGATCTATATCCATCAGAGCACCGCTCAAATTATTCAGAACCAAAAATGCAGAGCTACGATTGTAGTACGCTTTTGCAAATTCGGGCTCAAGCCCAATCGCTTCTGTGAAGTAGACAATGGCTGAATCCGTTTCTTGCGCTTCGGCTTTTTGAAGAGCCAGGTTGTAGAGCTCAAGGGCTTCAACGGTGATACCGCCTTCTTGCATGTCTTTTCCCAACGTATCTGCAGCTACTTTTACCAGAAGTGAATCATCCTGAGCAAAACTGCAGAAGCTGACAATAAGAAAGGTGAAGAGTAAGGTCTTTTTCAAGGGGATAAGATTTGTATGAATTTACGTGTTCTACGTATAAATTAGACTTAAAGGTTGCCCTAGTTATTCATCGCCATTGGTTGAAAAGGCTATTTTTGCTCAAAACAAAATTTATGGCCAAAAAATCAATTCTCAATAAGAAATCAATTGCATTTTTAGAAAGGTACATCAACAATGCTTCTCCTACAGGTTTTGAAACCCAAGGCCAGAAGATGTGGCTGGACTACCTGAAACCTTACATCGACGATTACCAAACGGATATTTACGGCTCTGTAGCTGCGGTGATCAACCCTGGTCAAGACTATAAAGTGGCTATAGAAGCCCATGCCGATGAGATCAGTTGGTTTGTACACTACATCACCGAAAAGGGATTTATTTATCTGCGTCGAAATGGGGGTTCAGACCACATGATCGCTCCGAGTAAAAGAGTCATTATTCATACAGACAAAGGTCCTGTGAAAGCAATTTTCGGATGGCCTGCAATTCACACAAGAAATGTAGCAAGCGGCAAGGACGAAGCACCGAGCATGAAAAACATTTTTCTCGATTGCGGTTGCTCTACTAAGGAGGAAGTTGAGAAATTGGGAGTTCACGTCGGTTGCGTAGTTACGTTCGAAGATGAATTTACAACTCTGAATGGGAAATACTATGTAGGACGCGCTTTTGATAATCGCGCAGGCGGGTTTATGATCGCTGAGGTGGCAAGGCTACTCCATGAAAATAAAAAGAAACTGCCCTTCACTTTATACATTGTCAATTC
The DNA here is from genome assembly GCA_964556465.1 of uncultured Cryomorphaceae bacterium. Classification (GTDB taxonomy): domain Bacteria; phylum Bacteroidota; class Bacteroidia; order Flavobacteriales_D; family Cryomorphaceae; genus JAKVAV01. The sequence continues at coordinate 9,573 of CAZKXG010000017.1, read as the reverse complement.
CGTTCAAGAGGAAATAGGTCTTCGTGGGGCCGAGATGATCAGCCGAACACTGGATCCCGACATGGCCATTATCACCGATGTGTGCCATGATACTCAAACGCCGATGATCGATAAAATCGAACAAGGTGATTTCCATGCAGGGAAAGGACCTGTATTGACATACGGACCTGCTGTACAGAACAATCTTTTGAAAAAGATTATTGCCACTGCTGAGTCGAAGAAGATTCCTTTTCAGCGCGCAGCAGTAAGCCGTAGCACAGGAACAGACACCGACGCTTTCGCCTACTCAGGCAAGGGAGTGGCAAGCGCCTTGATATCTTTGCCACTTCGCTACATGCACACTACAGTAGAAACCATACACAAAGATGACGTGGAGAATGTGATCCAGCTTATCTACGAAACGCTGCTCACAGTGAAGAACGGAGAAAGCTTCAGCTACTTTGATTAAAAAGGTTTACCCGCTTTCATCAGGTGATAAGCTCGTGTAAGCTCTCTCAAATATGCTGAAATAGGCACCATCGCTTTAGAGGTCTCTTCGGAGACCTCTTTTTTTGCAATCCGTAAGGTTAGAACTCCATAGAGCGCAGTAAGGGCTGTTTCGATGTCGCTTTTTGGTACTTTCTCTCCTTTCTTTCTAAACTCCTCCAAGACGGGTTGAGCCGCTTCATATGCTTTTACGAAAGTTGCACTCTTCGTTATGCTCAGCAATGTTTGTTGAAGCATCGCCAATTCATTCAAAACTTCATAAGTCTCGAGGTGATGACCGCTAACTTGAAGTGAGCTTCGCTCCATATCCTTGGCCATTTCTGATAACCAACTTCTCGTTTTCAATCGCTCTGCTTCATCTACAATAGAGGGCAGAATTTCTGCATCTAGTTTGGATAAATCAAAATTGATACCTCGCAAGAGGTCTTCCATTTGCCATAAAAAAAGGAGATACTCTGATATGTTCTCCTTTTGTTTGAGCTTTGCAATGCTATACATTACTCTGTTTTGTTCTCTTCTGATTGTTGGGTCAGATCAGCGTCGTACTGATCGTTTAGCTTCTTCAATACCTCATCGGTAATGTCGTAAGAATCTTTAATCCAAAGCAGATTACCGCCAGGCTGGAAATTTAATATCATATCGTAAGTTCCATCGGCATTGTACTCTTCCAGCATCTTATTAACTCGACCTGTATACTCTACCTGCAACTCTACTTCTCTTTTTCTAAAATCAGTAGCAAGGCGTTCTTGAAACTGTTGGATTTCGATATCCAAATTCTGCAATTCCAGCTGAGCTTCCTGAACCTGCATCTGAGTCATAGTAGGTGCCTGCTTTTGCAATTCCATGGCGCGCTGCTCAGCTTTTTGCAATTTTCGATTGATTCGTTCTTCAATCACTCTTTGCTCTTTCTCCAGCTCATCTTGTGCATCCATTAAAAACCTGTACTTGGTATTGACTGAGTCTCCATAAATGAAGGCGACTTTCAAACCCGATTCTTCAACTTCATTTTTCGTACTGTCAACAAGGCTTTGAGCAGATTCATCGGGCAAATCTTTTACTTGAGAATCGCCGCAAGAGACCATTAAAAAAACAGCAACCAAGGCTGATGCAAATAAGAAGTTTTTCATGTTCAGGATTTATTAAGGTTAGCGTATCGATTGCGGTAAGAGTCGGCAAAATCCTTTCCCATTTCTGAAAAACGTTTTAACACAGAAATGAGAAAATCTTCGGTGAGCATAGCTTCTAGCTCGTCTAAGCCTGCTACTTCGGTCGAATCAATTTTGTAGGACTGCTCCAGGTGGGCATCCTCAATTTTGATGATGTACTTATTATTCCAAGAAAAAATAGTGATCTTAAAACGAAAATGTGGGACTTCCTTTACAACGCGCATATCCTAGATTCAGGAGCGCAAAGATAATAAAGTAGGGTGATTGGGAATGGTTTATCCGAGTTTGGCGAAAGCCTGCTCTTGGCGCTCTACCAAATCGTATTCCTCGAATGTAAAATTGAGGCTATCGATCATTACGTTGTAATCTTGACCGATTTCGAGCATATCTTCGTCAAACCGTTCATACATCCAGTGAATGTTCACCTTGACTCCTTTCTTTTGAAGATCGGCTAATTTATAAAGTATGAACAGGATTCTTTTAGAAGAAGCGATATTGAAAAAATCGAATCGAAAACGGAAATCAACAACCGAAACTTCGCTAGAGGTAAGCCCGTCAACCCAGTCTAAAACGGGACTGAAAAACTGCTCGGCATCAATAGGAATCGATCTACCCGCCAACAAGTACGTGCCTTCTCTAGTATCGAGATGAACATAGGGTGTGGATTTCGTTGGTCTTCTGATAAATGCTTCCATAAATCTTTTGATTACAATTGGCTCTTACTCCTTTAGCTGCCCTAAGGTTCGAGTTTTTAATCGAATTATCAAGAGAATTTCTACCAATGCGGGATTATGGCAGACTAATATTGATCAATCAAGGATTAGAAATTTTGGTTATCCACAAATCATGGTTGAATTCTTATTTCATAGACTCAACAGATCCTTAAATTTAGCGGACTGCCTGCGCGATACTTCCAGCTGCTCTCCCGTTTTCAGTTTAATTTGAAGACCTCCGTTAAACCATGGTTCAATGTGTATAACCTCTTTTAGATTGACAATAAACTTGCGGTTAATACGGAAGAAATCCTTTTCAATTAAGCGTTTCTCCAGATTGTTAAGACTCTTCAATATGAGAGGCTTGCTGTTTCCGAAGTAAACACGCACGTAGTTTCCTTCTGACTCAAACATCTTGATATCCTTTAGGGTTACAAACCAGCACTTATCTCCGTCTTTAAGAAAAATTTGATCTTCCATTGTCAAAGGAGAATCATTCTCAGACTCGGCGTCTTCCTCTTTGGATTTTTCAACCCTTTCGTGCATTCTCAGCAAGGTATGGTCAAGCCTTGACTCGTCTACCGGCTTCAGCAGGTAGTCGAGAGCATTCACCTCAAATGCGCGTATAGCGTAATCGTCATAAGCTGTAACGAAAATAACTTCGGGAGTAGATTCCAATTCTTCCAGCAATTCAAACCCCGTCTTGCCGGGCATTTGAATATCCAGGAATATGAGATCCGGATTCAATTCTTCAATAAGATTCTTGGCCTCATCAGCATTTTGTGCCTCCCCGATAATTTCGATATTATCGTGCTTTTCCAATAGACCTGAGAGCTCCTTACGCGCCAGACGCTCGTCATCAATAAGCAGTACCTTCATTTTTAGCATTGATTAGTTTGTAAGGAATGATCACTTCGCAAACAACTTCATTCCCCTGATTGTAAATATTCAAAGTTGCTTTTCCTCCGTAGAGCAGTTTTAACCTTCGCTTGGTATTTTCGAGTCCCACCCCTGTGGAATGATTTATCACATTTGATTTTGAAAGTTGGCCCGTATTAATCACAGAAATCTTCAATAATGCGCCTTCCATAAATTCAAACATCACTTCCACCTTTCCTCCTGAAGGCAAATGAGCAATACCGTGCTTAATAGCGTTCTCGACCAGAGTTTGGATCAATAAAGGCGGTATGGAGCAGTTTTCGTGCTCAGGGCTGAAGTGTATTGAAAAACTCAAACGTTCCTCGTATCTGATCTTCTCAAGTTCCAAATAATCCTTCACCACTTTCATCTCTTCGCGGATACTTACAAACTTTTTCTTACCGGATGCCAGGCTGCTCCGTAGGATATGACTCATTTGAGTAATACTCCTTTTAGCCAACATCGGATTTTCATCTACCAGCGCCCGAATACTATTCAATGCATTGAAAATGAAATGTGGATTCATTTGAGATCTGAGGCTATTCAGCTCGACCTCATTCATGGACGCCGTCAAACGCAGATTTTTCACTTCTTCTCTCTCGTAGTTTTTGAGATAGATAGCAGCAAAATAGAGGATGTTCCAAAAAAGAAAGAAAGTTATAAATGGAATGATCAGTTCGACGACAATGGCGTAAGGCATTACCA
>CAZKXG010000017.1:3492-5558 GCA_964556465.1 uncultured Cryomorphaceae bacterium | reverse complement strand
GTAAACCACTATTGATAATCACTAACCTCATGAGGTGAGAAAGTCCCACGCCTAAAATAAAGTTGACTATCAAAACCTTTACGATTCCTACGTCGACATTGCCCACCACCAAATTGGTAAATAGGATAAGCAGGATATAGCCGAACCAGCCGGCTACCTGTGAAAGCCAATAGAGTGCTTTTTCGTCGCTCATATTTTGACGAAGATAGCAGTAGAATTGATTTCTTTCTCCACTCAATTGCTCAGCTTACCTTTGCGCTCAATGAATTTCTTAGCCCACCAATTTCTCTCATTCGAAATCAAACCCATTATGGTAGGCAATTTTATAGCCGATACGGTAAAAGGAAGAGCATTGGAAAATTACGATTCTGCTATTCAACAAGGAATCGTCTTACACCGGTTTATCGATGATTTCACGGATACGCATGAATTAACCTTGAGATCGCGTGAAAGACTCTATAGCTATTTCGGAAAGTATGCGGGAGTGGTTCAAGACGTATTTTACGATCATTTTTTAGCACTGAACTGGTCACGCTACCATAAAGATGAGCTGACTGCCTACACTCACTTTATCTATTCAACCTTATCAGATTACCAATCGGTTTTCAATGAGCAAGCTTCTCGTACCTTTCACTACATGCAATTGCACGACTGGCTTGGCAATTACGCTACCGAGGAAGGCATCAATCGAGCGCTAACAGGATTGTCGCGAAGGGCTAGTTTCCCTTCAAATATGGAAGACTCATTACCTGCCCTAGCAGAGCAAGGAACTGCCATTTCAAGTGATTTCGAGGTCTTCTTTCCCTACCTTATTGCCGCCACTCAAAGAAAGCTCAAGGAATTAACTTCTTGAAACTTCTCTCACCTATTACCGTATCCATCCTTTGATTCGGCAATCTAAGTGCCGCATCTGAACGCATGCAAAAGCATCGCAGCCATATCGCATGGATGGTGATTTCTCTTCTGACCGTAGCCCCTCAAGGTTGCGAAAAAGACGACTCTCCACCCAAAGTCCAAACAGCTTCAGCCGAATCACCGGAAGAAGTTATAGTAGGACCTGACCTTGAAGCAATAAAGGCCAGAGGCAAGCTTATAGCCCTTACCCTCAATTCATCAACATCATATTTCATCTACCGAGGTCATGCTATGGGATTTGAATACGAGCTACTCCAGCGATTTGCCAAAAGCATAGGCGTCGAATTAGAGATACAGCTAATCCCCGATGTAAATACCATGTTTGACCTACTCAATAAGGGAGAAGGAGATCTAATAGCTTGCAACCTCGCAATTACAAGCGACCGTCAGGAAAAAGCCGCATTTAGTGAACCATACAATTTCACTAAGTTGGTATTGGTGCAAAGGCTTCCGGATAACCACCAAAATATGAGCAATCGTGAGATCAGTAAAAATTTACTACTCAGACCATTGGATTTAAGTGGTAAAACCATCTACGTCAACCGCAGATCGCCTTCATATGAGAGACTAATCAACTTACAAAAAGAATCAGGAATCTCCTTCGAAATCATAAAGGCTCCCGGCTACATTGACCCTGAGAAGCTGATCCAAAAAGTAGCAGATGGAGAAATCGACTACACCGTGGCTGATGATAATCTGGCTAGCTTAAACGCGACCTACTACAACAATATTGATGTATCTGTGCAGCTCAGCTTTCCCCGTCAAATCGGATGGGCAGTCCGGAAGACAAATCCAAATCTTAAGAAAGCCATAAACGACTGGTTTGAGAATGATCGATTAAACTCAGTTCATGCATACATCTACAAGAAATACTTTAAAGCTCCCAAGGAAAAATGGGAGGAATACAATGGAGAATTTTCTTCGCTAAACGGAAATCGAATCAGTAATTATGATGAGCTCCTTCGTGAGTACTCTGATATAATCGACTGGGACTGGAGATTATTGGCAGCACAGATGTATCAGGAGAGTAAGTTTAATGAGGATGCACGCTCTTGGGCAGGTGCGTTTGGTCTGATGCAATTTATGCCGGCAACGGCAAAGCACTATGGATGCGACGACAGGAAAAAGCCGATGAAAAACATGACAGCGGG
>CAZKXG010000017.1:499-3482 GCA_964556465.1 uncultured Cryomorphaceae bacterium | reverse complement strand
TGGTCTGATGCAATTTATACCGGCAACAGCTAAAATGTACGGTGTGGATAGTTCATCGGGACCGAGAGAGCACATACGCGGTGCAATTCTTCATTTAAGCAGGCTCGAAAGCTTTTGGCAAGATCGTATTTCCGATCCTGAAATTAGAGTCCATTTTACTTTAGCCTCATACAATGCAGGCTTAGGTCATGTTCTTGATGCTACAAACTTAGCGGCAGAACTGGGCTATGACCCCATGATTTGGGAGAATAACGTGGCCGAATGCATTAAGCTGAAAAGTCAAAAAGAATACTACACATCTGAGGTAGTGAAGCACGGGTATTGCCGTGGTGAAGAGCCTGTGACTTACGTCAAGAAGATCATCAACCAATACAGGCACTACAGTCGAGTGATCGACCGGAGTTAGCTCAACTAAAAAATTTTTGGACCAACCCGCTAAAATCCAAGGCTTTAGTATAATTCCTATCCGAATAACAGCTCACCATCACCTTTAAATATGCAGGCTTTTTATTGTAGGCCACATACTCCAATAAAATATTGCCATAACGCTGATCAATCGGTAATTCCAAAGAAGGATCTAAATACGGCTTCAGATAGTGACGCTCCATTTCTTGTACAGAATCAGATTTTTCCTGGTATCGATTCTCACTTGAATAAATAGAATAGCCCTCTTCCAAAGCTCTGTCTTTGAAATAATCGAGGATAAAACTGAATTCTTCCGCCGCGACACCTGTGCGGTCGTCAAAGAAAAATCCATTGGCCTGCGGAGTTTTATGAACATGGAGCAGATCGGTCCTCTGACCATTGAGAACATCCTTGTGCAAATTTGATAATCGCGTAAAAACTGCTTTACTCCTCCCCGAGTCTTTCCATTCCTGAAATTTGTAAAGAAACTTATCGCTTCTCTTCAGCTTCTCCTTAATAGGAAGCATTTCCTCAGGTGATGTTTCCTCCCTATCTCCGAAGAGTTTATTGAGAATGCGGTCTACAAATTCTTTTGCCATTGCGTTACATTTGGCCTATGAGCGAAAAAAGAGAAATTACAATTGAAAAAACGGCTCGGTATTTCGTCCATGGTGTGGATATAACCAAAGCAAAGCGGGTTTGGTTCGTCTTGCACGGATATGGTCAATTGGCCGAATACTTCATCCGAAGCTTCGGGCACCTGGATCCCTCCGAAAATTTTGTGATTGCTCCTGAAGGATTTCATCGATTTTATTTGGAAGGCTTTACAGGACGAGTAGGAGCTTCATGGATGACAAAGAAAGAAAGACTCGATGATATTGACGACTACGTAAAGTACCTCGACAGGCTCTACGACTGTCAACAAATTTCCTCAAATTCAGAAATAATACTACTTGGCTTTTCTCAAGGAGTTGCCACAGCTATGCGATGGTTAGCATTGGGGAAGTCTTCTCACTTCCATCGAGCTATTCTGTGGGCGGGGTCCTTTCCGAATGATCTGAAACCGCAGAAGGCAACCACCGCTTTACAAAATCTCAAAGTGCACTGCGTCATTGGAAATATGGACCCTTTCCTCAGCGAAGAGCACATACAGAGAACTAAAGATCACCTAGCCGAACTGAATGTAGATGCTCAATGGTACGAGTACAATGGCGATCACCGAATACCTAAAGAAGCTTTAAACGAATTACTTAAAGCGGTCATATAAATACCTTTTTCATTTATTAACTAAATCATTAGTTATTCAACTAAATTTTTAGTTACATTTGGATTATGAAAACATTAACCAAAGCTGAAGAGCAGGTAATGCAATATTTATGGGAATTAAATGGAGGCTTCGTTCGCGAAATCATATCGTCCTACCCCGAGCCAAAACCTGCTTACAATACTGTATCGACCATTGTTAGAATTTTAGAAAACAAGGATTTTCTCGTTCACAAGGCTTTTGGGAAATCACATAAATATATCCCGGCCGTGAGCAAGGAAGAATACAGGGCCTTTACTGCCGAAAAAGTTGTTGAGGGCTACTTTGGCGGCTCTGCAAAAAACCTGGTCTCCTATTTCATCAAGGACAAGAGCATGAACACATCTGATCTGGATGAGATTTTGAAAATGATCGAAGACGCTAAAACCAAAAAGTAATGATGAATAGCCTGATATACGCGCTGGAGGCGAATTTGTACTTATCGCTATTCTCCATCTTTTACTTCCTTGCCTTGCGAAAAGAGAAGAATCATCTGACGAATCGGGTGGTTTTGCTATCCTCCATCCTAATCGCTTGGACCATTCCCGGCATCAACTATCTGGAGCCGGTATCGGGTCTTTTGCCCACCTTGAGATTGGAAGCCATTACCATTTCGCCTAACTCATTGGCAGACTCACCGACGATATTCAACTTTTCCTTTCAGGAATTGATGTCTGCAATCTACGTTGTCGGGATTTTAATCACAGCTTCAATTTTCATCAAAAGGCTCTTAGGAATCCTCACTTTTTTTACTTGGACTTTTTCAAATCCGATTTCTTCAGTAAAGCTCATCGAAACCGATGCAAAGGAAGCATGGAGCTTTTTTAACCTCATCGCCCTAGGAAAGGAAATTTCCGCTGAAAACAAAGAGTGGATTATTGAGCACGAAAAGGTTCATGTTGAAGAGATGCACTCCGTTGACAAGCTTTTAATCCAATTGGTAAAAATCTTCGGGTGGTTTAATCCAGCAGTCTACTACCTGGAATTCGCCATAGAGGAGAACCACGAGTTTCGCGCAGACGAAGTGGTCTGTAGAAGGTTTTCAAATACGATTACCTACTCGCGTGTGTTGGTAAGTCAATCTTTGGGAGGAGTCCCCGTAAATATACTCGAGAATCAATTTTCCAAAAAAACACTTCTCAAATCCAGAATACAAATGATAAATCAAACGAAACAAACAGGCAAAATGAAGTACCTATTAACTATTCCCGTTTTAGCAGTGGCTCTGCTATTGCACAGCTGCACAGAAAAAGATTCTTCGGAAGAATTAAGCCC
>CAZKXG010000017.1:0-425 GCA_964556465.1 uncultured Cryomorphaceae bacterium | reverse complement strand
TCATTGACAAAGAAGGTAATGTGACTAACCCCGAAGTCCTCCACAAAGCTTCGGTAGAAAGTTCAGCGCTGCATGCGGCTGCAATCAGCACCATTTCAAAAATGCCTGCTTGGATTCCCGGAGAGCAGAACGGTAAGAAGGTGAAAGTACAGTACATCATGCCGATAATGTTTTCACTTGAATAGCTTGAGAATCCCATCCTAACCCAAGGCTCGAAAGAAATTTCGGGCCTTTCTTTTTACATTGCTTGCATGAATAGAATCTTTACCTCTCTAAGCATTTTGGCGTTAAGCCTTGCGGCAATGGCCCAAGAATCTGAAGAAATTCTCCCTAGGTATATGACCGAAGCTGAGAAGGCTAAGATGAGTGCTTACACCTTTTCGCAGGCCAAAGGAATTGAGACTCCTCCCCCATTTGATAATCTC
>CAZKXG010000016.1:11465-32323 GCA_964556465.1 uncultured Cryomorphaceae bacterium | reverse complement strand
CGTGCCGTAATGCTTTCCCAAAAGCGGAAATGGAAACGCAGAGCGTTGGGTGCCGACTTCATGACAAAGAAAGAAACGCTGAGACTCCAAATCAACTATCATCCACTGGCAGTAAGCAAGCTTTGGAATGCGGCCATATCAGCGGCAAAGCCTTTTGCCAATGAACCACGTTTTATGACGGTTCGGTTTGAAGACATATTGCAAAGATCGGAGGAGACGGTTAAGTCGATTTGTGAATTTGCCGGTTTTCCCTTTGAACCAGAGATGCTCAGGGTGCCTCATGCCGGCTCATCAAGTGAGGCTGACAAAAAATCAGAGCTCGGAATTCGAAAGACCCGAGCCAAGGGTTGGTTGGAAAAAGGTTTGACAAAGACCGAGATACAAATTTGTCAGAAGACTTGTGGTGAGCTTATGAATGAGTACGACTACAGGCCTATTGACGTCAATGTCAACCCTGTTGAGTTGGCTTGGAAATACCTCATTTTTCCATTTAAAATGATGCTTGCTCTCCTCATTAACCTTAACCGAATGAGGAGTATCGGCGACACCCTCAAAAGAAGACTTTTTCAATGATAAAACGACTACATATGCTAGGCTTCGACTTTTACTCCGCGAAGGATGTAAAAGTCATTGCTGATTTTGTGCACAAAGATGAAGTGACCGAAGAGGGAATTCTTCCTCTGATGGTTACCCCAAACGTAGATCAGATTGTAAAACTAGATCGCAAGGAGAACCACGGGCTACGGGAAAAACTGAAAAAGGCCAGATGGATACTCCCGGACGGACAACCTGTGATTGCGCTCAGCCGAATGAAGTTCGGCAAAGAGAAGGGCCTTGAAGCAAGACTAACCGGAAGTGATTTCTTTCCGGAGATGTGGCGAATATTAAAGGATGACTTAAGCGAGAGGGTTCTATTCGTTTTACCTCGAGAAGACTTGGGAGAGCGATTTATTAAAGAGCGTCCTAACACAGTTTACTACGCTCCACCATTTTTCAAACTGGAGAATAGAGATGAGTTTGAAGAAGTGATGACCAATGTTATGTCCTTTTTTGAAGAGAATCCCCCGGAGTATGTCTTTGTTGGATTAGGCTTTCCAAAGCAAGAGAATATTGCGCTAGAAATTTTCAATAGGCTCAAAGCAAAAGGAGAGAAGCGTCCTAAGACATTTCTATTAGGAGCTTCATTCGAATTTTATTGGGGCACCAAGAAGCGGGCACCGATGTTTTATCAAAAAGCAGGAATTGAATTCGTTCACAGAATAATTTCTGAGCCTCGCAGATTGGCCAAAAGGTACCTTTGGGATGATTTACCCTTTTTGGGAATTGCCATTTCCGAATTAAGAAAAAAGAGCTAATTCCAGGCTCGGATTTTCACGAAAAACGTAACGGATTTATTCTGGGTTCAGTAGGTAATCAATATCATCATTGAGTACATCGCAAAACCTTCTGGCTCCTTCTAGATTGATGTGGCTGGAGTTTTTAAAGCAGCTATCGGGCAGCTCGAACCGCGAGTAATCAAAAGCATGGACGTTAGAAACATTCATATTCCAGTGATTGAAAAGGGAGTCCAGCTTTTCCATATTCCTCACACCTGCCAGCTCGCTCGGGTGATGGGGTGTGAATACCATAATGAAATCCCGATTTGGATGATCCTTCGCCATGGCTTCAAATTTTTGAATTCTTTCTTTATTCTCAGCGAAATCAGAACTGATCTGAAGTTGGTCCAGCATCTGCACTTCCATATAGGTCAGAGGAATACCTGATTCTTTTTTAGTTTCCAAGTCTGCCCTTTTCTCCATCATTTTGTAACGGCTGTCGGTAAATCGTTTAAGAAGCTTATCTCCGGGATAGTAGTCGATGAAAATTCCACCGCGATTGGTGATTTTGTTAGAAGTTACTTTACGAGTCAAGGAGCGCAAATAGCGAACATAACTTCCATAATACCGAACTCCAGGTAAGAGTTGAAAATTATCGAGCCGGCCATTTTCATCAAGGTAGTCAATGACTTCTTGATTGTTTTGAATCGGCATAAAAGTGGATAAGTCTATGGTATGGCTTGGGCGATGAACGAATGAGCGTGTGTTGAACTCTATTATTATCGGGCCATCTTTATCTTTTGCAAGTTCTGTTTCCAGCAAGAAGAAAATCACATCGAAATTGGCCTTTTCCATGGAGTAATTAAAGACACTTTCTCCCAAAGAATCGGGGATAAAAGAAGACCTTCCTTTAGAGCTTCCGAATACGGGAATCTCTTCAGGGTCTGTATCTGCCAGCAATCGTTCGATCTTATATGAATTAGAAATATCTGTTCTTTTGGGAAGAACGAAGTATTGAAAGATTTGATCAATACCGACCGCAACCACTGCGGCCGTCACTAATGTTAAAGTGACTAATTTCAATCCTTGCGAAGAGCCAAATGGTGTCATAGCTGTTTAGAATTGGAAATAAACAAATGAGTTCTTCAAGTCCTGTCCCAAGAATATGATCAGGAATAACATTCCGGTGACATACAGCCAGTTGTGTCTGAATCTAAGTTGATTGTTAAAAAATACGGTTAACCACAATAACCCACTGACAAACATGGCCATCAAATATTCGAACTTATAAAGGGACAGAAGTTCCGCGAAATTTAAATTGAATTCTGTAAAAATTTTGCCATAAATCTTATGTGCCATGTTGACATCAACTGAACGGAAATAGACTGCTTCTAGAAGAAGGATATTTAGATTTATATATTTCTGAATTTGTAATGTAAAGACATTGCTTCTGATTTTTCTTGCGAATCGAGTATTACGAATTGACCTCTGGATGAGCATAACGATACCGTTTACCAATCCGAACATAATAAAGGTCCAGTTTGCACCATGCCAAAACCCAATAAGGACAAGAATGAAGACTGACCAGAACATAAGGGCATATTTTGATCGATTGATTTTGGCTAAAGGGATATAGACATAATCCCTAATCCAGCTAGTGAGCGAAATATGCCAATTCGCCCAGTAAGCGCTGTGATTCTCCTGCCACAGGGGCCTTTTGAAATTCTCCATTAATCTTACCCCCATCAGTCGTGCTGATCCCATTGCGATATCGGTGTAGCCTGAAAAATCTGCGTACAGCTGAACAGCAAATAAAAATGCGCCCCAGTAGAGCTGTGTTCCCGTAGTTCCATCGACATTGGCATAAACCAAATTGACATACTGAGAAACAGTATCTGCAACTACCAGCTTTTTGAAGAAACCAAGTAGAATTTTATTTATCGCGTATCGGATATCATCCGGTGTGACTTTTGGTTCCCTTCTAAGTTGAGGAATAAGCCTGGTGGATCGCTCAATTGGCCCTGCTACCAGTTGTGGGAAGTAAGCGACATACAGGGCGAAGTATCCAAGATGTGTTTCAGGCTCTGATTTGCCTTGGTACACGTCAATGGTGTAACTAAGCGTTTGAAATGTATAGAACGAAATACCTACTGGTAAGAGAATGTCGTAATACTCGAAATCGGCTAGAATATTAAACTGAGACAGCACGATGGCCGTATTCTCAGTAAAGAAGTTGAAGTATTTAAAGTAGAAGAGAAAGCCCAGATTCACAAAGAGACTCAGTAGAAGAAACCACCGCTTTTTCTTTTTATCAGGGGTTTTGGCTATTTGAATTCCTGCGTAGAAATCCACCATAGTCGAGATGAGAATCAAGAAAATGTATTGCCACTTCCAGCACATGTAGAAGTAGTAACTGGCAGCTAAAAGTAGCACCCACCTGAAACGATTTGGAATCAGGTAAAACGCAGCAACTACCAGTGGCAGAAAAATCAGATAGTCTAGTGAATTAAAAAGCATTCTTTACTCTTTTTAGTGCTAGTTTTTTTTGTTATCAACGATCGAATGAATGACTTCATCGTGATCGCTAAGAAGTTTTTCCCAGGTATAATTTTTAGCTATTGCTCTTGAATGATCTCTCAGGCTTTCCCATGTTGACTTAGATTCAATCAAAGTAGAGATAGCCTCCACCTGCTCCATCTCAGATTGGGTGCAGAAGAGATCTCTTCCTGAAACCAATTCCAGACCCTCGGTACCTATAGGCGTAGTTACGATGGGGATTCCACGGTACATCGCATTGAGCAGTTTCACTTTGATGCCACTCCCAAAACGCAGAGGAATCACAAAGGCTCTTGCTTTTTTAAAGTAAGGCTCCAAATCCTCAACAAATCCTGTAAGCTCCACGCTTTTAAATTTCTGTGCTTTGGAAATGAGTCTCGGATCAGGGTTTTTACCCACGATATAAAAGTGGATGTCGGGGTGCTTCTCTAAAACGGATGGATATATTTCGTCCAAGAACCACAAGAGACCATCAATATTCGCTTCCCATGTTAAGGTTCCAACAAAAAGCAAGGCCTTTTCTGTTCGGTCAAATTCCAAGTCAGGACATTCCAAAAGAAAATCTTCACCAAGATGATAAGTCGGTTTGAGTTTTTTGCGATCAACTCCTATCTCTGCTAATTCTTCAATATCGTTCGGTGCTGCAAATACAACAGATGCATTTTTTGCATACATCTTTTCTGCTCTTTTTATTCGAGAAGCTTCCAAATTGATGAGAGCTTTTTTGAGTGGATTCTTTTCTATTTCTCCCAGTCTTTCCCACATCACAAACTCAGCGTTGTGCTCATGTAATACTACGGGTTTGTCAAACGATTTCGGTACGTATTGCCCCATTTCATAATGATCGATGAAGATCAAATCGCATTGGGAAGCCCATTCTTTTACTTTGGTTTCGAGTTGTTTATTATAGTTTCTGAATACGTTGAGCGACGGAGCTGTAAAGTAGCTTCTGAGTAAATTCAAAGGAGTACGCTTCCTGTCGAAGGGAATCGCAAAAAGCTCAACATTTGGTACTCTATCACGAAATTCAGCGAGGTGTTCCTCCTCACCTTCTTTCAGAGCACAAACCAACATCAACTCATCGGAGGACCAGTGCTTGACTAGGTTCCAAGTCTTAATGACTCCTCCGCTAACGGGAGGATATGGCAGTTGAGTAGTCAGAAACAAAATCTTCATCTTCCAAGAAAACGCCGTTTAGACTTTAGCGAATACTATTTTGATTCGTTCTTTAAAACCTCGTTTTTTATTCTTTTGATATGGGTTTCGACGCATGCTGAGCGAAGTTTTAGGGCTGAACGTTCCTGTAACGACACAATTCAATTCCTTTAAAGAACCTGTTTTATATAGTTCTTTCAAATCGTGCAGATCTTGAATGTCAGTATGACTGCGCTTAGTTATGACTATTGGCATATCAGTGGCATTCAAAATAGCCAATGATCTGGCGTCATTTCCGATCGGAGCCGTATCTACGATAACACGATCGTAAGAAGACCCTAAGTTGCTCAATAGCTCAGAAAAAGACTGAACCTCAACATTATTAAAGATCACTTTTCCCAAGCTTAATACATCAATGTTCCCATTTGACGTACTCTTTATGGCGCTATCAATCTCGTTTATGTCGAATGAATTCAATTCATCGTGGCCACCTGAGATTCTGAACAATTTAGCTACTGAAGGATGCCTTCGGTTCGCATCGATAACAATGACCTTGTATCCTGCCTGGGCATATTGAACCGCGAGCATACTCGATGTAAACGATTTCCCTTCACCTCTTTTGTAAGAACTTATACCTAAGCTGGAGGCACCGGGTTTTTTGACTCCAATGTTATAAATCAAACCGTTTACTTGGTTTGCCAGAGTAGAGAGTGGGTAATCCTCCAATTCTCCCGGTCGACGTATGTTGGTGTAATAGATTTCAGAAAGCAGTGAAGCTTGAGGCAAATGCCTTTTAAGATCTACTCCTGAATCGATACCGCTGTTAAAGACCCACATCAAAATTAAAATTCCGACTCCTGTAATTAATCCGAGAAGCACTGCCACTGTTATAGTGAGAGGACCCCAAGGAATAATGGGTTTAGCAGAGGTAAGGTGTGCAGGTTCGATAATGCGAAAATCAGATGTTGTAGAAACAAGGCTTAACTCAACGTTTGACTTCTTCTCCATCAACGAAGTGTACAAGGTCTCGTTGATCCTAAAACGTCTTTCTAATTTTAGGAGCTCACTCTGTTCCTTCGGAAACTCTTTCGAACTAGCGTCAATTTCACCAATCCGTTTTTCGATATCACCGAGTTTTATGAGATTGCTCGATTTGAAACCTTCTACAGATCGCAGAATGGTAGCACGTTTTCCTTCGATTGCATTTTTCACTTGCCCGTATGCGGGGTTGTCCTGAGCTCCTTGAGCTTCCAGAGATTTAATATCCTGTTGAAGGTCAACCAGCTCTTGTGTCAAACGCAAGAGGAGACCGTCTGTAATACCAAATGCTTCGGGCGAAATCAGCGTAGAGTAGTCATCGTTTGTGCGAAGCGTTTCTTCTAAGTAGCTGAAGTACTTGTTTCGTACAACCAATTCTATTTTTTCATCTTGGAGTTCCGCGCTTTGATTGAGCAGGAGGGCGCCTTCAGCATCGATACTTGTAATCGAGTTCTCTGACTTGAAGTACTTCAAAGAGTCTTCGCTATCTTCGAGTAAATTCGATGTATTTTCAATTTCTTTTTCTAGAAAATCAAGAGCCATGCGCAGTGTACGCGTTTTTAAATCCAAGTGATTGGAAATAAAGGCATCACCCAAAGTGGACAAGAATTCCAATTGTCGCGGCGCCGAAACACCGGATAGTGAAGCGGAGAACACGGTAGATTCGATGTCTTGATCCACTACCTCAAGTGACTTAATCATTTCGGCCACCTGGGTAGGCAAATCCATCAAGACAAAGCCGAACTCATCCTCGAAAAGCTCATTCTTCAAGGTGATATTTGGATTCATCAAGGTGTCTTGAGGAATCAATCGAAATTTCATTTGACCTAGAGTTACCCATTCTCCAAACTGAAATTCACCCTCGTAGTAATATTCTCCAGAACCTTCCAAATACTCACCTTCTCCTTCAATAGTGTATTTATTGAAATCGGTAAAGTTTACATAGAACGGCTCTTCGTAAGGAGTTTCAAAGCGTTCAAAACTCATGTAGGTAGAATCCAGTTCGAGTTTGAAGGGAGAAGAGTCATAAACCTCTCTGTTGAGAAGCCCGGATTTGATATACTTCACCATTCCGGTTCCTTTTAAGGCCTCAGATACTAGAGGATAACTGGCAAAAACTATTCTTTGGTTGTTGAAGTAATAGGCTTCTGCCTTCCTGAAAACAGGCTCACCGGTAACCAAGATACTCGGATCGTCTTGGCCTTTTGGTTCTTCTGTCAGAACGGTTGTCTTAGCTGTATAGTAAGGGGGGAATGAAATTTGAAACAGTACACCAATTGCAAGCCAGAAAACAAGTGACACAGCTATAATTGGCCACCCTCTTTTGAAACGGTTTACTACGCCTCTAAAGTCGACCTCTTCTTTTCGAATTATTTCTTGTTCGTCGATCATTAGTTATCTGTAATTAATAAGTAAAGGGTAAGTACGCTAACTGTAGCAGAAATAGCGTTGAATAAGTTTTGTACATCTCTGGTCGCATATTTCTTGCGCTTCTGTGGCTTCACCATTAAGATGTCATTCGGCTTTAAATAGAATTTATCTGAAGCCAAGATATTTTGGTCGGTTAAGTCCACTGAATAAAGGTGGTTCTTACCATCACGAGACCGGATTACTTTTACGGTTTCTCTGCTGGCAAAGTCCGTTGCATCACCTGCCAGGCCCATAGCTTCGAAAATGTTGAGTCGGTGATTATAAACCGGGTAGCGTCCGGGCCTATTCACCTCGCCTAAAACTGTAACAAAATAGTTGAGCATGAATACCTTTATTGAAGGATCAGAAAATACTGCAGATGCTGCTTCCTTTACCGCGGTTTCTGCCTCAAGCATTGTCATTCCGTCTACGTCAATCTGTCCAACCAGGGGAAGATCAATCCGACCCTCTTCGTCCAGGGTAAATCCGGCAAGAATAGGCAGACTCTGTACAATTCTTGTGTCGTCCATGTAGAATTGGTCAATCTGACCAAATGACTTGGACAATACAGGGTGATCCGACCTGACATACAAGACATCGCCGGTTTGAAGCTTGTAATCAACGGGTTCGCTCACAAAAGCCGTATCAGCCAGATAATTGTAAGGCTTATTTTCGGAATAATCCTGCACATAGACAATACGCTTGTTTGAGATACAAGAGGCGAGGAAAAAACCAATAAACACTATTGGCAGAAATCTTCTTAACTTCTTCATTTAAGGGGAGATATTGTTACTTCTTGCGAATGTTTTTATAATAAACCAGATAAGGAATTCTAGCGCAACTGAGCAGTGTTAGCCTTTCCTGTACAGTTGTTTATTCCCATTTATTCGAAATGAAAGCAACATATGTTTCATTATGGGTAAAAAACTTCGAGTAAGCATATTAGAGCGATTGACGATTGGTAAGGCAAATGTAAAAGGATTTCCTTATCAACCATTTTGATCAAACTTAACTTTAGAGCATTTTTTTGATTGGATGATTTTCTATTGACTGATGCTTCATCCGATTAACTGAATATATTTGCCTTTCGTCATCCGCTAACAGAACATGGAATTTTCTGCTCAATCTTTAGTTGTAGCTTCCTCAATCTTGTTCTTGATCATAGTGCTTTACCGAGAGCTTATCAGGCCCGGCATAGCATTCATGATCGTGACGGTCGTGCTATTATTGTTTGGTGTAATTTCTCCAAAAGAGGCATTGAGCGGATTTGCTAATGAACAGCTAGCCGTAATAGTTATGCTGATGGTCGTAAGTAACACTATGCGCAAGACCAACCTTCTGGATAGAGCTTTTCAAAGCTTTTTCAAACCTACTGATGGAAGAGGGTTGTTTATGACCAAAATGACAGGAAGCGTCGGTGTGGCTTCGGCTTTGCTCAACAATACTCCACTTGTGGCCATGATGATGCCCTACGTGTATTCTTGGTCTGAACAAAAAAAACTGGCCGCCTCTCAATTTTTGATCCCGCTCTCTTATGCCTCTATTCTAGGGGGTTGCGTAACGCTTATCGGTACCTCCACAAATCTTATTGTAAACGGATTGGCAATCGAGTATGGAGAGCAGAGTTTAGGGATCTTCGATTTTGCTATTCTTGGTGTCCCTGCTTTGCTCATCGGGGGTTTTTATCTGTTTGCCTTTTCTAAAGTCCTACTTCCGAATAATCGCTCTGCTACTGAAGAATCGGCAGCGCGAGAGTACTTTGTCGAAACTCATGTTCAGCCTGGGAGCAGGTTGATCGGGAAGTCCGTACAAGATGCTTCTTTGAGAAGTTTGAAAGGCCTTTTTCTCGTGGAGATAAGACGAAAGAAAAAAGATATTACGCCCGTGCCGCCCGATATGGTTTTGGAAAAGGGAGATAAGCTATTTTTCGCAGGAGATCCGGCAGGTGTAGCAGAACTTACCTCCCCATCGTTGGGTCTTTCTTTACCTCAGGAATGTCAACTTCCAAAGGAGAGCCAAGCACGAGTGATCGAACTGGTAATAGCCCCTCAGTCCAATTTAATCGGAGAAATAGTAAAGAATACTGACTTCCGTAACCGCTATAATGGAGCAATAATGGGTATCCACAGAGGTGAGGAAAGACTGAAAGGAAAAATCGGTGATGTAGAGCTTCGAGGAGGAGATGTACTCTTAGTACTCTCCGGAAATGGATTCATTAAAAGGGTAGAGGCCAGCCAAAATTTCTACATCCTGTCTCAAGTAAAGGAGGTGCATAATCTCTCTTGGTGGAAAACACTCGTGATTATCGGAGGTTTACTATTGGCCATTCTGCTGGCTGCCACTAGCTTGGTGCCTCTATTTATTTCACTTGTTGCGCTTATTACCGTTTGTATTTTGCTTAACCTTATCAAGACCAGAGAAATAAAGGAGAACGCAGACATGAACCTCATTGTCATAATTGCACTCGGATTAGCCTTGGGTAAGGGGATGATCAATAGCGGATTGGCAGATCTTTTGGCCAATAGTGGGCTGAATCTTTTGAAGCCCTTTGGCGGATATGGACTCATTGCAGGAATTTTTGTTGTCACTAACTTGCTTTCGGCATTCATGACAAGTAAAGCTGCCGTGGCCATTGTATTACCCGTGGCCTTAACCATTGCTCATGATATGGGGATGCCTATCGAGCCATTTATTCTGGTAGTAGCTTTTGGAGGAGCAGCCAACTTTATTACTCCTATCGGATACCAAACCAATCTGATGGTTTACACTCCCGGAGGATATACTTTCAACGATTATTTCAGATTTGGCTTGCCTCTTACCGTTATTTGCCTTTTAATTTGCACCCTCGTTTTAAATAGCTTCTACAACCTCAACTAAAACAAAATGAAAAATTTAATCTCTACTGCAATTGAAGCAGCCTATTTGGGTGGCCTCGAAATTCTCGATGTCTACGAAAGTGATTTTGCCGTGGAAACCAAAGACGATAAGTCGCCTTTAACTCTGGCTGATAAGAAAGCACACTTGAAAATTGTAGAAATTCTGGGAGAGAATTTGCCCGTTCTCAGCGAAGAAGGGAAGTCAATTGAATTTACTGAGCGTTCGGGTTGGGATCGTTTTTGGATGGTAGATCCTCTCGATGGAACCAAAGAGTTCGTCAAGAGAAATGGAGAATTTACCGTAAACATCGCTTTGATAGAAGACGGAAAGTCGGTAGGAGGAGTCATATACGTTCCTGTGAAGAAGGACCTCTATTTTGGAGCGGTAGGGATGGGTTCATACAAGATCTCAGAATACGAAGGTGATTCTTACCAATGGGATGAACTAGTCGGTAAAGCAGAATCATTACCTGCTTCAAATGATTCAGCTCCATATAGAGCTGTTGGAAGTAGATCTCACATGTCTCCTGAAACGGAAGAGTTCTTTGAGGAACTTAAAAAAGAGCATGGTGAAATAGAAATTGTTTCTATGGGCAGTTCACTCAAAATTTGTCTGGTAGCAGAGGGGTCGGCTAACGTATATCCAAGATTCGCACCTACCATGGAATGGGATACTGCTGCGGGGCATGCTATTGCCAAAGGTGCCGGAAAGAACATCATGGATCATACCACACAGCAAGAGATGCGATACAACAAAGAAAATCTTCTAAATAATTGGTTCATTGTGAACTAACACAAAGCACAAGAAATTTTTAAAATAAAAAGTCCCGCCTAGGCGAGACTTTTTTTGTGTTTTAAGTCGTGTGATTCCTTTATAAGGATGCTGTATCCGAAATGGAAATCAAGGCTTCTCTAATCACTTTATCGTCATCATTCATAATGGCGTAAAATCCATCGTTGCCCCAAATGTTTCGGGCGATGTAAGCCTTTATGCGAAGCTTCAAGACATCTTTAGAAAGTTTAATACCACCCGTGTCCGGAGTAACTCCCTTTTCTTCAGCATAACCCACAAAGCTGTCAAAAAGGTTTTTATCTACAGTAAAGTCGCGGTCAAAGACTTTATAATCTTCAAAACTTTCTAAGTCTTGTCTATTGGCATCAGCATAATCGAAGCCAAATTGGTTGAGAATGCCGCGGTAGCTCACAATGCTTAGGTATTCAGACGCTCCTACAGTATCAAGCCCCACAAAAATGTCGGGCATGATCCCACCTCCTCCGTACACGATTCGTCCACCCGGAGTCACGTAGCGGAGCGAATCAGGAAAGCGGATGCTGTCTGCAGAAACAAGCTCACCTGTTTCGAATCGATTTTCATAATCAGCTTCATAGTCGATATCCTCACCATATGGTTTCTGTATACTTCTGCCCGAAGGGGTGTAGTAGCGGGCTACGGTCAACCTTAATGCTGAATTGTCCGGCAGACTCATGTGTTCTTGAACCAGTCCTTTCCCAAAGGATCGACGACCAACTATCACCCCTCGATCATTGTCTTGAATGGCCCCTGCCAATATCTCCGATGCTGAGGCCGACCCTTGGTCAATTAAGATAGCCAAAGGGATATCCGAGTAGTCTCCTTTTTTTGATGCGAAATATGATTTTTTCGGACTGGACTTTCCTTCGGTGTAAACAATGAGCTGTCCTTTTTGTAAAAACTCTTCTGCTATTTGCACAGCAGCAGTTAAGTATCCGCCGCCATTTCCTCTTAGATCAATTACCAATTCGCTCATTCCCTCATCTATAAGTGTTTGGGCACTTTGGGCAAATTCATCATAGGTGGTCCTTGCAAATCTGCTGATTTTAATGTAGCCTATAGAATTGTCAATAATCTGAGAAGTGGCTATGCTATTGATTGGAATTGTACCTCTGGTGATTTCATAGGGAATAAGTTTGCTATTTCGTAAAATATCGACCTTCACCAAAGTCCCACCTTCGCCCTTGAGTCGCGAAATCACGTCGTCATTTTTAATACCTACACCTGCGATGTTTTCATCATCGACCTTTATAATCTTATCCCCGGCTTGAATGCCGAGTTCCTGGCTTGGACCGCCATCAAGCGCAGCTACTACTCTTACAGTATCATTTTGAATCAAGAACTCTACACCTATTCCCTCGAAATTCCCTTCCAACGGCTCCGTGAAAGCAGCCATCTCTTCGGCACTGATGTAGTAAGAATGCGGATCGAGATCTTCCAAAATTGAAGCGATGGCCTTCTCGATCATTTGATTTTTTGCTACCGTATCCACGTACTCCCGATCAATGAAACTAATAATCTGGGTGATTTTGTCGGCGTTGGAAGAGCTGCGTGTAGGCAGGAAGCTTCTTGAATCATCATCAGAGAAAAAGGTACCCAAATAAATCCCGAACACCAGCATAAAAGCCAGCATCAGCGGATAGTAGATAATTAGTTTATTCCTGTTCGAGTTTTGATTCATTCTATCTCTTGAATATGTTCAACTTCTATTCCTGCCTCTTTCAGTAGTTTCACTCCTTCTCCATCCTTATACAATCTGGCAAACACTACTCTGCGAATTCCTGCTTGAAGCACAAGCTTGCTGCAATCTTTACAAGGAGATAAGGTTAAGTATAACGTAGCATCCTGTGCATTGTTGGTTGAGCGAGCAACCTTGGTTATGGCATTTGCTTCTGCATGTAGCACAAACCAGTGTGTTTCTCCATTGTCATCCTCGCAGCAGTTATCGAATCCCGCAGGCGTACCATTGTATCCGTCAGAAATGATCATGCCATTCTTCACGATGATGGCGCCTACTTGCTTTCTGTTGCAATGTGACAATTTGCTCCACTCCGCGGCCATCCGTAAATAAGCCACATCGTATCGGTGCTGTTTTGCTTTGTTTTCAAATGTTAGAACTCCTTCTGCAATCATAAAGGCGAATATAAAACGGAATTATGGGCTATGGTTGTCGGAGGAGTAAGTTAAATTAAGTGAATGCTTTTTTGGTGATGCTCGAAGTCAATATGAAAGCACATAAAAAAAGCGAGAGTAAGCGCTCTCCGCTTTCACTCTCGCTTTGTTTTCGTACCCGGGGCGGGAATCGAACCCGCACTCCCGAAAGAACTGGATTTTGAATCCAGCGCGTCTACCAGTTCCGCCACCCGGGCATTAAATCCGTTGTCTTTTTTAGTTTCGAACTAAATAGTTCAACCGAATTTAGGAGCGGCAAAATTACTCATAAAGACCAATAAGCCAAACAAAATTATAAAAGGCTGAATTTGCAGCCAATATTTCTTTGGATGTCAGTGCCATAATCGTAGCTTTGCAGCCCTTTTAAAGATGAGTAACTCAGTCAAAATATTCGCAGGAAGCGCGTCCGAAGATATCGGAACGAGAATCGCCCGAGCATATGGTCAGGAATTAGGAAATCTGAAGATGTCAAAGTTTAGTGACGGTGAGTTCCAGATTTCTTATGAGGAAAGTATTCGTGGAAACGATGTTTTTATCATCCAGTCCACTTTTCCGCCTTCAGATAATTTGATGGAATTGCTCCTCATGGTAGACGCGGCCAAAAGAGCTTCTGCCAAAAGAATCGTTGCTATACTGCCTTACTTTGGTTTTGCCAGACAAGACAGAAAAGATAAGCCACGTGTAGCAATCGGTGCCAAGTTGGTAGCTAATCTGCTCACTGCGGCGGGAGTTGATCGGGTGATGACTATGGATCTCCACGCTGATCAAATCCAAGGATTTTTTGAAGTACCCGTAGATCACCTTTTCGCATCTTCTATATTCTTGCCTTTCATCGAGGCACTTGATACCTCAAACTTGATAATGGCTGCTCCTGATACCGGAGGAACTAAGCGAGCAAATGCCTACGCCAAGTATCTGAATGTGGATATGGCCATTTGCTACAAGCAAAGAAAAGTAGCCAACCAAATTGAGAGCATGACGGTAATCGGCGATGTGGAAGGAAAAGACGTACTACTGGTAGACGACATTATCGATACGGCAGGTACATTGACTACTGCGGCTGATATGATGATGGATCGCGGTGCTAAAAGCGTTCGCGCTCTCTGCACACATGCTGTACTTTCGGGGCCGGCATATGACAGAATCGAAAAGTCAACCATTAAAGAATTGATCGTCACCGACACCATTCCTCTCAAGAAGAAGAGTGATAAAATTCGCGTATTGACCATTGCAGATCTTTTTGCAGACGTCATTCACAGCGCGATCAATTACCAATCCATTAGCAAATATTTTATCGTTTCATAAACACAATCAAAAATGAAAACAGTATCGTTGAGCGGTTCTCCAAGAGAGAACGTAGGGAAAAAAGATGCTAGTCTCGTCAGAGCACAGGGAAATATTCCTTGTGTACTTTACGGTGGCGAAGACCAAAAACATTTTTCCATTAATGCCATAGATTTTAACAAGTTCATCTACACGCCTGATGTATTTATCTATGAATTAGATTTGGATGGAACTAAGGTGAAAGCGATCATTCGCGATATCCAATTCCACCCGGTAACGGATGA
This sequence comes from uncultured Cryomorphaceae bacterium, assembly GCA_964556465.1. Taxonomy (GTDB): domain Bacteria; phylum Bacteroidota; class Bacteroidia; order Flavobacteriales_D; family Cryomorphaceae; genus JAKVAV01. Next base: position 17,421 of record CAZKXG010000016.1, on the reverse strand, counting down.
AACAATCCATGTAGATTTCTTTGAGCTAATTGAAGGAAAGCCTGTTAGAATGGAGCTTCCTTTAAGACTTTCAGGAAATTCAATTGGAGTAAGAAACGGGGGGCGTCTTTTGGCCAACTTCCGTCGTGTGAATATCAAAGGTATTCCTGCAGATCTTCCGGAAGCAGTAGAAGTGGATATTTCAAAACTACGGATCGGTCAATTCATTCGAGTTGAAGACTTGAGCTTACCATCTGCTACGATTCTACATAATCCAAAAGCAGTAGTAGTAGGAGTGAAAATGGCACGTGGTGCTGTTGACGAGGATGAAGAAGAAGAAGGTGAAGAAGGCGAAGAGGGTGCTGAAGGCGAAGCTGCTGAAGCCTCTGCTGAAGCTCCTGCAGAAGAATAAATCTAACCCATCCGATACCGTGAAATATCTCGTAGTCGGTTTGGGCAATGTGGGTGCTAAATCCCTTAACACCCGCCATAATATTGGATTCAAAGTAGCCGACGCTCTTGTAGAGCGATCGGCTACTTTGTTTTCAGAAGAAAGATATGGGGCGGTCTCAACTATAAAACACAGAGGCCGAACCTTGATCATTTTGAAGCCAAATACATTTATGAATCTTAGTGGAAAGGCTATAAACTATTGGCTTCAAAAAGAGAAAATTCCACTCGAGCGACTCCTGGTGGTTACTGATGACTTAGCACTGCCTTATGGAAAGCAAAGACTCCGAATGAAAGGGAGCGACGGTGGACACAATGGACTAAAAAATACCAACGCTGTTTTAGGAAGGCAAGATTACGCTCGATTGAGAATAGGTATTGGTGATGAATTCAATAAAGGAGGACAAGTGGACTATGTATTGGGCGAATGGTCTCCGGCAGAAAAAAAAATACTAACCGAGAGAATCGACATAGCTGCCGATACTTGTCTCTCTTTTTGCGCCATCGGTGGCCCTCAAACAATGACAACATTTAATAACAAATAGTTAACTCCTACAAACTTCTTAACTTGGCGTTAACTCATACTTTTGCACCCAAAATTAAACCCAATTAAAATGAAGAAAATTTACTTCTTGCTATTTGCAGCAATGCTTATGACTTTTCAGTCGGCCGTTGCTCAATCAGACCTAATTATCACAGGGGTGGTAGATGGTGACCTTTCAGGGGGAAAACCTAAAGCCATTGAGATTTATGTGGTAAATGATATTGCAGACCTGAGCGTATACGGAATCGGATCTGCCAACAATGGCGGAGGATCGGATGGAGTTGAATTTGTATTCCCTGCCGACGCTGCAACTGCCGGAGACTTTATATACATCAGTTCTGCCGATGGAGGAGACGACGTATTGTTTAACGGTTATTTTGGATTCGACCCTACATATATGTCAGGAGCGGCTGCCATTAATGGTGATGATGCCGTTGAGCTCTTTTTCAATGACGGATCAATGGACGTAGTAGTGGATGTATTTGGCGACATCAATGTAAATGGAGACGGTGAATCTTGGGATTATACCGATGGCTGGGCATATCGACAAAACGGAACAGGCCCTTCAGCTACTTTTACGGAATCAGAATGGCCCACGGAAGGTGTTGGATTGCTTGATGGTTTTATGACCAATGCTGAAGCTGACTTTCCGTTTCCATTGGGAACATACTCTACTGAAGGTGGCGGAGGCGACCCTGTTGAAGCCACGATTCAGGAAATTCAAGAAACGACTGACCCAAGTGGAGATTCTCCGCTTGTAGACCAAGTAGTCATTACCTCAGGTATCGTAACAGCTGTTTATGATGAAGGTTACTGGATTCAAGATGGAACCGGTGCTTGGAGCGGAATATTTGTGAGAGGCGATAATCCTACCGTAGCAGTTGGAGACGACGCTACTGTGACCGGGATCGTTCAAGAAAACTTCGGCCTGACTCGAATCAATAACGTAACTGATCTTGTAGTGGGGTCAATGGGGAATGCCCTTCCTGCAGCGGAAGTTTTGACCACAGCCGAAGCTGGGGTCGAAGAGTTTGAAAATGTTTTGATTCAAGTTCTGGACGTAACATGTACAGATAACGATTTGGGTTTTGGCGAATGGTCGATCAACGACGGATCAGGAGACTACCGAGTAGACGATGAATTGTACGATGCAGATCCGCAGCTACTAGTGGGATATGACCTTACAGGTGTTGCTTTTTTCAGCTTCGGTGACTTCAAACTTTTTCCACGCGACGCAGCAGACGTTATTTTGAACGAAGATGCGAGTGAACTCGGATTGGCATTTGAAGCTTCTGCCATTGGCGAGGATGAATCTGCCGGAATTATTACTATCTCGGTTGAGATCATCAACCCCGCTGATGTAGAGACAACGGTTGAAGTAACTGTATCTGGTGGTACTGCCGTAAATGGAACAAACTACAACTTCACTGACCCTACAGTATTGACTTTCAGCCCAAGCGACGCGACGGCTCAAACATTTGATGTAGAAATTGTGGATGACTTAGATCCAAATGATGACCGAACGGTGATCTTCGCACTTCAGAATGCAACGAATGGAGCTACGCTTTCAACAGGAGAATTGACCTTGACCATTCAAGATGATGACACCGAAGTTGAGTTTACTGACATCGCAGTAGCTGCTGAGGAAGATGCCAGCGGAGTGGCAGTAAATAATGGTACGGAATTTACCGTGGCAGGTCTTGTTTATGGTGAGAATATGAATGGTGGTGGGATATCATTTACCATTATTGATCAGACAGGAGGAGTAGGAGTGTACTCTAACAGTGTAGTAGATGATTACGTTGTAGCAGAAGGAGACAGCATTATACTCACAGGTACGATCAACCAGTTTGCAGGACTTACCCAAATGAGTCCGGCTTCTATCGACTTGATTTCTCAAGGAAATGAAATAGCAGAGCCAACCGTGATTACAGAATATACTGACGCAATGGAATCACAATTGGTAAAATTGGAATGTGTATTCTTGGTAGACCCAGGTCAATGGACTGGTTCAGGCTCAGGTTTCAATGTTACCGTAAGCAATGGCTCTGCTGAATATATCGTAAGAATCGACAATGACGTGGACTTATACAGCGCTCCGGCACCTTCCGGTACGTTTGATGTGACGGGTATTGGAGGGCAGTTTGACAGCGATGCACCTCTTACAGAGGGCTATCAACTGCTACCTCGAAGAAGTTCAGATATTGTGTCTCAAGATTGTGGAATCGTAACTCCACCTGTTAACGATGATTGTGCTGCAGCCATAAATATCGATGACCTTCTTGGAGGGCCAATTGGTGAAGCTCAGTTTTCAAGTCAATATTCAAATGATGGAGCTACTGTTGAAGACAATGATGTAACAAGTGGATTTGATTGTTTCGGAGAGCCTGATGGCACTGGTTCATCTCCTTCATTGGAAAACACAGTATGGTTCGAATTTGTAGGTGATGGAAACACTTATTTCTTGGAAACAAACGACTGTAATGGAACTGCGGAAGAATATGTTCCGGATGGAGATACACAAATAGCTGTTTACATTGGTTTCTGTGGAATTTTCCAAGCTCCATTCTTATGTAATGAAGACGGACCAAATGCTACACCTGGAAACTTTGCTGCAGGATTGGAAATTCCAACGGTAGCTGGTCAAGACTATACACTTATGGTTGACGGTTTTGCGGGAGCAGCGGGTGATTTCTGCTTGTCAATGACACGATTGGCTGCTTCTAACGATGAGTGTCCAGGTGCAATTAGCATTACTGACCTTACAGGAGGAAACGTTGATGAAGCACAAACTTCAGGAGTGTTTTCTAACGTAGGCGCCACATCGGTAGATGATCCGAATCCAAATGACGTTGAAGCTGACTGCTGGTTCGGAGACCCTCTTGTCTCGACTACAGTTTGGTTTAGCTTTGAAGGAGATGGAAATGAGTACTTCATCGAAACAGTAAACTGCGGTGGAGTAACTGATTACATTGATGACGGTGATACCCAAATGGCCATTTTTACAGGAGATTGTGGAGAACTCACTCAAATCGCTTGTAATGAGGATGGGCCTCAAGCTACTGACACAGAATTTCCTGCGGGAATCTCATTTTTGACTGAGGCAGGTGTGACTTACCAAGTGATGATTGACGGATACGAAGGGGCTGATGGAGAGTTCTGTATGCAGATGACCGCTACAAGTCTTCTCTCCACTGACAATTCTGATGAATTCGAGTTCAATGCGTACCCCAACCCGACAAACGGAATGGTTACCGTAGAATCTCCCGTTTCATTGGAAAATGTAGCCTTGATGAATGTTCTTGGACAACGTGTAAAAGAATGGAACATCACATCTGCTGAGCGATTTGAATTCAACACAAATGATGTTGAGCCGGGTGTTTACCTTCTCCAAGCCATGAGCGAAGGAAAGGTATCGACCTTGAAGCTTATCGTTGAGTAATTGAAATTGAATAAATCAAAAAGCCCCGCTGCGATTTTCGCAGCGGGGCTTTTCATTTAGACTCGTTGACTGAAGTACAAAGTATTAATCTAGGTAAGCTGTTTCGTGGCCGCTCCCTCTTATCGAAAGAAAATCACCAGAGCCCCTTCCAGTCGTCTAATTCTTAATACTTCGATCTTGATACTTTATACAGAAAGCTATAACATCTTCAATATTCCCTTCAACGAAACTTTACCGCTGATGACTTCTTCGAGTTTGTCCAGAGACACTCTTTCTTGTGCCATGCTATCTCTCTCGCGAATAGTAACACTATTGTCATTTAAGCTATCGTGGTCAACCGTGACACAAAATGGCGTCCCGATGGCATCTTGACGACGGTAGCGCTTGCCGATTCCGTCCTTCTCGTCGTATTGACAGTTATGGTCGAGTTTGAGTCGATCCATGATCTCGCGAGCCATTTCCGGAAGTCCATCTTTTTTAACCAACGGCAGCACAGCAACTTTCACAGGAGCCAAGGCATGTGGAATTCTCAATACTGTCCTTTCCGAGCCATCTTCTAATTTCTCCTCAGTATAAGCACCGGTAAGAACGGCTAAGAATAGTCGATCCAATCCTATTGATGTCTCAACCACATAAGGCACATAGCTCTCTTTGTCTTGTGGATCAAAGTAGCGCAACTTCTTGCCGCTGTGCTGTTCGTGACTTTTCAAGTCAAAATCAGTTCGGGAATGAATTCCTTCCAATTCTTTGAAACCCATAGGAAAGTTAAACTCAATGTCGCTAGCTGCATTGGCGTAGTGCGCTAATTTCACGTGATCGTGAAAGCGATAATTTTCTTGACCTAACCCAAGCGAATCGTGCCATTTTTTTCTTCGTTCTTTCCAGGTCTCGTACCATTCTAATTCGGTACCTGGCTTCACGAAATACTGCATTTCCATCTGCTCAAATTCGCGCATACGGAAAATGAATTGACGGGCGATAATCTCGTTTCGGAACGCTTTTCCAATTTGGGCGATTCCGAATGGGATCTTCATTCGGCTGCTTTTTTGGACGTTTAAGAAATTGACAAAAATCCCCTGAGCCGTTTCAGGTCGAAGATAAATGGTGCTGGCATCTCCCGCTACCGAGCCAAGTTCAGTTTTGAACATGAGGTTAAACTGCCGCACATCCGTCCAGTTTTTCGAACCTGTTTCAGGGTCGGCAATTCCCAAATCTTCAATAAGTTCCTTTACTGCCGCTAAATCTTCCTTTTCCATGGCATCTTTAAAACGGCCATGTACTTCATCAATCTTTGTTTGATTCCGTTGCACATTGGGATTCGTAGCTCTGAATTGCGCTTCGTCAAAATCATCGCCGAATCGTTTTATTCCTTTTGCAACATCTTTCTCAATTTTCTGGCGGTACTTCTCGAGGTAGTCCTCGATCAATACATCGGCACGGTAGCGTTTCTTGCTGTCCTTATTATCGATCAAAGGATCGTTGAAAGCATCCACGTGACCTGAAGCTTTCCAAGTAGTCGGATGCATGAAGATCGAAGAGTC